>CALWRP010000045.1 GCA_944383955.1 uncultured Clostridia bacterium
CAGGCGGCGCAGGCGTCGATCCCGCGCTCCCGGCAGCAGAGGGCAAACGGGCACTCCCGGCACAGGGCGAAGACCTCCTGCGACCGTCCGCCGCCGCACCGGCAACCGGCAAGCGGGACCGCAAGGCCGAAGGCCTCGCGGTAAAAGGCCTGCGCCCGCCGTCTGAAACCGTCGTCATCCCGCCGGGACGCAAGATATGTCACGCAGCGCGCGCAGTCATGCCCGCAGAAGCACGGCAGGGAGAACGGTTCGCTCATCAGCGCACCGTCACCTTCGCCGTCACCGCGCGCAGCTCCGGCAGCAGATACCGCTCCGGGGTGAGGGTGAGCAGCGGGGTGCCGTCAAAGCCGTAGTGGATTGTGCGGGCGAAGAAGCTGCGCATACCGCCGTCCGGCTTTGCGTGGTAGATGATCACGTCGCGGCCGTACTCGTCCTTCGTGAAGGAGTTGTGGCCGGGGCCGCGCTCCGCCGCGACGTGCTCGCGCGCGAGGACGGGATAGCCGGTGCGCTCCCACGAGGCCGGATCGAGCAGATCCGCGTCCTCATCGGCGATCAGCCAGCCGAGGCAGTAGTAATCGCTCACGCTGTCGCCGGAATAGCTCAGATACAGCTTCCCGCCGTGCTTCAGGACATTCGGCCCCTCGTCGACCTCCGTGTGCTGGCGGTCCCAGGCGTATTTCGGGCGGCAGAGCAGAACCGGCTCCCCGGCGAGGCGTTCGGGATGCGCAGGATCGACCGGGGCAATCATGAGGTCGGAGCTGTCCGTGCCGCGCGCGTCAATCGTCCGCTGCGCCCAGCAGTAATAGCTCTTGCCATTGGCCTCGAAGTATGTCATGTCGAGCGTGATGCCGTCCTCGATGAGCGGCGAGCCGTCCGCACGGGTGACGCGCACCGGCTCCGACCACTGCTCCGGCACCGTCGGGTTGTGCTCGCAGACCATGATCCGCGACTGGACGTGGTCCCACTCGCCGTTGGTGCTCGAGGCAAACAGGCAGCACAGCCTTCCGCCGATGACGTGCAGCTCCGGCGCCCAGTTGCAGCCGCTGTGGTCGCCCGACTCCGTCGCATGGAAAATGCACACGCCCTCCGCGCCGGTCAGCCCCTCGATCGTGTCGGAATGGCGGATCCACAGGTCGCGGCCTTCGGTGTACTCGTTCGTACCAATGAGGAAATAGAAATTGTAAAAGCCCTCATAGCGCAGCACCATCGGGTCGGCGATGCCCCACAGGATCGGGGTGCGGTACTCTTTCACGGCGGCACGGCCCGTGACCGTGTACGCGCCCAGGCGGCCCGTGTCCACGGCGGCAAGCGAGGCGGCGTCCCACTCGACGGGGATCTCCTCCGCGGAGCCGTCCGAGTAGCGGGCCGTGAGCGGCGGCAGCCGCAGCTCCTCCCCGGCGGCGAGGGTGATTTCGATCGGGTCGGCGGAGATGTTTTTGACCTCGCCGAGCTTGCGGCGCAGGTAGTCCGCCTCCTGCTCCGTGAGATCGAGCAGGCTGGCCGCGACGCTCTCCCCGCCGATCACAGCCGTCTCCGCCGGGGCGCTGTGCGCGAGCGGCTGCGGCAGGCGGGTGAAACGGACGAGGTCCTCCGTCTCCCACGAGGCCGTCCCGCGCGGCTCGCCGTTCACGGTCGAGAGCAGGGCGGTGACGGCGATTCTGCCGTTTTCAAGGCGGCTGAGGACGGGCTCGTCGAGGACGATCGTCTCCCCCGCCGGCTTGCCGCTTGAGAAGTCGGCCTCGGCGAAGAGCACGCCGATCCCGTAGTTGAGCGGCTCGAACGCGCCGTCCTCCCCGCGCAGGGCAAGGTGGAGGCTGTGCGCGTCGGGCAGGGAAGAAGCTGCGGTGTAGGCGGCACAGAGGATTTCGCGTGCGGTGTTCATCATGATTCTCTCCTTCTGAAGGGCCCATCAGCCCTTGACAGAGCCGACCATGACGCCCTTTTCAAAATATTTCTGTGCGAACGGGTACATGACGATGAGCGGAATGGCGGAAATCACCATGCAGGCGAGCTCAATCGTCTTGTAGTTGGAGGATGCGTCCGCCATCGCGGTGATGACGGACGAAGCACTCGTGCCTGTCATTGTACTGGCAAGGTTTGCGGCGGACTGTGCCGACTTGGAAAGGGACAGCGTGTAGTAGGAGAGCGTTTGCAGCTCCGAAGAACGCGTATAATAAAGCGTCTGGGTATAATCGTTCCACATACCCACAGCGGTAAAAATGCCCAAAGCGGTAATGACCGGGCGGGAAAGAGGCATTACAATCTGGAAAAAGATGCGCACCTCAGACGCGCCATCCATCTTCGCAGACTCAAACAGACTCTCCGGAATGGATTTGAAATTCGCATTATAAATGATCACATTATAAAAACCGCCAAACAGGCAGGGGATAATATAGACAAGGAAATTGTCATACAATCCCATCGTGTTGAACAGAATGAAGTAGGCGATCACACCGCCGTTGAGATACATACTCAAAAAACCGAGCGTCGAGTAAATACGCCTTGCACGCAGATTCGGACGGGAAAAACCGTATGCAAACATAGCGGTAATCAGAGTCTGAAGGATCGTCACGGCGACAGTACGGCCGAGCGTGGTAAGAAACGCACGGATAATCTCCGGGTCATTGAGGACCGTCGCCCAGCTCTCAAACGTGAAGTCACGGATAAACAGGGGTGTATATCCATTTTGCGCGATATCCTTTGCGCTGTCAAGTGAATTAATAAACGAATACCACATGGGGTAGACGGTTACGAGCATCACGAGGAACAGAATCAGGCAGAGGAACGCCTGAAAATGCTTCTCATGTTTGGAATAAAGCGTCGAATGCATGAAGCTTCCTCCTCTCAGAACAGGCCGCTGTCTGTCAGCTTGTTGGAAATCTTGTTGGCACTGAGCAGCAGAATCAGTGCCAGGACGGACTTGAAGATGTTGATCGCCGCGGCCACGCCGAATTGCAGCTGCTGGAGGCCGACCTTGTAAATATATGTGTCAATGACCTCACTGCGCTCCATGTTAAAGGCGTTCTGCAGAACGTAAATCTGGTCGAAGTTGTTGTTGAGGATGCCGGCGACGGCAAAAATCAGCATGATGACAATGGTTCCCTTGATGCCAGGCAGCGTGATGTACCACATTTTGCGCCAGCGCTTTGCGCCGTCGATCTCGGCGGCCTCGTACAGCTCCTGATCGACGCCGGCAATGGCCGCCGTGTAGAGGATAGTGCCCCAGCCGATCTCCTTCACGATGTTGGAGACGATGGCGATCGCCCAGAACGAGTTGGGATCCGCCATGAACACCTTCGGCTCTTCCAGAATGTGCAGGCTGGTGAGGATATTGTTGATGACGCCGCCGTCCGCGTCGAGCAGGTTGATCACGATGCCTCCGAAAACGACCCAGGAGACAAAATGCGGCATATATGTAACGGTCTGAACCGCCGCTTTAAAGCGCGCGGCGCGCACCTCATTGATCAGCAGGGCGAGAAAGATCGTCAGCGGGATGGTAATCAGCTGGCCGATCAGATTGATCCCGAGTGTGTTGACAAGCATTCGGCTGAAATCATGATTGGAAAAAATAATTTTGAAATTCTGAAAGCCGTACCACGGGCTGGTGAAGATACCCATAATCCCGTCTGTGACCTTATAGTTCTTGAACGCCAAAATCAGCCCGAACAGGGGGATGATGTTGAACAGGACGACAAGCACCGCGCCAGGGAACATCATGCCATGCAGCTGAACCTGGGAGGCGGCGTCGTAGCCGAGACGGTAATTCTTTTTCTGTTTTTTTGACAAAGAAAATCCCTCCGGTATGAAGAAGGGGCGCCGCGGAAGCGTTTTCGGCTTCCCCGGCGTCCCTCCTGTTTCTCTTATGCTATGGTCAGCGAAAGGCTCAGCCGTACAAATCAAAGTTCACGTTCTCAATGGTTTCCCCGTACTTCTCATAGTTTTCCTGGAGAATCTTGTCGTACTCGGCGTCGATGGCGTCGATCTGATAGCTGTTGAGCGTGTCGATCATGTTCTGATACTCCTGCTCAAATTCCTCGTCGGTGGTGGCGGAGACAATCTTGGCCTTCTGGGACTCAAGATAGTTTTCCACCTGCGAGAGCTGGATGCCCAGATCGCTTGTCGGGTCGAGGACGGTACCGTTGGCAAAGTCAAGCAGACCGGAATCGTACATATAGGTGGTCTCATACTTGCCGATGGCCGCAGTGATGACGTTATGATAATACG
>CALWRP010000046.1 GCA_944383955.1 uncultured Clostridia bacterium
TACCAGCCGAGGCGCAGGGCGGAGATCATGTAGGCGGCGGCGTGCGCCTTGGGGAACATGTATTTGAGCGTTTTGCAGGAGTCGATGAACCATTGCGGGACGTTGGCGGCGTGCATGGCGTCCTCCATCTCGGGCGTGAGCCCTTTGCCCTTTCGGACTGATTCCATTGTCGTAAACGCCATTTTCTTTTCCACGCCCTGCATGATCAGCGCGTTCATGATGTCGTCGCGCGTGCAGATGCAGTCCTTGAGCTTTGCCGTGCCGGAGGCGATCAGGTCCGCCGCGTTGCCGAGCCAGACGTCCGTGCCGTGGGAGAGGCCGGAAATCTGCAGGAAATCGGAGAAGGTCTGCGGCTGGGAATCGACGAGCATCTGGCGCACAAAGGGCGTGCCGAGCTCCGGCAGCGAGAAGGTGCCCGTCTGCGAGTCGATATCCTCCGGCGTGACGCCGAGCGGCTCTGTGGAATGGAACAGCGCCATCACCTCCGGGTCGCTCATCGACACCTTCATCACCGGGATGCCGGTGTACTCCTCGAGATAGTGGTAGATGGTCGGCACGTCGTGCCCGAGCTCGTCGAGCTTGCAGATCGTGTCGTGGATGGAGTGGAAGTCGAAGTGGGTGGTGATGTTGTCTGAGTTCTGATCGTTGGCCGGGTGCTGCACGGGGCAGAAGTCGTAGATCTCGTAGCCCTTGGGCACGACGACCATGCCGCCCGGGTGCTGGCCGGTGGTGCGCTTGATGCCGGTGCAGCCGATCGAGAGGCGGAGCTCCTCGGCGCGGTGATAGGTCAGCCCCTTCTCCTCCCCGTATTTCTTGACAAAGCCGATGGCCGTCTTGTCTGCCACGGTGGCGATGGTGCCGGCCTTGAACACGTGGTCCTTGCCGAAGAGCGTCTCCGTGTAGCGGTGCGCGCCGCTCTGGTATTCGCCGGAGAAGTTCAGGTCGATATCGGGCGTCTTGTCGCCGTCGAAGCCGAGGAAGGTCTCGAAGGGGATGTTGTGGCCGTCGCGGTCGTAATCGGAGCCGCATTTCGGGCACTTCTTCGGCGGCAGGTCGAAGCCGGAGCCGTAGCTGCCGTCGAGGATGAACTCGCTGTTCTTGCAGTATGGGCAGATGTAGTGCGGCTCGAGAGGGTTGACCTCTGAGATGCCGGACATGCTGGCGACGAACGACGAGCCGACCGAGCCTCGGGAGCCGACGAGGTAGCCGTGCTCCTCGCTGTTGGCCACCAGCTTCTGGGCCGTCATGTAGAGCACGGAGAAGCCGTGCTTGTTGATGGAGCCGAGCTCGCGCTCGAGGCGCTTGCGCACCAGCTCCGGCATCGGGTCGCCGTAAACCTCCTTCGCGCGCTTCCAGCAGATGGTGTTGAGCTGCTCCTCGGCCCCGTCGATGAAGGGCGGGAAGACGCCGTCCGGGATCGGGCGGATCTCCTCGATCATGTCGGCGATCAGGTTTGTGTTTTTGACCACGACCTCATACGCCTTCTCCTGGCCCAGGTAGGCGAACTCCTCGAGCATCTCGTTCGTCGTGCGGAAATAGAGCGGCGCCTGGTTGTCGGCGTCGCTGAAGCCCTGGCCCGCCATCAGGATGCGGCGGAAGTCGGCGTCCTTCGGATCGAGGAAGTGCACGTCGCAGGTGGCGACGACGGGCTTGTCGAGCTTTTCGCCGAGGCGGATGACGGTGCGGTTGAACTCGCGCAGCCGCTCCTCGTCCGGCACCAGGCCGTCGCGCACCATGAACTGGTTGTTGCCGAGAGGCTGGATCTCGAGGTAGTCGTAGAAATCCGCGATCTTGCACAGCTCGTCCCAGGGCGCGCCGTTGAAGATGGCGCGGAAGAGCTCGCCCGCCTCGCAGGCGCTGCCCAGAAGCAGGCCCTCCCGGTGCTGCACGAGGACGCTCTTGGGGATACGCGGCTTTTTATAATAATAGTTGAGGTGCGACAGGGAGATGAGCTTGTAGAGGTTTTTCAGGCCCGTCTGGTTGCGCACCAGAATGATCTGATGGTATGGCGTGAGCTTCTTCCAGTCCCCGCCGGTGAGCGAGGTGTTGATCGCCTGCACCGTCTGCGCTCCCGTGTCTTCACTTAGGCGCTGGAGCAGGGCCGTGAAGATGCGGGCGAGGACGGTCGCGTCGTCGCAGGCGCGGTGGTGGTTGAAGGGATCGAGCTTGAGGTAGGCCGCCACCGTGTCGAGCTTGTGGTTTTTGATATCGTGCAGGAGGGAGCGGCACATGGGCAGGGTGTCGATGTAGGTATAGGGGAACTCCAGCGAGCAGCGGCGCGCGGCGGCCCGCAGGAAGGAGGTGTCGAACTCCGCGTTGTGAGCCACGAGGATCGCCTGCTCCCCGCCGCAGAAGCGGAAGAAGGCCTCGAGCGCCTCGCGCTCGGACGGCGCGTCCCGCACCATGTCGTCCGTGATGCCGGTGAGCTGGACAATCTTCGGCGGGATCGGCTTTTCCGGGTTCACGAAGGTGTCGAACGATTCGACGATCTCCCCGCCGCGCACGCGCACGGCGCCGATCTCCGTGATGCGCTCCTGGTTCGGGCTCAGGCCGGTCGTCTCGATATCGAAGGAGATGAACTCGCCGTCGAACGGGGCGTCGGACTGCCCCTTGACGGCGGGAACCATGTCGTTGAGAAAATACGATTCCACGCCGTAGATCACCTTGATATGGCCGCCCTTGCTCTTAACCTTGGCGGCGGCGTTCATCGCGTCCGGGAACGCCTGGGCGACGCCATGGTCGGTGATGGCGATGGCCGGATGGCCCCACTTGGCGGCGCGGGCGATCAGATCGCCGACGCCGGAGACGCCGTCCATGCTCGACATGTTGGTGTGCAGGTGCAGCTCCACGCGCTTCTCCGGCGCGTCGTCCACCACCTTGGCCTGCTCCACCGTCGCCACCGCGCGCGGGCGCAGGACGATCTCGTGGTCGTACTTGTCGTACTCCACCTCGCCGCGCACCACGACGCTCGTGCCGTTCGAGAGCTCGTCGAGAGCCTTGCACTGCTTGGCGTCCTGCAGCAGCTTGAGCGTGATGGAGCCCGTGTAGTCCGTGATGTTGATGGAATAAATCTTGCGGCTCTGGTCGCGCGTGAGGCGCGACTCAGTGGAAAAGATTTCGCCCCACACGGCCACGCTGCCGATGTCCGGCGTGATTTTGCCGATCTGCATCAGCCGCACGCGGCCCATGCGGCCGTGGATCTCCTTCATCGTCTCCGGCAGAATGGCGGGCAGGAGCGTGGCGCCCCTGCGCACGCTGACGGTGGGCGGCACGCGCTCGCCCCATGTCTCGGCGGAGCCGCCGGTGCCCACGGGCTGGGGCCGGCTCTGCCGCCCGGCTATCTTTCTCTCATGCGGAGACTGGCGGTTCATCGTGCTCTCATACTGGGAGACCGACTCCACCACGGCCTCGCGGCGCAGCCGCTCCTCCGTCTGGCGCTGGCGCTCGATGTAGGCGGGGCTCTCCATGTCCACCGCGGTGACGCCGTCGAAATCGACGGCCACGGTGAGGCCGAACTCCTCGGCGATGATGCGGCTCATCAGCCGGTCGGCGCGGCGCTGGCGCATCAGCTCGGCCCCGCCGTGAGCCAGGGTGACGACGATCCTCCCCTCCTCGAGGCGGGCCGCCGCGTCCGAGAAGGCGCCGTTGATGCTCGCGTCGCGCCGCTTCATCTCGAGCACAAGGCTCGGCAGGCAGCCGGCGCAGAACGCCTCCGGCGGGAACTTCGGGTGCAGGCTCGCGCGCGTGAGCTGCAGGCCCGGCGCCATCGCCACGCGCCGCTCCGCCTCATAGAGCGCCTCGCGCTCCACCAGCGACGAAAACGAGACCGTGGCGGACACGCACCGGCTCACCGGGTCGATCTCCAGCGACTCGAGCACGCCCTGCACGAGCGGCTCCGGCAGCGAATCCAGATTGAAAAAGGGGCGGAAAAATTCCCCAAAGGTTTTGTTCATGCAGCGTTCTTCCCTCTCAGCCATTCTCAAAAACAGGGCTCCGGACTCGCGCCCGGCGCCCTCTGTTTTCGTCAGAGCAATTCAGGCATCACCGTACAATTCGCGCCTGGCAGCTCAGGCGGCGCATTGCACCAAAATTTTCCGTGATACTTTCCAAAAATGCTCGCCAATCCGGCAAGAATTGCCTGCGCTTTTTGGATCCTCTCACAAAAAATTTTTCGGCGCTCTGCACCACCTGGAATTATACGGTGATGCCTTCAATTTCCTTCATCAGCTCGTCGACCAGGCGCTCCTCCGGCACCTTGCGCACAATCTCGCCCTTGCGGAAGACGAGGCCCTCCCCCCTGCCGCCGGCAATGCCGACGTCGGCCTCCCGGGCTTCGCCGGGGCCGTTCACCACGCAGCCCATCACGGCCACCTTGATGTTTTTCGTGCAGGAGGCCAGGCGCGCCTCCACCTCGTTGGCGATGGAGATGAGATCGATCCGCGTGCGCCCGCACGTGGGGCAGGAGACGAGCTGCGGGCCGGGGCGCAGGCCGAGGGCGTGCAGGATATCGAGGCCTGCCGCCACCTCGCGCACCGGGTCCGCCGTCAGCGAGACGCGCAGCGTGTCGCCGATGCCGCGCTGCAGCAGCGAGCCGATGCCGATCGAGGATTTGATGAGGCCCATGCGCTCCGTCCCCGCCTCCGTCACGCCGAGGTGCAGCGGGTAGTCGCAGCGCGCGGCGCACAGCTCGTAGGCGCGGATGGTGGAATCGACCGTGGACGATTTGAGCGAGAGGACGATGTCGCCGAAGTCGAAGCGCTCGAGGAGGGAGGCGTGGTAGAGCGCGCTCTCCACGAGGGCCTCCGGCGTCGGCGCGCCGTATTTCGCCAGGATCTCGCGCTCCACCGAGCCGGAATTGACACCGACGCGGATCGGGATCCCCTTTTGCCTGCAGGCGTCCGCCACCGCCTTGACGCGGCTGTCGTCGCCGATGTTGCCCGGGTTGATGCGGATCTTGTCCACCCCTGCGGCGGCGGCCTCGAGGGCCAGCCGGTAGTCGAAATGAATGTCCGCCACAACCGGCACCCGCACGGCCTCCTTGAGGGCGGCAATCAGCCGCACGGCGTCCATGTCCGGCACGGCGGCGCGGATGATATCGCAGCCCGCGGCCTCGAGGGCCTTCGCCTGGCGGACGCTGCCCTCGATATCGGTGGAGGGCACGCTCAGCATCGACTGCACGGTGACGGGCGCGCCGCCGCCGATGGCGACGCCCCCCGCTTTCACTTGTCTGCTCATATTGTCACGCTCCCAGTCCCTGGCCTGTGATCAGGCGGAGAATATCGCTGAAGGTTACGACGACCATGAGGATCATCAGGAAGATAAAGCCCGCCGCCGTGACGACGCCCTCGAAGCGGCGCGGGATCGGACGGCGCACCACGGCCTCCACCAGCAGGAAGAGCAGGCGGCCGCCATCGAGCGCCGGGATCGGCAGCAGGTTCATGATGCCGAGATTGACGGTGATCACCATGATGAGGTAGATGATGTTGCTCAGCGCTCCGTAGAAGCCGTTGCTCTCCATGCCCGCCGAGGCAGCCTGGGTGATGGCCGAGGCCGTTCCCACGGGGCCCGCCAGATCGTTGAGGCCGAACTGGCCCGTGACGAGCATATACAGGCTCTGCCACACCAGGCGCACGATGGAGACGGTATCCTCCACCGCCTTCTGCAGCACGGAGCCGACCGTCTTGGGGATGGCCAGCACCTTGAAGTCGAAGACGATGCTCTTCGAGCCGTCCTCGAGCGTCACCGTGTTGAGCTTCACGTCGGAGAAGGTGAGCTGCTGGCCCTCGCGGTCGACGGTGATGGTGGTGACGGCGTCCGCGCCGGAAATGTCGAGGATCGCCATCGCGAACTGGAGATCGCGGTCGGTGCGCACGCCGTAGCCGCCCAGGGAGGTGATCGCATCCCCCACCTGAATGCCGGCGGCCTGCAAAGCGGAGTTCTCCTCAAACCGCGCCACGACGTTCGAGCCCATCAGCGGCGTTTGCAGCAGGATGATCAGCATCAGCAGAAGGCCGAGCACAATGTTCATCACCGCGCCCATGGCGACGACCAGAATCCGCTTCCAGACCGGCTTGCGGTTGAAGGCTCGCTCGTCGTCGCTGTCCTCCTGCTCGCCCTCCATGGCGCAGTAGCCGCCGATCGGCAGCAGGCGCAGGGAGTATTCCGTCTCCCCCCTGCGGAAGCTGACCAGCTGCGGCCCCATGCCGACGGCAAACTCGTTGACGCGGATGCCGCAGAGCTTCGCCGTGAAGAAATGACCGAATTCGTGGATCGTAATCACCAGCCCGAAGAGAAGGACCGCGATAATCACCAGCAATACCTGCGTGATAGAAAATCACCTCGTTTCAGATTCGTTATGCCCGGGAGAGCACAAACTCGCGCGCCGCCCGGTCGGCGTCGAGAATTTCCGCGAGCGTGGGAGCGCCGTCTCCGGCGGGCTGCGCCTGGGCGGCCTCCGCGGCCAGCTGGGCAATCCGCAGGAAGGGAAGCTTCCCCTCGAGGAAGAGGCCGACGGCGGACTCGTTCGCGCCGTTGAGGGCGGCGGGCGCCAGACCCCCGCGCTCGAGCGCGCTTCTGGCCGCCCCGATGGCCGGGAAGGCCTCGGGATCCGGCGGGTAGAACGTGAGCGTTCCCCACTCGGCCAGGCTCAGCCGCCGCACCGGAGACGGGAAGCGCTCCGGGTAGGTGACGGCGTATTGAATCGGGATGCGCATGTCGGGCACGCCGAGCTGCGCGAGCACCGAATTGTCGGCGTATTCAATCAGGGAGTGGATGACGCTCTCCCGGTGGATGACGACGTCAATGCGCGACGGCGCCATGCCGAACAGCCAGGAGGCCTCGATCACCTCCAGGCCCTTGTTCATCATGGTGGCGGAGTCGACGGTGATCTTCGCCCCCATACTCCAGTTGGGATGGCGCAGCGCCTGCTCCGGCGTGACGTCCGCGAGCTCCGCGCGCTTTTTGCCGAAGAACGGCCCGCCGGAGGCGGTGAGGATCAGCCGGGCCACGGCGGCCTTCCCCGGGCTGCCCTGCAGGCACTGGAAGATGGCGGAGTGCTCGCTGTCCACCGGCAGAAGCCGCACGCCCTTCGCCGCGGCGCGCGCCGTGACGAGAGCGCCGCCGGCCACGAGCGTCTCCTTGTTTGCCAGGGCGATATCCTTCCCCGCCGCGATGGCGGCCAGCGTCGGCTCAAGGCCGACCATGCCCACAACGGAGTTGCACACGAGCTCCGCCTCCCCGAGGGACGCGGCCTCGCACAGGCCCTCCATCCCTCCCGCGACCTTCACGTCGAGGTCGCGCACGGAAAGGCGCAGCCGGGCGGCGGCCTCCTCGTCGAAAACAGCGGCGAACCGCGGCTTGAATTCGCGGATCTGCCGCTCGAGCAGGGAGATATTGCTGTGCGCGGCCAGCGCGCAGACAGAGAGGCCCAGGCCGCGCACGACGTCGAGCGTCTGCGTTCCGATGGAGCCGGTGGAGCCCAACACGGAAAGCGTCTGTTTCATCATGTACCACCAAAGTCCTTCCGTCAGACGGAACCGAAGCCGTCCCTTTCAGGGCGGCTTCGGCCAAAAGCATTTTTTGAATCGGCAGTCCCGCGCCGCAGGACGCCGGACAACCGGCCTCCCGGGCAGGGAGAGGAGCCGCCTGTCACGGCGGCGTGATCGGCAGCGCCTGCACGAGCAGGAGCACGAAGGGAGCCACGAAGATCACACTGTCGAAGCGGTCGAGGATCCCTCCGTGGCCCGGCAGAATGTTGCTGAAATCCTTGATGTGGCAGCTGCGCTTGATGAGCGAAAAGCTCAGGTCGCCGACAACGGAGACGGCCGAGCCGATCAGGCCGATCAGCGCGAGCGTCACGTAGTTGACCGAAACCGTGCCGCCGTAGAACTGATAGAACACAAAGCCGAAGGCCAGCATCGCGGCGACATTGAGCGCGATGCCGCCTATGAGGCCCTCCACCGTCTTCTTCGGGCTGATGGAGGGACAGAGCTTGTGCTTGCCCCACAGGCTGCCGGCGGCAAACGCGCCCACATCCGCGGCCCAGGCGGCGAAGACGGCGATGATCACATAGAACATGCCGTGGCTCCCCCCGCTGGTGCGGATGGCGATCAGCGTCTCGAGAGCCGTGGGGATCAAAATCGTCATGCTGTAGATGACGGCCGCCTCGCGGAAGGTGACCGTCTCGTGGTAGAAGATCAGCGAGCTGAAAATCACGACGGTGTAGACATAGTAGGCGACCGCGTGCCAGTAGGTGCCGGGCAGGAAGGGGGTGACGGCCGCGAAGACGAGGCTGGGCATGAGGAGAACCAGCTTTTTGGCGAGGCCCAGCGCCTTCACAATCTCAACCACCCCAAAGACGCTCACCACCGCCACCGCGATGTTCAGCGCCAGGGGGAAAAGATCGTTGAACACCACAATCGCGGCAACGAACAGAATCAGGATGGACGCGGAAACCACTCTCGATTTCAACAAGCTATACTCCTCCAAAGCGCCGGCTGCGGTTCGCGTACTCCCACAGCGCGGCATTCAGATCTTCCGGACGAAAATCCGGCCACAGAATATCCATGATGACATACTCCGCGTAGGCGGACTGCCATAAAAGGAAATTGCTTGTGCGGTGCTCGCCGCTCGGGCGGATGATCAGATCCGGATCGGGCTGGCCCGCGGTGTAGAGCGCGGAGGAGATGACCTCCTCCGTGATCGCCTCCGGCGCGAGAGAGCCCTCCTTCACCCGCTGCGCGAGCGTGCGGAAGGCGTGCGTCAGCTCGGCGCGCCCGCCGTAATTCATGGCGATGTTGAGCACCATGCCCGTTCTCCCCACGGAGAGCTCCTCCGTCTCCCTGATCAGCTCCTGCAGCTTCTGCGGAAAGACGGAGGTGTCGCCGAGAAAGCGCACGGCGATCTCGTCGTCCCGGAAGTCGCGCAGCGCCTCGTCGAGATACTGGCGGAAGAGCACCATCAGGGCGGAAACCTCCTCTGCGGGCCGCGTCCAGTTCTCTGTGGAGAAGGCGTAGACCGTGAGATACCGGATCCCGATGGAGGCGCAGTAGCGCGTGATCTTCTTGAAGTTGGCCGCTCCCGCGGCATGGCCCGCGGACCGTGGCAGGCCGCGCTTTTTTGCCCAGCGGCCGTTGCCGTCCATGATGATGCCCAGATGCGCCGGGAGCTTTTGCGGCAGTGTGTCGTCCATAAGCGTATTCCTTTAAATCTCCATGATCTCTTTCTTCTTTTTCGCCTCCACGGACTCGATCTCCTTGCAGTACTTATCCGTGAGGTCCTGCGTCTTCTTCTCGGCCTGCTTGAGGTCGTCCTCGGTCAGCTCGCCGTTCTTCTTCTTGAGCTTGAGCTTATCCATGGCCTCGCGGCGGATGTTGCGCACGGCAACCTTCGACTCCTCGGCCATCTTGGAGATCTCCTTCGCGAGCTCCTTTCTGCGGTCCTCCGTGAGCTGCGGGAAGACGATGCGGATGATCTTGCCGTCGCTCTGCGGGTTGATGCCGATATCGGAGGTCTGGATGGCCTTCTCGATCGCGCGGCAGACGGAGGAATCCCACGGCTGAACGGTGAGCACGCGGGCCTCGGCCACAGAGACGGCGGCCAGCTGGTTGATGGCGGTGGGGGTGCCGTAGTAGTCGACGCGCAGCTTGTCAAGCACGGCGGGATTGGCGCGCCCGGCGCGGATGGCGGCGTAGTCGCCCTGCAGCACCGAGACGGTCTTTTTCATATGGTCTTCCGCTTTTTTCAAAATTTCCTGCATGATTATGCCTCCTTCACGAGTGTACCGACGGACTCGCCGCAGATTGCCTTGACGATGTTGTCCGGGTGATCGATGTTGAACACGAGGATTGCGATGCCGTTCTCACGGCAGAGGGTCGCGGCGGTGCCGTCCATCACCTGCAGGTTCCTGCTGAGAACCTCCATGAAGGTGAGGGTGTCGTATTTGACCGCGTCCGGGTTCTTCTTGGGGTCGCTGTCGTAGACGCCGTCGACCATCGTGGCCTTCATGATGATGTCGGCGTCAATCTCCGCGGCGCGCAGGGCGGCGGCGGTGTCGGTGGAGAAGAACGGGTTGCCGGTGCCGCAGCCGAAGACGACGACGCGGCCCTTCTCGAGGTGGCGGACGGCGCGGTTGCGGATATAGGGCTCCGCGATCTCCTGCATGGAGATGGCCGTCTGCACGCGCACGGGAACGTCGAGCTGCTCGAGCGCGTCTGCCACGCCGAGCGCGTTGATGGTGGTGGCCAGCATGCCCATATGGTCGGCGCGGGTCCGATCCATCTTGCCGCTGCTGCGGCCGCGCCAGAAGTTGCCGCCTCCCACCACGACGGCGACCTCCACGCCCATCTCGACGCACTGCTTGATGGGCTCGCAGATGGCGAGCACCGTGTCGAAGTCAATGCCGTGCTTCTGGCTGCCGGCGAGGGATTCTCCGCTGAGCTTTAAAAGGACGCGCTTGTACTTTGGCTCCAAGATATAACACCCCTATTTTGAATTTTCTTCCGTTTTATTTTACAATAAGCGACCGGCAAAGTAAAGGGGAATCCCTGCAATCCTGACAAGATTTATAGTTTAGTCATATTCCATCCGGCCGCGTTTCATGCGTTTTTTTCTCATTTTTGTGGGAGACGCCGGGGCGCCCTGCGGGAATGCGCCCCCGAAGGAGCGAAAGCTCCCCTTTTCAGATCATGCCCAAAAGGACGCCCGCCAGGTGGACGAGCAGGGCGGCAAACCACGCGATGACGCACTGGCCGACGGCTACGCCGATCGACCACTTCACGCCGAGCTCGCGGCGGATGGAGGCGATGGCGGCCACGCACGGCGTGTACAGCAGGCAGAACACCAGCAGGCAGGCCGCGCCGAGCGGCGTGAGCACGGTGTAGATGGCGTCGGCCGACGGCAGAAGGACGGAGAGCGTCGCCACCACGCTCTCCTTTGCCATGAAGCCCGTGATGAGAGAGGTGGAGACGCGCCAGTCGCCAAAGCCGAGGGGCGAGAAAATGGGAGCGATGAGGCCGGCCACCGAGGCCAGAATGCTCTGCTGCGAATCGGTGACGATGTTCAGCTGCAGGTCGAACGTCTGCAAAAACCAGATGACGATGGTCGCCGCGAAGATGACGGTGAACGCGCGCTGCAGGAAGTCCTTGGCCTTCTCCCACAAGAGCTGGGCGACGTTCTTCGCGCCGGGCATGCGGTAGTTCGGCAGCTCCATCACGAAGGGGACGGGCTCGCCGCGGAAGAGGCTCCCCTTCATGAGAAGGGCGGCGAGAACGCCGAACACGATGCCGAGGAAGTAGAGCCCTATCATCACCAGAGCGGCGTGCTCCGGGAAGAAGGCGGCCGTGAAGAAGCCGTAGATCGGCAGCTTGGCCGAGCAGCTCATGAACGGGGTGAGCAGGATTGTCATTTTGCGGTCGCGCTCCGAGGAGAGCGTGCGGCTGGCCATGACGCCCGGCACCGTGCAGCCGAAGCCGATGAGCATTGGCACAATGCTGCGCCCGGACAGGCCGATCTTGCGCAGGAGCTTGTCCATCACAAAGGCCACGCGCGCCATGTAGCCGCTGTCCTCGAGCATGGAGAGGAAGAAAAAGAGCGTGACGATGATCGGCAGAAAGCTCAGCACGCTGCCCACGCCGCTGAAGATGCCGTCGATGACGAGGGAATGGATGACGGGGTTGATATCCACCGCCGTCATGGCGGCGTCAACCGTGTCGGTGAGCCAGCCGATGCCGAGCTCGAGCAGCTCGGAGAGCCACTGGCCGATCACGTTGAAGGTCAGCCAGAATACCAGGCCCATGATCAGGATGAACGAGGGAATGGCCGTGTATTTGCCGGTGAGGATCTTGTCCATCCGGCGGCTGCGGGCATGCTCGCGGCTCTCTCTGGGCTTGATGACGGCCGCGCCGCACACGCGCTGGATGAAGCGGAAGCGCATGTCTGCGATGGCGGCGGCGCAGTCGAGGCCGCGCTCCTTCTCCATCTGCAGAATGATGTGGCCGAGCATGTCCTTCTCGTTCTCGTCGAGACCGAGCTGCTCGAGGATGAGCTTGTCGCCCTCCGCCAGCTTGGAGGCCGCGAAGCGGACCGGGATCTTCGCCGTTTTCGCGTGGTCCTCGATCAGGTGCATGATGGCGTGAATGGCGCGGTGCACCGCGCTGCCCTCGTCGTCGGCGCTGCAGAAATCGAGGCGGCCGGGCTTTTCCTGATATTTTGCCACATGGATGGCGTGGCTGATCACCTCGTCGATGCCCTCGTTCTTGGCGGCGGAAATCGGAATCACCGGCACGCCCAGCAGGCGCTCCATCTCGTTGATGAGGATCGAGCCGCCGTTCTCGCGCACCTCGTCCATCATGTTGAGGGCCACCACCATGGGCACGTCGAGCTCCATGAGCTGCAGCGTCAGATAGAGGTTGCGCTCGATGTTGGAGGCGTCGACGATGTTGATGATGCCCTTGGGGCGCTGGGTGAGGATGAACTCGCGGGTGACGATCTCCTCGCTGCTGTAGGGAGACATCGAGTAGATGCCGGGCAGGTCCGTCACCAGCGTGCCGGGATGATCGCGGATCACGCCGTCCTTGCGGTCCACCGTGACGCCGGGGAAATTGCCCACGTGCTGGTTCGAGCCGGTCAGGCGGTTGAAGAACGTCGTCTTGCCGCAGTTCTGGTTGCCCGCCAGAGCGAAGGTGAGCGTCACCCCGTCCGGCAGCGGGCGCTCCCCCGCCTTGACATGATATTTGCCGCCCTCGCCGAGGCCGGGGTGAGGCGTGCCGCGCACCGGCGTCCTCTCCACCTCCCGCGAGGCGGCGGAGAGGGGCGAAATCTCAATCTTCTCCGCGTCCGCCAGGCGGAGCGTCAGCTCGTAGCCATGGATTTTGAGCTCCATGGGATCGCCCATCGGCGCGAGCTTGACCATCGTGACCTCGGCCCCGGGGATCAGGCCCATGTCGAGAAAATGCTGGCGCAGCGCGCCCTCCCCTCCGACTGTGAGAATGACGGCGGATTTCCCCGCCTGAAGCTCCTTGAGTGTCATACCGCAAATTCCTCTTCCCTTCCAGATTCCAGAGGCCGCCGCGTCCGGGCGGCTTTTCTCAGCATACCAATTGGATCAGCGCCATGTAAAATACCGTCCCGCCCGCGATGGAGAGCAGCATCTGCCGCTTCCACAGGTGCAGAAGCGCCGTGACGGCAATGCCCGCCAGCTCCGGCAGGCCGTGGGTTCCGGAGAAAAAGCTCACGTCCCGCAGGCAGTAGACGAGCAGCAGGCCGAACACGGCTCCCGGCAGCGCCCGCCCGAGATACTGCACAAAGCGCGGCGTGGGCCGCTTGTCTGAAAACACGAGAAACGGCAGAAAGCGCGTCGTCATGGTGCCCGCAACGCACAGGGCGATGGTGAGCAGCTGTTCCACAGGCGTCACGGCATCAGGCACCTCCTCTCGATCGGACGGCGCAGGGCCGTGAGCAGTACGAGCAGGCAGAGCATGGTGGGGATGATAAACGAGTCCGCCCCGAAAACAGAGAGGCACGCCGCTGAGACCGCCAGGCCGAGCAGGGAGGAATCGTGGCGCTTTTCCTTCCTCCACTGCTCGAGAAAGATGACGGTGAACATGGCCGTCATCACAAAGCCGATTCCCTCGGTGTCAAACTGCAGAAGCGAGCCGACCAGGCCGCCGATCGTCGAGCCGGAGAACCAGTAGAGATGGTTGAGCAGGGTGACGAAAAAATAAAACCAGCCGCGGTCCACACCCTGCGGAACCTCCGCCGTGCAGTTGATGGAGAACGTCTCGTCGCACAGGCCGAAAATGAGGTAAAACCGCTTCCAGCCGAGCCCGCGGTACTTCTCGAGCATCGCGATGCCGTAGAAGAGGTGGCGGGCCTGAAGAATCAGCGCCATGGCGAGCGTCTGCAGCGGGGCGAAGGAGCCGAGCAGCATAGTCACCGCCACGAACTCGAGCGAGCCGCCGAAGATGGTCAGGCTCATGAGCATCGGATACCAGAAGCCGAAGCCGGACACATTCATGAAGATGCCGTATGCCAGTCCCAGAAACCAGAAGCCCGCAAAAATGGGGATGGTATAGGGAAAGGCGGCCTTGAGCGCCCTGCGGCGCATTCCCTTACAGTGCATTGCATTTCTCCCTTTCCTTCCGGTTTTTTATTGTAGCATTGATTCGCCGCGCAGGCAACAGGAGATTGCGAATTCGTGGGAGAGAAGGCGCAAAACGGGAAACGGCCTGCAGGAAAAAGAGAGAGCCAGGCAAAAAAACGGCGCTCTCCCGCCCGAAAGGGCGGAAAAGCGCCAGTCGATTTCGTTGAGCCGTCAAACAAGCCGCGGGCTTCACAGCGCACGCCCCGACGCGGTTAGTCTGAAAGGGAAAGCGGCAAAATACAGGAGGCCTGATGAAGGGGCAGCGCGCCGGTTTTGCACAGCGTCTCCCCGTCCCAGCGGTACAGCCACACCGCGTCGTCGCGGCTGCAGGCGACGAGCAGCAGCTCCTCAGAGAGGGCGGCCATGTGGCGCGGCCAGCAGCCCGCGTCCCACTCCCCCGCGCGCGCCGGGCCCCCCGGCGTGAGGCGGAAGGCGGAAACCGTGTTCGGCCCGCGGTTGCCCACGAAAAGGACGTCTCCGACGCGGCACGCGCCGCCGGGCGCGTTCGCTCCCGGCCTCCCGCTGGCCGGAAGGCTGGCCAGGCACCGCCCGTCCGCCCCGAAGAAGCGGAGCATGCCGTCGAGCTCGCAGACGACGGCGAACGCGCCCCCGTCAAGCGGAAGCGGCTGGCGGGGCCCGCTGCCTTCGGGCAGGACGAGCGCCTGAGGCTCCCCCGCGGGAAGGCCGTCCCGCAGGGAGAAGCGGTACACCCTGTCATTGCCGAGATCGGCCAGATACAGCGCGCCGCCGATCTCCTGCGCCCAGTGCGCGCGCGGCGTGCCCGCGGGCAGATACTCCCAGAGCACGCGGGTGAGCGCAGGGTCGAGGGCGAAGAAGTGGCCGCTCTCATAGCAGCTGCCGTAGAGCGCGCCGCCGATCACCGCCAGGTGGCACAGGCCGCGGCGGCCCGGCAGCTCCAGACGCCCCTGCGGCAGCAGCGCTCCCTCCCGCAGCAGGCAGGCGTCCACCGCCGCGCCGTCCGGCAGCTCCGAGACGGCGTAGACCGTCTCCCCGAGGCGGCAGCAGAACGAGGGGTTGCTTCCATGGCGCAGGCCGCCCGTGCGCAGCGCGCCGTCCGGCTCCGTCACGCGGGCGAGGATCAGATCCTCCCCCTGCCCCGAATAGCCCGAGCACAACACTTGATATTCCTTCATGAACGCTTCCTCCCTTTTCTCCTCCGATACCAAAACAGGCCGGAGAGCGCTGGCTCCCCGGCCTGACAGCACCTGTTTCTCAGCGCTGCTCCGTTGCCTGCCCCAGGCAGTAAACGCGCGACGCCTCCTTGCGGGAACGGATCGCGCCGAGCACCGTGGGAACAATGCCGATCAGCACGAAGATGTACAGCAGCACGAGATTGCCCCAGTAGGTGGACGCCTCGATGATCTCCTGCTCCAGCAGCAGGGAAATTCCCTGGAACGCCGTGGCGAAATCGATCCCGAGCTCGCGGGCCACCACGATCGCCCAGTCGACCCGGTCGCCGAAGAAGGTCATAATCAGCATAATCGCCACGCCGATGATAATGCCCTTGTTGCTGAGCTTGCCGCCGAGGAGCTCATAGCCCTTGAGCGTGCACACAGCCATGATGATGCCGGAAACAACCGCCACATAGCCGAGCTGGCTGAGAATGACGATGCTGGCCACGCCGAGCAGGGAGCCGATCAGCGCGCCGACCACGCCGGCCACCACGTTCTCCTTCTTCTGCTGCTTCTGCGCATCGTTCATCGCGACCTGCTGCTGCAAATTGGCGTAGCAGTCCGGGCAGAGATGCAGATACGCGCCTCCGGCATAGCAGGGAGCCACCACATCCTGGCGGCCGCACGACTGACAGCAATTCTGGAAGCCGCCCTGCATCAAAAACGAGATCAGGGCGTCCAGCGCAGCCGTCAGTCCCTCCTGCAGCTTTCTCTGGTTGGGGGTGGATTTGAGCGACATCGTGATCACGCTGCCGTTCTGCGTCAGGCCGCTGACAATCTTGAGGTTGGCGCTGAAGGCCTGGCCCTCCTCCTTCGTCAGGGGCGCATTGGGCCGGATGGCCGAGACGACCGCGGAGAGCGCGTAGGGATACGAGGCGTTGGGCGCGAAAACAGTCACGTCATAGGGGCCGCGTCTTCCGTACAGCGCGCCGCTGTTCGGGTCCATCGAGAGACCTGCCGCCTGTGCGAGCTGTGTATACCGGTTGGAAATTACTCTGTTCATGTTCTTCCTCCTCAGCTTTTCCGGCGCGCATGGCTGTGCGCCGTCATTTGCCGCAAATTCGTGTAACAGTATAGCACACGCTGACAAAAAAGTATAGCCCCCGCTCATATTTTCCTTGCTTTTTGACGGTTTTGGACAAAAAACGGCGGAGCGTGCCGGGCCGGGCGGCGTTTGCCTTACATCCGCTCCCAGAGCAAGAGGTTTTTCTCAAAGCGGGCTGCCACCCGGCCGGTATCCTTCAGCCAGGCGAGATAGGAGCGCACGGTGCTGCCCACAAGCACATACTGCTCAAAGGTCATCGCGAGGCCGTAGGCGTCGAAGAGCTTTTGCAGCAGCCGCTCAAAGCAGAGCGGCTCCCGGCAAAGGGAGACGATCCGCTCCGCGACCTCCTCCACCGCCTCGATGTTGTATCTGGCGAGCGGGGCGATGTCCTCCGCGGGCTCCGCGTGGGAGGGCACAAAGAGCTTCGCCTGCATCGTCTCGACACGGCGCAGCGTTTCCAGATAGGCCGCGACGTCGTAGAGAAAGCCGATGCGGTACTTGTCGAGCGTCTCGCGGCTCGAGAGGCAATCCGCCAGAAAAACGACGCCGTCGCCCGTGCGGTAGCCCACCATGTCGAAGAAGTGACCCGGCAGCGGGATGAGCTCCATGCCGGCGGGAAGGCAGGCGGGCGTCAGCTCCTCGGCGGCGCTCTCCTGCGCCATCAGGAATTTATGGCGCAGCTCGCGAAAGGGATAGCCGCCGTAGAGGAAGGAGGGCTCCAGCACGGGAAAACGGGTGAAGGCGCAGTCGATGCCGGGGGCGAAAATCCGGCAGCCTGTCTGCGCCTGCAAATATTTGTTGCCGCCGATGTGGTCCGCGTTGGAGTGGGTGTTGTAGATGGCGCGCAGCGTCCAGCCGTTCTTCTCAAGAAGCTGGCGCAGCCTGCGGCCCGCGTCCTTGTCGCCGCCGCTGTCGATGAGGCAGACGTCGTTCCCCTCCAGACGCACCAGCCCGATGCGGGCCGGGCTCTGCACGGTATAGCAGCGCTCCGTCAGCTGAATCAGTTCATACATAGGTTCCGTTCCTCACTTTCCGTCATCTGAGCGGCGGCCCCTGCTCCGGGCCGCGCTCCAGGTCTCAAAGCTCCTCTCAGGTTTTGCTCGCCTCAAAAAAGGCGAGGATCTCCTCCGCGCTGACGGGCGCCATGCCGTTCGCGTCGACGCCGACGTCGTAGCGGAGCAGGCCGCGGGCGCGGTTCTCCTCGTTGTAGGCCGGGGGATTGTGCTGATGGCCGTGCAGGTGAATCGCCCCGCGGAAAAATTCGTTCCACTCGACAATCGGGTAATGGAAAAGGACGAAGCGTCGGTCGTTCCACACGAGCTCGTGGTAGTCCTTCCGCCAGACAAAGAGCGTCTGCGTCTCGTCGAGCTTTCTCTCGAAGCCGTCGTGGTTGCCGCGGATGAGATACTTCCTTCCCCGCAGCTGCGAGAGCGCGGCGGACGCCTCCCGCCGCCCCTTCAGGGTGACGTCGCCGAGGATGTAGACGTCGTCGTCCGGCTGCACGCGGCTGTTCCAGTTTTCCGTCAGGGCCCGGTTCATCTCCTCCGCGTTGGCAAACGGGCGGTTGACGTGGGCGATGATCTTCTCGTGATAGAAATGAAGGTCGGAGGTGAAATAGATCAAAGCAAAAACCCCTTTCGGCCGGTTATTCCCCTTCCCCTGCACGCGGGAGGGAAAAGAAATTGCCGCCCCTATTATACAGAAAAAAGGCTGCCGTTTCAAGGAAGAGGGCGGGCGCGCCCCCTGGCCGTGCCGCGCTCAGGCCGGAGGTCCGAAGGCCAGTGCGGGCGGGAAAGCCGAAGGCTGCCGCCGTCCGCCGCGCACAGCGCGCGAAACAAGGCTTCAAAGCGCCACGGAAGTATAGGGGGAGACAAATCTACTGTGTAAAGATTATTGCCTTTATATAAATCACCCAGGAAATGACGGCACGCCATGGCGGGAGCAAGCCTCCAAGGGCGCGCAGGGCCTGGAAATTTCATGCCATTGACGCCGCTCCGCCGCCGCAGCGGAGCGAAGCGCAGGCAGCGAAAGCCCCGGCGCATTTCCCGCTGTAAAGCAGCACGCCATTACACAATTGGATCCCGTCGCTTTTCTGCGTTCAGCCTCTCTCCTTGGCATGAGGAGGCCGGTTCCGCGCTTCGCACCGGCCTCAGGAAAGGATTCCAAGAACTATGCAGCGCCCGCAAAGCGCAGGGGGCAAACGGACGGATCGGGACTTGCCCGCCTGAAAAAACGCGGGCGAGCGTTGGGTCAATTTGACAGATAGCATATTTGTTAAACTATAAAATTGATATTTTAACATATTTGTTTACAGAACTAACCAGGTTTTTTCACTTGACTGATGTAAACAAATTTGTTATTCTTTTGAGGAGAGAACAGCGAAAGGAGACGGTTAAAGCATGGCCATTGGAGAACGCATTCGCCTCCTGCGCACGCTGCGCGGCATGACGCAGCGTGCCCTTGGTCTGGCGGTCGGTTTCCCGGAGAAAAACGCCCACATTCGCGTGGCGCAGTATGAGAGCGGTGCCCGCGTGCCGAAGGCAGAGCTGACGGCGGTGCTGGCGGAGGTGCTGCATGTGGCCCCGCAGGCATTGCAGACGCCGGACATCGACACCCCCGTGGGCCTCATGCACACGCTGTTCGCGCTCGAGGACCGGTACGGTCTCACGGTGAGCGAGGACCACGGCGTCTGCCTGCGCGTCGATTCGTCGAAGGGAGAGGACGCCGAGCTGCTCGCGGAGCTGCTCTCCGCCTGGCGGCAGGCGGCCTCCATGCGCGAGCGCGGCCTGCTCACACGGGAGGATTATGACAACTGGCGCTACCTCTTCCCCGCCTTCACCCCGCCCCGCCGGGCGGAAAAGCAAACATCGGAGGGCGGCGCACTGGTGGAGCAGTATAAGCGGCAGCAGGGCTGAAAAAGCGCCCCGCGCCTGCGGCAGAGAAAACCGCGGCGCGGGGCGTTTTCGGGCGCGGGAGGCAGGGCCTCCTGCGGGCCCCGCACAGCCGGGCGGCCTGCGAGGGGGACGGCCTGCTCCCAGCCGCGCCGCTCGCGCTCCTCGAACCTCCGCAGCAGGCGCTCCCGGTCTTCCTGCGAAGGCTCCCCCTCCCCCGGCACGAGGACGGAGGAAGCGCCTCCGATATAGCGGCCGCCGCCCTGCGCGACCGACAGGGCCCCCGCGGCGCTGTCTGAAAACACAATCTCCAGCATCAAAGCATCCTTCTTTCCCGTGCGGCTTCTCTTCCTGCGCTTTTCAGAGAGAGCCGCGTTTACGAAGAGTATAGCGAAAGTGCCGTGAAAAAGCAAGATCGGGGTCCCCCCACGGAAGCAGGGCGCTGATTTTTCGCTCTCCGCGCAGGTTCCGGTTGCTATCTGGATAAACAGATGGTATACTGAATAAAAAGTGAGTTCCTTTTGTCTGATTCCCACAACGAAGCCATTCGCGCAGCACTTTCCCCTGAGGGTACGGCAGGCCGCCCGCCGGATTCGCACGACAGGGCGCGCGCCGACAGTCTGAGCTCCATCCGCTTCATCCTCCCCGCCCTCACGCGGAAAAGCGAGGCGACCACAGGCAGCAATGAAAAGCCCCGAGCTTGGGATCTACTTTATCAAATGCAGAGATAGGAAAGGAAGGTTCGTTATGGCACGGAAAAAAGAAGAGTCCCTGAAGAAACAGCCGGACGTGCAGGAGGCAGCGGCGCCCGCCGCGGCGGAGCCGGAAGCCCCCGCCGCCGAGACGGCCCCCGCTGAGGAAAAAGCGGCTCCCGCCGCGAAGAAAAAGGCTCCCGCCAAGAAGGCGGCGTCCGCGGCGAAGAAGACCTCCGCCGCCAAGAAAGCGCCCGCCGCCAAGACCCCCGCTAAGAAGAAGACCACGAAGAAGGCCGCGGCCGCCGAGGAAGCGCCCGCTGCCGAGACCGCTCCCCTTTTGGAGGAGGCCTCTCCCGCAGCCGAGACCGCTGCCGCGGTGGAGGAAGCTCCCGCTGAGGAGGAGACCGCTCCCGCCGCGGAGCCCGCAGGCGTGACGGTGAGAACCGACCTGCCCCGCAGAAGCGTGTGCTTCATCGGCTCGGAGTGCCATCCGTTTGTCAAGACGGGCGGCCTGGGCGATGTGATGTATGCGCTGCCGCGCGAGCTCGTGCGCCTGAACTGCGACGTGCGCGTGATTCTGCCGCGCTACGCCTGCATCCCGCAGAAGTATCAGGAGAAGATGGTCTATCACGGCGAGTTCTACATGGATCTCGGCAAGACGGGCCGCAATTACTATGTCGGCATCATGGAGTACATCTGTGACGGCGTGGTGTATGATTTCATCGACAACCAGGAATTCTTCTCCTCCGGCAAGCCCTATACCAACCTGGTCGACGATATTCCGAAGTACTGCTTCTTCAGCAAGGCCGCTCTCGCCGCGCTGAACTATATGGACTGGATCCCGGACATCATCCACTGCCACGACTGGCAGGCCGGTCTGGTGCCGGTGTTCCTGCGCACGCTGTTCCAGGATTCCCCCGTCGGGCGCGCGCGCACCATCCTCACCATCCACAACCTGCGCTTCCAGGGCATTTACAACATCCCCACCATCCAGTACTGGTCCGGCCTGCCCGACTACGTGTTCAACATGGGCGCGCTCAAGCAGGACTATGAGGACGCCAACATGTTCAAGGGCGGCCTGGCCTACGCCGACCGCATCACCACCGTGAGCGGCACCTATGCGCAGGAGATCCAGACGAGCGAATACGGCGAGAATCTGGAAAACCACCTGCGGTATCACAACTGGAAGCTCAGAGGCATCGTCAACGGCATCGACTACGACATGTGGAACCCGGAGACGGACCCGGCGCTCGCGGTCAACTACGGCCTTGGCAACGTGCTCGACCACAAGATGGAGAACAAGCTCGCGCTGCAGAAGGAGCTCGGGCTGGAGCAGGACGAGGGCAAGTTCGTCATCGGCCTGATTTCCCGCCTGACCAACCAGAAGGGCCTCGACCTTGTCAGCGCCATCATCCCGCAGATTCTCGACGGGAACACCCAGGTCATTATCCTCGGCACCGGCGACAAGCAGTATGAGGACACCTTCCGCTATTACGAGGCGGAAAACCGCGGCACGTTCAGCGCCTGCATCCAGTACGACGAGGCCAGAGCCCACCGCATCTACGCCGGCGCGGACGCCCTGCTGGTGCCGTCCCGCTTCGAGCCCTGCGGCCTCACCCAGCTCAACGCGATGCACTACGGCACGCTGCCCATCGTGCGCGAGACCGGCGGCCTCAAGGACACCGTCGAGCCCTACAACAACTTCACCGGAGACGGCAACGGCTTCACGTTCGACCGCTATGACGCGGGCCTGCTGCTCGACGCCATCAACCGCGCGAAGACCGTCTACTTCACCAACCGCTACCACTGGGACGAGGTTGTCCAGCGCGACATGGCGAAGGACGTCTCGTGGGAGAATTCGGCGAAGCAGTATAAGGATCTCTATCTGGAGCTGACGCAGTGGTGAGCTGCATGGCAGCACGCGGACGGTAAAGATATTCCGTAAAAAGTCGAGGCGGGGGCCCTGTGCTCCCGCCTCTTTTGCTGTCAGTCCCTGCGCGCGGCGAGGTCGGCCTCCAGCTCGTCCTTCCAGCCGTCGTTGATCGCCTCTCCCCTGCGGGCGCAGGAGAAGGCGCTGCCGATCGCCTCAAATTGCAGCCGCAGGCCGTCGCTGTCGCAGGCGAAGTTGGCGGCGCGCTCGGGGCGAATGCCGAGCGAGCCCGCCGTCTCCACGGCGTCGATGTTGGCTCCGAGGAAGAGGAACTCCCAGCCGCACTTCCGCTGCTTCTCCTCAATCATCCGCCTGACCTGGGAAAGCGACCAGCGGCGGCTGGCGTTCTCCATGCCGTCGGTGGTGACGACGAAGATGGTGTGCTCCGGCACGTCCTCCTTTCTGGCGTAGCGGTGAACCATGCCAATGTGGCGGATGGTGCTGCCGAGGGCGTCGAGAAGGGCCGTCGTGCCGCGCACGGTGTACTCCTTCGCGGTGAGCGGCGCGACGCGGCGCAGATCGGCGCGGTCGTGGAGCATCTCGGTCTCGTGGTCGAAGAGGACGGTGGTGACAAGAACCAACCCCGGCTCCTTCTTCTGCTTTTCGAGCATCGCGTTGAAGCCGCCGATGGTGTCGGCCTCCAGGCCCTGCATCGATCCGCTGCGGTCGAGAAGAAAAACAAGCTCTGTCACATTGCGTTTCATCAAAAAATCCCCCATTCTGTCAAGTGCTGCCCGCGCCCTCCGGGCGCTCCTTACACTTACAGAATAGGGGGTTTTTGCTCCGCTGTGGTCGCCCGGCAGGCGACAATTGCGGCTCAGCCGCCGAGAAGGACCTGATCGAAGGCGAAGAGCGCCTCGTTGATCTCCAGCACGCTGGAATGGCCGCGGGAGATGAAATAGGAGACGATGACGTCGAACCGGCTCGACCCGGAGAGAGCGAAGCCTGCCGCCCGCAGCAGCGCGCCGGTCTCCTCCAGCGAGAGCCCGAGAGCCACGGCGAAGGCGAGGGCCGTGGGCTTCGAGGGCCTGTAGAGACGGTCTGAGCGGATCTTCGAGAAGAGCTTGCGGTCGATATTGGCCTTTTTGTAGCACTGGGCGTCCGTCATCCCGCTCTCGTCGATCTTGCGCAGCAGCATCTCGGAGAAGCTCTCGTCGAGGTGGCTGAGAGCCTCGAGCAGACCGTCGTCCGCCAGGCCGGCGCGCGCCTCGCCGTACTCTGCATCGGCCGGCGCAGGGGCTCTCACCGCCCGGGGCGCACTGAATTCGCTGCGGAAGCTCCGCGGCCGGCTCTCCTCCTCCCCGCCGCAGCGGCCGAGGAGGGCGGCAAGCTCGGGGAAGCGCTCCCGCTCGAGTTGGACAAGGGAGCGGTCGAAGATCACGAGGGAAACGGTCATCTCGTGGGAGAGCAGGAACTCTCCGATCGTCTCCACGGCCACGCGCAGAGCCTCCTCCTTCGGGTAGCCGTAGGCCCCGGCGGAGATGAGCGGGAAGGCCACCGTCTCACAGTCGTTGGCGGCCGCCAGCTCCAGCGACGAGCGGTAGGCGGAAACAAGCAGCTTCCGCTCCGATCGCCCGCCGCAGAGCGCCGAGGCAAAAATCCTCTTCGACGCCGACAAGCTCGACGTCTCGGGAGCCGTGGGCGTCGCGCGAACGCTGCTCTACAACGGCGAGGAGGGCGAGCCGCTCTATTCCCTCCTGCCGGACGGGCGCGTCTCCTGCGGTGAGGGCGACGCCGCCCCCTCCTTTTTTCAGGAATACAAGCGCAAGCTGGAGGGAATTTACGATCGCTTTTATACCCGCCGCGGCAAAGCTCTCGCGCTCGAGCGCCGGCAGGCCGCGGTCCGCCTCTATGAGAGCGTGCTGGACGAGGTGGGCGGCAGGTATGAAGCGGGACGCGCACAGCTGGAACGGGAGCTGGAGCGCTGAATGGACTTGGCGCCGCCCTGCGCGGCAGAAAGGAAGGATGCTCTGTGACCGCATACACCATCGTTCGTCTCGCGGACCAGCCGCAGCGAAAGGAAGCG
>CALWRP010000047.1 GCA_944383955.1 uncultured Clostridia bacterium
GAGATGATCCAAAAAGCGCAGGCAATCCTTGCCGGATTGGCGAGCATTTTTGGAAAATATCACGGAAAATTTTGGCGCGACACGCCGCCTGAGCCCCAAGGCGCGAATTGTGCGGTGGTGCCCTAAGTGCTTCCTTTCCCTGCGCGGAAGAGGTACGGCTTCGCTCGGGCTCAGCGCTCACAGGTGCCGCCGCGTTCACGGCAGCTTACTCCTCTCCGTCTGCAAGCCTGAGGGAGTTCTCCGCGCTGCGACGCCGGAGCGACCTGCCTCTGAGGGGGTAAGCTTCCGCAAGCGCCGCGCCTTGTTCTGGGGCAGCGCGCCCCAGCTCCGCTCGTTCCTAGGCTCCTCCTCTGGGGGAGAAGCGCGGCTGCGGCCGCGCGAAGTAAGAAGTAATAGGGAATAGTGAAGAAGTGTGGTGGCGCGGCGCAGCCGCGCGAATGGATAGGGTTACGGCTCGCAGTTAGTTTCCGTAGAACGCTGAGCCCCAGCTCCGCCCGTTCCTAGGCTCCCTCTTGAGGGAGCTGGCGCGCCGCCGCAGCGGCGTGCCTGAGGGAGTAAGCTGCCGGAAGCACGGCACCGCCTCTGAGGGAGTAAGCCACCGGGAGCACGGCACCGCCTTTGAGGCAGCGCGCCCCAGCCCCGCTCGTTCCAAGGCTCCCTCTTGAGGGAACCGTCACGCCGCGCCTCGGCGGCGGTTGATCCACCCCTGCGCCCGCACGATTGCCGCAGGCGCGAGCGAGAATCCGATCACCGCGAGCCACTCCTCCGCGTTCAGGGAGGCCGCGTCGAACAGCCCCGCCAGCGGCGGGAACAGCAGAACCGCGCACTGCAGCCCCACGCAGAGCAGGGCGGCGGGCAGCAGGCGGCTTCCCTTGCGCTCCCGCGAGAACAGCGCCCCGCCGCGCATGTTGAATGTGTGCGCGATCTGCGAGAACGACAGCACCGCGAAGGCCATCGTGCGGCCGATTAGCGGCTGGGAGGGGTCCGCGTCGAAAAACGCCCGGCCGAACGAGTAGGCCAGAAGCGTGAACGCCCCGATGAGGCAGCCCTCGATCGCGATCCGCCAGCCCATGCCGCCCGCAAACAGGCTCTCCCCGCGCTTGGCCGGGGGGCGGCGCATCACGTCCGGCTCGATCGGCTCCACGCCCAGCGCCAGGGCCGGCACCGAGTCCGTCACCAGGTTGACCCACAGCAGCTGGATCGCCAGAAGCGGCGTCGGCAGGCCCATGAGGAAGCCCGCGAAGACCGTGAGGATCTCCCCGATGTTGCACGAGAGCAGAAAGTGCACCGTGCGCCGGATGTTCGCGTAGACGCCGCGGCCCTCGCGCACCGCCGCCACGATGGTGGTGAAGTTGTCGTCGGCCAGCACCATGTCGGCCGCGCCCTTGGCCACCTCCGTGCCGCCGCGCCCCATCGCGCAGCCGATGTCCGCCGCGCGCAGGGCCGGGGCGTCGTTGATGCCGTCGCCCGTCATGGCGGCCACCTCGCCGTTCGACTGGAAGGCGCGCACGATGCGCACCTTGTGCTCCGGCGAGACGCGGGCGAACACGTCGCAGCTGCGCACCGCCTTTTTCAGCCCCGCGTCGTCCAGGCCGTCGAGCTCCGGCCCCGTCAGCACCTGGCCGGTTTTCGTCAGGATCCCCAGCTCGCGGGCAATCGCCGCCGCCGTGGCCGCATGGTCGCCCGTGATCATCACCGGGCGGATCCCGGCGGCCCGGCACTCCGCCACGGCCTCCTTCACCCCGGCCCGCGGCGGGTCCGTGAGCCCCATCAGCCCCGCGAAGGTCAGGTTCTTTTCCAGCTCCGCGTCCGGCCCCAGCGCGTCCGTGTCGCGGTAGGCCACCCCGATCACCCGCAGCCCCGCCGAGGCCATCGCCTCGTTCCTTGCGAGGAACGCGCCCGCGCCGCCTGTGCAGTACCGCGCCAGCACGTCCGGCGCGCCTTTGCAGATGATGCGGTAGCCGCCGTGCGGGCGGCGATGCACCGTCGTCATCCGCTTTCTCGAGGAGGAGAAGGGGATCTCGTGCACCCGCGGCCAGAGCTGTTCAAGCTCGCTCTTCTCCCGCGGGCAGGCGTTCGCGAGCGCCGTCTCCGTCGGCTCGCCGCGGTAGCGGCCGCGCGTTCCCGTGCAGTTGGTGCACAGCGCGGCCAGGGTGAGGATCCGCTCGGCCTCCCGCGAGGAGAGCGGCACTTCGCCGCCCGGCCCCGCCGCCGCGCGCACCGTCATCCGGTTTTCCGTGAGCGTTCCCGTCTTGTCTGAGCAGATCACGCTGGCGCTGCCCAGCGTCTCCACCGCCGGCATGCGGCGGATGATGCTCTTCTTGGCCGCCATCCGGCGCATGCCCATCGCCAGCACGATCGTCACCACGGCGGGCAGCCCCTCCGGGATCGCCGCCACGGCCAGGCTGATCGAGAGCAGGAACATCTCCAGCGGCGGCCTGTTCTCCAGCAGGCCGATGAGGAAGATCACGGCGCAGATCGCCAGCGCCCCCGCGCCGAGCCAGCGGCCCGTCTGCGCCAGGCGCTTTTGCAGGGGCGTCTTCGGCGTCTCCTGCGAGGCCAGCATCCCCGCGATCCTTCCCACCTCGGTGCGCATGCCCGTCTCCGTCACCACGCCCAGGCCGTTGCCCGCCGTGATGGCGCAGGGCGAGAACACCATGTTCCGCCGGTCCCCGAGCGGCGTATTCTCCGGCAGCACCACGTTCGCGTCCTTCTCCGCGGGCAGGCTCTCGCCGGTGAGCGCGCTCTCGTCGGCGCTCAGCCCGTGGGCCTCGAGCAGCCGCAGATCCGCCGGGGCCACGTCCCCCGCCCGCAGCCGCACCAGGTCGCCCGGCACGAGGGAGGCGGCGTCCACCGTCTCCTCCCGTCCCCCGCGGATGACCCGCGCCCGCGGGCTGCTCAGCTGCCGCAGGGCCTCCATCGCGTGCTCCGCGCGGCTCTCCTGGATCAGGCCCGTCACCGCGTTGACGACCACGATCGCCAGGATGATGATCGAGTCGACGTAATCGTTCGTCCCCTCCATGCGCGAGGCGAGAAACGACACCGCCGCCGCCGCGAGCAGGACGAGCACCATGAAATCCGAAAACTGGGCCAGAAACCGCACCGGCAGGCTTCTGCGCCTGGCCCGCGCCAGCTCGTTTCTTCCCGTCTCCCGCAGCCGCCGGGCGGCCTCTCCCCGCGGGAGCCCCGCCTTCGCGTCCGAATCCAGACGGCGCAGGCACTCCTGTGCCGTCAACCTCTGCCACTCCACGTGCGCCCACCTCCCAAATTGCGCGGCGCGCTGCCGCTCTTCACAATATATGCCCGTCCCCTCTTTGGTAGTCCTGTTCCCGCTTCGCGGGAACGTCTGAAGCATCGGTTTGCGGTGCATAGCGCCGGAAACCGGCGCTTCAGCGGCTGGGCGGTAATTGGCATCTGCTTGCCGAAAAAGGGCCGCGTGGAGAAAAGTGCCAAGGTGCGCCGCCGTCCGGAAAAATTCGCTGCGTGCTGTTTTGGCTGCATCCGGCGAGACCGGATGCAGCGTCTGAAGCATCAGTTTGCGGCGCATAGCGCCGGAAACCGGCGCTTCAGCGGCTGGGTGGTGATTGGCAGCAGCCTGGTTCCCGCTTTGCGGCCCGTTTTGATCTGATTCCTGAAAGGAGACTGCGTATGGACCTCGAGATCCTCCTCTGGATCCGCGATTCCCTCCACAACCCCTTCACCGAGGCCTTTTTCCCCGCCGTCAGCTTTCTCGGCAACGCCGGGCTGATCTGGCTGATCACCGCCGCCGTCCTGCTCTGCGTCCGGCGCTGGCGGCGCGTGGGCGTGCTGCTGATCGCGGCGCTGGCCTTCACCTTCGTCTGCAACGATCTGGTCATCAAGCCCCTCGTCGCGCGCCCGCGCCCCTTTCTCGATCACCCGGAGCTCTTCCTGCTCATCGAGCCGCCCTCGAGCTGGTCGTTCCCCAGCGGCCACTCGGCCTCGTCCTTCTCCGCCGCCGCCGTCCTTCTGTGGGAGGGCCGCCGCCCCTGGGGGATCGCCGCCCTCGTGCTGGCCGCGCTGATCGCCTTCTCCCGGGCCTTCCTCTTCGTCCACTACCCCAGCGATATCCTCATCGGCTCGCTGATCGGCTTCGCCCTCGGCAGCCTCTGCGTCCTGCTCGCGCGGCGGTTCTGGCCGCGGCATCCGATTCCCGCAGAAAAACAAGAATAATTATCATTTTTGTATTGACAAACCGGGATCGGGTATCGTATACTAAAAACAAGGATGAAACGGCCGAAGGGCCGATAAAAAAAGGAGAGTTACAAAATGGAGAAGTACATCTGCAGCGCCTGTGGTTATATCTATGATCCCGCCGTCGGCGATCCGGACAACGGCGTCGCGCCCGGCACGGCCTTCGAGGCTGTCCCCGAGGATTGGACCTGCCCGCTCTGCGGCGTCGGCAAGGACATGTTCACCGCCGAATAAGCAAGCAAAATAAAGAGGACTGCCGGACGGCTCAGCGCCGCGCGGCAGTCCTTTTTTCGTTCCGGGCCCGGCTCAGCGCCGTCCGGCAGTCCTTTTTCAGCTCTGGGCCCGGCTCTCCGCCAGGGCGCGCTCGAAGCTCTCCACCGTGCGGTTGGCGATGAGCTCCTGCGGGAAATGGATGCTCTCGAGCATGGCCGCGGCGTTTTCAAACCCGCCCACCTGGAAGGAGGAGTGCGCGTCGCTGCTCACGGTGATGAGCACGCCCATGTCGCGGCAGGCCGTGGCGATGGCCAGGCAGGCGGAGGCGGAGCGTCCGCCGTAGGCGCCGAGGCTGGCGTTGTTGATCTCGATCATTTTGTGCAGCCGTTTGGCCGTCTCCAGCACGGGGCCGAGCTCATAGGGATGGCCGGAGCGCCCGGAGTGCCCGAGAATGTTGACCCAGGGATTCTCGAGCGCGCGGCAGTACATCCGGGTGTTCTGCTCCACGGTGCCGGGGTCGCGATCCAGGGGGGTGTGCACGCTGGCGATGACGACGCTGCGAGACGGCAGCAGCACCTGCGCGCCCGTGAGCTCGGGGCGGAACTTGTCCGGCGTCTGCTCGAAGGCCAGGTGGCCGTCGTAGTCCACGATATCGATCTCGACGCCCTTCCACACGCGCACGCCGTACATCTCATCCGGCAGAATGCGCTGGTTGGAAATGGCCTCGATGCTGTTTTCGCGCTGCGAGAGCGTGTGCGAGCAGTGATCCGTCACCGCAATGCCGCGCAGGCCGCGCTCGGCCGCGTGCCGGGCGCACTCCTCCACCGTGCTGTAGGCGTGCAGGCTGATGACGGAATGGGTGTGCGGATCCACTTCGATCTGATACATAAAAAGCTCCCTTCTGTCCTCCGGAGCGCCGCGCCCGATGCGCGGCCCGCCCCGCCGTCGTTCCATTCTTCTTCCCCTCTATGATACCAGCCCCGGCGCGAAACCGCAAGTCCCGCCTTGCTCCGCGTTCTTTCGCTCCCTGTCTCTCCCGCGCCTCCCGCCTGCGTTCTCTCGCGGGCGTCTGTTTTTCCCGCCTTCCCTGCGCGGGAAAATCCGCGTCGTTTCTTGACGGAAGCAGGGCGGTCCTCTATAATAAAAGCAAAGAAAACGAGCGGCCGCCGGCCGTGATAGGAGGAGGAAAACCATGTTCTGCAAGCTGATTGTCTGTGCCAACCGCTGGATCAAGGAGAGCACGTGGAAGGATCTGGCGCTGGTAAAGCTGTGCCTGTGCGCGCTGGGCGTCATTCTGGGTCTGACGGCGCTGCGCAGAAGCCGTAAGGTTTCTCTTGTCATCTCCGTGATTGTCTTCTTCGCCACCTGGTTCCCTCTGATGCAGCGCTTTGCGGCCACGGTGCAGAGGACGCTTCGGGCCGAGCGGCCGGAGAGCGGGGCGGACACGGAGGAGGACGCTCCCGTCTGCGACTACGCTCCCCCGGCGGACGAGGATTTCTCCTGCGATCTGGATCTGGCATAACGCCGCCCCCGAAAGCGCCTCCGGCCCCCGCGGCCCGGAGGCGCTTTGTCTGAGCGGACAGTGGAGAAACGCGGCGAGGCGGCGGCATGCCGGCCCTGAAAGAGGGAGCGCCCTGGCGCAGGCGCAGGGTCAGCCGCGCAAAGCGCAAAAAAAGGCCCCGCGTATCCGCGAGGCCACAGTCTGTCGTAAAAGCTGCCAAAGAGCAAAACACAAAAGCTTCGCCCGCCTTTTCAAAGACCGCCGTGTGCCGGTGGCACACAAACAAGGCCCTGATCGAAGCGGGAGCGGAGACCAGAGCCCCGACCACTTAGCTGCCGGCGCTCATGAAGCAAACCCCAAAAACGCCATCGACAGCACGGCGATGGTGAGCAGCGCCGCGGGCAGCCCCCGAAAGCTCGCGGGAGCGGCCTGATTCCTGCACCGCTGATAGAGAAAGGTGAGCGCCAGCGAGACAAGGTAGAACAGCACCGCCGTGCCCGCGGCGTAGCCGAGCCCCTGCACTGCGTCCAGCGCCAGCGACTGCCGTGCATACGGCATGGCGAGCACCACCGTGTTGATCGCGGCGGGCGCGAGCACGGCCCCGTGGCGGCGGTAAAACCGCGGCGCGAGGCGCGAGAGCAGCGCGGCCGCCAGGGCATAGGCCGCCGCCGCGCACAGGGCGAGGCTCAGCGGGCGCAGCACGTTCCCGAAGGAGGGAAAGAGCTGCGGCGTGAGCAGAAGCGAGAGCTCGAGCGAAATCGCGGAGAAGATCCCCACAAAGAGCGCGTACCACGCGCGGTGCTCCGGCTTGCGCGCCGAGCGCAGCATCCGGCTGAACCCGAGCCCCTGGGGCAGCAGCAGGTTTTCCACCGTCAGCGCGGCCAGCAGCATCCACAGGGTCTGCGTCAGCAGCGTCATAGCCTGGTCACCCTCCTTTTACCGGCCCGCCTGGCGCGGCGGCCGTTGATCGCCTGCACCAGGGCGGCGAGAAAGCCGAGAATCAGAAAGCCGAAGAACGGCAGGGCCGGGGCGTTCCCGAGCGGGCCGGGCACGTCCGCTGCAGCGTTCCACGGGTCGGCGGCCAGCAGCCAGCCGCGCAGCGCCGCCTGGGCGCAGAGCAGAAGCCCGCCGCCGAGCGTGCAGCCGAGCGCGTCGGCCAGCACCGCCGGAAGAATGTGCGTGGGGGCGTACTCGTTCAGGCGCGAGAGCACCATGGAGTTGGCGATCTGCAGACACGCCGTCATGCCCAGAAGGGAGAGCGAGCCGGGGAACCACCGCTCCATGAGCAGGGCCGCCGGAGCCCAGCAGAGGGCCGAGACGGCCAGCACCGCGCCGGGGCGCAGCCAGGCGGGCAGGAACGAGCCCGCAAGGCAGAGGATCACGCCCGCCAGCACAGACTGCAAAACCAGCAGGCAGGAGAGCGGCAGCGCCTGCGAGAGCGAGCCGCACGCCGCCGCGGGGTAGAGGCCGAGCGCCGCCACCAGAAGCGGATTGCGCAAAAGCAGGCTGTTTCCGAACACGGAGCCGACCTCGCGCAGCCGTTTGTCAAGCTTCACGGCACACGCACCCCCCTTCTGCGCAGCTCAACGGCCAGCCGGTCGAGGACCGGGGTGAACGCGTTGGCGATGAGCACGGCGAAGCACGCCCCCTGCTCATAGGCGCCCGCGCGGCGTATGCCCATCAGCAGGGCGGCGGCCAGCACGCCGAAGGCGCAGCGCCCCGTGAAGGTGCGCGGCGTCGTCACCGGGTCGCCCAGCAGAATCACGGCGCAGAACAGCAGCGAGCCCGTCAGCAGCTCGTATTTCACAGACGTGAGCGCCGGGCCGTAGATCCGCGGGAAGAGGACGGCCGCGAGCGCCGCCGTGAGCAGAAAGCAGGCCATCGTCTCCCAGCGCATGCTGCGCCGGGCCAGCAGAAACAGCGCCGCCGCGCCGAGCACCAAAGCCGCCGTGCAGCCCATCGGGCCGGGGTAGACGCCCCAGAGCAGGTCGAGCGGGAGGATCGACGGCCGCAGCCCGGAGGCCAGCGCCGAGCCGGGGGACGCGCCGTAGACCGCCGTGATGTCGCTCGTGAGCGGCAGCCAGCCGTAGGCGGGGTTGGCATAGAGAAAGACGAGATCGGGGCGGCAGACGGTGACGAAGGCCACCCCCGCCGCCGCGGGATTGAAGAGGTTGTGCCCCGTGGAGCCGAGCGGCTCCTTCACCACCAGGATGGCGAAGGCCCCGGCCAGGGCGGGCAGCCAGTACGGCGCGTTGACCGGCAGCAGCAGGGCGATCGCCAGTCCCGTCACCAGCGCCGAGGGGTCGCCGGAGCCGAAGCTGTGGCGGAAGATGAGGCAGAAGAGGATATCGCAGGCGGCGCACGAGCCCATGGCCGCCAGGGCCATCAGCAGGGCGCGCGGGCCGAAATACAGCGTGGGCAGGACGAGCAGCGCGCAGAGCGCGAACAGAGCGTCCAGCATCATGGAAACCGCCGTCTTCTCCCGGTGGAGGAAGGGGGCGGAGAGCTCGCGAAGCGTCAAAAGAAATCACCGCTCTTTCTGATGGCCGCCGCCCGGGCGACCTCTGCCGAAAGCGGCAGGCAGGACGGGCACACCGCCGTGCAGGCGGCGCAGCCGATGCAGCTCTGCACGTTGAGCAGGAGGAAGGGGTCGACCTTCTCCGCGTGCAGCGTCTCGTGGATCTGCCACGGCAGGATCCCCTGCGGGCAGACGCGGGCGCAGCGGCCGCAGCCGATGCACGCCATCCGGTGCTGGCGCTGCGGGTGCAGCAGGGCCGTCACGCAGCGCGCGTGCAGCGGGATCGGCTCGTCGAGGTCTGTCACCGCGTGGCCGTGAGACGCCGGGCCCACATAGACGAGGGAGGCGTCCTCCAGCAGGCCGCACGGGGCCAGCAGCTCGCGCAGGGGCGTTCCCGTGGCGAAGCGCAGCAGGCGCGGCGTGCGCACCCCGTCTCCCGAGACGGTGACGACGCCCGTCGTCTGCGGCTCCCCGCGCATGGCGGCGGCCAGGGCGGCCAGCGCCTGCGGCCCGAGAAGGCCGGCGGGCGTCCCGGCGGCGCGCAGGCGGCGCAGCAGGTAGGCTCTCGCCGGATAGCGGCTCTTTGCCGTCTCAATCCGCACGCCGGGGAATTGCTCCCGCGCGGCGCGGGCGTCCTCCGGCGCGGCGGCGATGCCGGTCTCCCCGGCCCCGCAGAAGGCCGCGGCCAGTCGCAGCCCCTCCAGCACCGCCTCGCTCTCCCCGCGCAGCACCGCCCACGCGGAGGAGCACCAGGGGTCGTCCTCCAGCCCGCAGGCGAGCAGCAGGGAAATCTCGTGGCGGCGCAGCCGGTAGAGCTCCTGATACAGCGGCCGCCCCGTCATCTCGTCGACGATCCCGGCGTCCGCAGCGGCGCGCAGCACGCGCTCCTCCTCGCTGTCCCCCTGCACCGGCCTCGGGCGGACGGCGCGCGAGCCCTCCACCCGCAGGCGGGCGGCCCACACGTTCCCGCAGGCCGGCACAGAGCGGAATTCCACCGCCTCCACCACGCCGGAGGCGGGCGCGTGGGCGATGGCGGCATATTTCGGCGCGCTGAGCACCTGGCCCTTCGCCACCGTCTTCCCCTCGGGCACAATGCGGGTGTACGACTCCTCCGTGCCCGGCAGAGGCACGCACAGCGTCTCCGGCAGGGGGAGCTTTTCCACCGGGCCGGTCACCCGGTGGTTTTCCATGCGGAATCCGCGCAGAAGCGGCACTCTCAACCCCTCCCTCTCACGGCTGTGCGGCGCACGCGGCCTGCGCGGCCTCCTTGAGCGCGCGGATGGCCTCCGCGGCGTCCGGGGCCTTGAACACGCCTGTGCCCGCCACGCAGATCGACACCCCGGCGCGCGCCGCCTCGGCGATCGTCTCCAGGTTCACCCCGCCGTCGATCTCGATCGGCACGTCGAGGCCCTGGGCCATGGCGCGGGCGCGGATGGCCCGCACCTTGTCCATCATCGGCTGCTGGAATTTCTGCCCGCCGAAGCCCGGCTCCACCGTCATCACCAGCACCATGGAGAGCTCCGCCAGATAGGGGAACACGGCCTCCGCCGGGGTGCCCGGCTTGAGCGACACGGCAGGCCGGCAGCCCGCCTCGCGGATGAGGCGGATCGTCTCCGCCGGGTCGCCCTCGGCCTCCAGGTGGAAGGTGATCGAGTCGGCCCCCGCCTCCGCGAAGTCCCGGATATACAGCTGCGGCCGCTGGATCATCAGGTGCACGTCGAACGGCGTCGCGGCGTAGGGGCGGATCGCCCGGATCACGGGCGCGCCGAAGGTCAGGTTGGGCACGAAAATGCCGTCCATCACGTCCAGGTGGATGAAATCCGCCCCGGCCTCCTCCATGCGGCGCGTCTCCTCCCCCATGCGTGCGAAATCGGACGACAGCATGGACGGCGCAATTTTCATCATCTCAAAGGCTCCTCTCTTAATCAGGCGGCGCCGCGTCGTTCCGGGCAGGAGCTGTGCGGCGGCGCCATAAAACAAATCGGTTTGATTATCATACCCCACGGGGCGGTAATTTCAGCCGCTGGCCCGCGTGATCGAGCCGCCGCGGCCGCCCTTCATCCAATCAGGCAAGGAGGCGATCGCATGCAGCGCGATCTTTCAACAAATTCCGGCGCTTCTGTGGAAAACGAGCTTTCTCAATTTCTCGCGGAGCGCTACGGCCTCTCCGCGGCGTCGCTCACCCCTGCGCCGCGCGGCTTCTTCGGGGAGACGTGGCGGGTGGAGGCCTCGGGCGGCCCCTATCTGCTCAAGCTCGATCGCTGGGCGTACCATCGCCCGGTTTTCCGCCGCGGCCTGCTGGCGGCGCAGCGGCTGCTCTCCTCGGGGCTGGAGTTTCTCGCGCCCCTCGTGCGCGGCCTGGGCGGCGAGCTCTCCTTCCCCTTCAGGGACGGCGATCTCGCGCTCTTCGGCTTTGTGGAGGGCGTTCACACGGAGGACTACCCGCTCGGGGAGCTGTTCTGCCGCCTGGCCCGCGTCTACCGGGTGGAGGCGGGCGATCTGCCGCTTCCGCGCGAGGATTTCTCCCCCCGCGCGCTCCGGCATTTCGAGGCGCTCACGGCCTCGCTCGACAGGACCACGCCGGACGGCGCGCTCGCGCTCTCTCTTTTTGGGGAGCACGCGCCGTTTCTCGCCCATGTCCGCGAGCGGCTTTTACTTTTCTCGCAGGCCTGCCGCCGCGGCGATCCGGGGCCCATCGTCCTCACCCACGGAGACGCGGGCGGAAACTGCATCGTGGGGCCGGACCGCTTCACGGTGATCGACTGGGACGAGGCGATGCTCGCCCCGCCGGAGCGCGACGCATGGTTTTTCATGCACCGCGGCCGCCAGACGCGCGAGATCGAGGAGGCGCTCGCCCGCGGCGGCTTCCCCTACGTCCTGCGCCCGGAGCGCTTCGCGTTCTACTGCTACGCCTCCGTTTTCTACTATCTCGGCGAGTTCCTCGAGGCTCTCGCCTGCGGCGATGAGGATCAGAAGCCCGCGATTCGCGAAAAGCTCTCCGCCTTCTTCTCCTCCTGGGTTCTCACCCAGCTCTCCGCCGCCGACCGCCTCCCTCCCCCCTGATTCCCCTCCATTGTACAGGAATCCCCCAAAAATTTCAACTATCTCCCCCCGGCCCTGCGGGCGGCATTTCGCGCAGGCCTCGTCCCTCGGCCGGCCTCGGCGGAGGCGGGCAGCCTTCCTGCGGCCTGTACCGCAGGAAGGCCTGGCTTTGCGCCCGCGCTGCGGCTGCGGTGGAAGGGGAAGCTTTTGGGTCGGCAGCTTTTTGGGCGGCTCTGGTTGGGGGAGTTTTGCTTTCTTTTTGGGGCGGAGTGTGGTACAATAGAGACGAGGAAACGGGGGTGAGAGGAGCTTGCAGACGGAAAGCATGATTGCGAGAAATATCCGTGTGACGGACGAGATGGCGAGATATGACGCGGCCTGCAAGAGGCTGCTGTCGGAGAAGATCATTCTGGCGTGGATTATGAAGAGCTGCGTCGAGGAGTACCGGGACTGCGATGTGAACGATATCGCGAACCGGTATATCGAGGGAACCCCGCAGGTGAGCGAGGAGCCGGTCGGCCCGGACGAGGCGGGAGCCCTGGTGCACGCCGCCGGCGCGGAGGACGCCAGCCTGTACGAGGGCACCGTCTACTACGATATCCGCTTCCACGCGATCGCTCCCTCTACCGGCGAGCCGATCCGCCTGATCCTCAATGTGGAGGCGCAGAACGATTTTTACCCCGGCTACCCGCTGATCAAGCGCGCTCTCTATTATTGCAGCCGCCTGATCTCCTCCCAGTACGGGACGGAGTTTACCCGCGGCCATTACGAGAAGATCCGCAAGGTCTATTCGATCTGGATCTGCATGAATCCGCCGCAGAACAGAAAAAACAGCATCACGCGCTACCGCATCGCAGAGGAAAATGTGACGGGAGACGTGAAGGAGAGAAAAGCCGACTACGATCTGCTCACCGCCGTCCTGATCGGCCTGAGCGAGCCGGAGACCTCCCCGCAGGCGGACGTTTTGAAGCTTTTGAACGTGCTCCTCTCCTCCGAAACCAGAGCCGAGGAGAAATGCCGCGTTCTGGAAACCGAATTTGAAATCAGCATGACGCAGCAACTGGAAAGCGAGGTGTCGTTGATGTGCAACCTGAGCAAGGGCGTCGAGGAGAGGGGAATCCAAAAAGGAATTGAACAGGGAATCAAAAAAGGAATAGAACAGGGCATTGAACAGGGCATTGAGCAGGGCATTGAACAGGGTATTGAGCAGGGAATAGAACAGGGCATCGAGCGCGGAAAAATTTATGGCGCGATAGAGGCTTACCGCAGTATTTCTCTCCCGGAGGCGGAAATTCTTCGGCATCTGTGCGAGAGATTCCAGTTAACGGAGCCCCAGGCCCGGGAGTATCTGCGGCAGGAAAAATAACGGGCAGCTTTTTCGTATGCCCGCGGCAAAAAGAACACAGCAAAAGGCAGAGGGAGACGCTTTCCTCTGCCTTTTTTGCAAGTCATGGCGCAGCCGGGAAAAGTGGAGCTTTACAGATCACGGCGCAGCCGGGAAAAAGAAGCTCGCAGCTGCTGAAGCGTCGGTTTCCGGTGCGCAGCACCGCAAACCGATGCTTCAGACGGAGCTTTACAGATCACGGCGCAGCCGTGATCTGTAAAGCTCCATAGCCTCGTCTCACTTTCCCTTCGGCGGCGAGGCGCGAGAGGGCGCGCGTCACCGTGACGCGCGACAGGCCGGAGAGCGACGCGAGCTCCTCGTGCGTCAGGCGCACCGTGCCGTCCTCGTCCGCGAGGCGCAGCAGAAGCCGCTCCACGCGCTCGTCGGCGCGCAGGAAGGCCATCGCGTCCACCTGTGCGGAGAGCAGGCGGATCGTCGCCGCCAGCGAGTGCATGAGATCCATCGCCAGCTGCGGGCGCAGCGCGATGCACCGCAGCAGCGCCGGGCGGTTGACGGAGACGATCTCCGATTTCTCCAGCGTGCGCGCCGACGAGACGCGCGGAGCCCCGTCGAAGAACGACGCCTCCCCGAACAGCTCCCCCGGCGCAACCAGGCGCAGCGTGTGCTCGTTTCCGTCTGCGGAGGAGAGGAAGATCTTTACGCTTCCGCGGCGCAGATAGTAAAACTGCACCGCCGTCTCCTCCTGCAGATAGACCATCTGATTTCTCGCGTACAGCCGTACCGGCTGCGTTTCCTCAAAAATCCTCCACGGATTTTCCATGCGCTTTCTCCATCCCCTTCCCCGGGAGCGCGTTCCGGCCGGGCTCCGATCGCCTTTCCCCGCCGCCGCGGGCGTTCCCTCTTTTTCAGATTGTAACACATGATACATTCTTTTTGCAAGAAATGTGCGATACTGGAATTCACACACAGACGCCGCCGCGGAGGGCGGCGCGGAAAAAGGAGAGAGAAACATGGGAATGACGATGACCCAGAAGATCCTCGCGGCGCACGCCGGCCTGGACTTCGTGGAGCCGGGCCAGCTGATCGAGGCGAAGCTCGATCTCGTGCTGGGCAACGATATCACCTCGCCGGTGGCGATCAACGAGTTTGAGAAGATCGGCGCGAATTCCGTCTTCGACAAGTCGCGCATCGCGCTGGTGCTCGACCACTTCACCCCCAACAAGGACATCAAGGCGGCCGAGCAGTGCCGCCAGGTGCGCCAGTTCGCCTCCAAGTATGACATCGACAATTTCTTCGACGTGGGCCGCGTGGGCATCGAGCACGCGCTCCTGCCGGAGCAGGGCATCGTGGTGCCGGGCGACTGCGTGATTGGCGCGGACTCCCACACCTGCACCTACGGCGCGCTCGGCGCGTTCTCCACGGGCGTCGGCTCCACGGACATGGCCGCGGGCATGATCGCGGGCAAGACGTGGTTCAAGGTGCCGTCCGCCATCCGCGTGACGCTCACCGGCAAGCTGCCCCCGTATGTGAGCGGCAAGGACGTGATCCTGCACCTGATCGGCGAGATCGGCGTGGACGGCGCGCTCTATCAGTCTCTGGAGTTCACCGGCGAGGGCGTCGCGAGCCTTTCGATGGACGACCGCCTCTGCATCGCGAACATGGCCATCGAGGCCGGCGCGAAGAACGGTATTTTCCCGGTCGACGAGGTCACCCTCGCCTACGGCGAGAACCGCTTCCGCCGCGAGGCCGTCGTCTATGAGGCGGATCCCGACGCCGTCTACGACCGCGAGGTCGTCATCAACCTCGACACGCTGCGCCCGACCGTCTCCTTCCCCCACCTGCCGGAGAACACGAGGACGATCGACAATGTCGGCACGGTGAAGATCGATCAGGCCGTGATCGGCTCGTGCACGAACGGCCGCATGGAGGATCTGCGCATGGCCGCCTCCATTCTCAAGGGCAGAAAGGTGGCCGACGGCGTGCGCTGCATCATCATCCCCGGCACGCAGCAGATCTATCTCGACGCCATCCGCGAGGGCCTGGCGGAGACGTTCATCCTCGCGGGCGCCATTTTCAGCATGCCCACGTGCGGCCCCTGCCTGGGCGGCCACATGGGCGTGCTCGGCAAGGGCGAGCGCGCCGTCTCCACGACGAACCGCAACTTTGTCGGCCGCATGGGCCACATTGAGAGCGAGGTTTACCTCGCCAGCCCGGCCGTCGCCGCCGCCAGCGCGGTGACGGGCTACCTGACCGACCCGGCCAAGCTCAACTGAGGAGGAATCGACATGAACGCACATGGCTTTGTACACCGCTACGGCGACAACGTGGATACGGACGTCATCATCCCCGCCCGCTATCTGAACACGGCCTCTCACAGCGAGCTGGCCGCCCACTGCATGGAGGACATCGACAAGGAGTTCGTGAATAAGGTCAAGCCCGGCGACATCATCGTGGCGGGCAAGAACTTCGGCTGCGGCTCCTCGCGCGAGCACGCGCCCATCGCCATCAAGGCGAGCGGCGTCTCCTGCGTGATCGCCCCCACCTTCGCCCGCATTTTCTACCGCAACGCGATCAACATCGGCCTCGCCATCCTCGAATGCCCGGAGGCCGCTGCGGCCATTCAGAACGGCGACGAGGTGACGGTCGATTTCGACACCGGCGTCATCACCGACGTCACCACCGGAGAGTCCTTCCAGGCCCAGCCCTTCCCGCCGTTCATCCAGAACATCATCGAAAAGGGCGGCCTGCTCAACAGCCTTTGATTTTTGACGGAGCGCTCCCCCGCCGTGCCGCACGGCACGCCCTGCCGCCCGAGCCGTCCGGCGCCGGCGGCGGGAGCTGTCTTCGAGATCCAAAAGACCCCCTCGCGCCCGCCGCGAGGGGGTCAACCCTTCTCCGGAGCGGAGAGGAAGGGAGGTTCAGACCAGGATGAAACGCGAGGAAGAGCAAAAAATCGACGGGCAGCCCGCGCAGGCGGAGCAAAAGCCCCCCGCGGCGGACAAGCCCGCGCAGGAGCCCGCTGCGCCTGCGAAGGACGGAGCCGCCCCCGGGAAGGGAAAGGCTCCGTCCCGGCGGCGGGCGTGGCTTTGGCGCGCGCTGACGATCGTCTGTGCCGCCGTATTTGTGTTTTCCGCGTCAATGGCCGTTGTGCTGTGGGTGAAGGGCCAGCGGGAGGAGGAGGCCTTCCGCGACCTCGCCGCCATTGTGCACGCCTCTCAGCCTGCGGCGGCGGAGAGCTCCGCGGAAGCCGGTTCCGCCGGTTCCGCCGCGGCTCCGCAGAGCGCGCCCGCCGCCTCCGGTGAAGCGGAAAGCGCGGTTTCGCAGGAGCCGGAGCAGAGCGGCTTCGCGTTTTTGCGGGACCTCAACGAGGATCTCTTCGGCTGGCTCACGATCGAGGGCACAGGCGTCGACTACCCCGTGATGTTCACGCCCGACAGCCCCGAATACTACCTGCGCCGCGACTTTCAGGGCAGCTGGGCGCAGTCCGGCGTGCCCTTCCTCGACGGGGCCTGGACGGAGACCTGCGGCCATTATCTGATCTACGGCCACAACATGGACAACGGCACCATGTTCGCCCCGATTCTCGGGTACCGCGACAAAGCCTATTTTGACGAGCATCCCGTGATCGAGTTTGAGACGGCGGACGGTCCCGGCGAGTACGCGATCTTCGCTGCCTTTTATTCGCAGGCCTATCCCGTGGACGCTCAGGACGTCTTCCGCTATTATTACTGCCTCGATCTGAGCACGCAGGAGGCCTTCGATTTCTATGTCTCACAGGCCAGGGCCGCGTCCGTCTACGACACCGGCGTCGTGCCCGTTTTCGGCGAGACGATCCTCACCCTCTCCACCTGCAGCTATCACACGGACGACGGACGGTTTGTGGTGGCGGCGGTGCGGAGATAAAAGCGCCTATTTGTATCAATTATATGCTGTTTTACAAATTGTATCAATTCAAGCTTTGCAGCCGGGGTCCCGCGCGTTTGGCTTGCTTTCTCCGCCGTGCCAAAGCGAAGAAGGAAACAAGCCTTCCGTGAGCGCCGGGCGAGCCTCGTGCGCTGCGCCGCCCCCACGATAGTTCGCGCCGCCCCACCTCCTCCCTCTTCCCCCGCGCGGCCGCGCCGCTCTGCTCCGCCGAGGTTGAAAAACAAAGGCCGATAGGGTATAATGAGGGGACAGAGGCGCGGCCCCGAAGAGCGGCCGCACGGGGGATATGAGGGAGGAGCGATGTGATGCAATTTGTGCTGTATTTTCTGATCTGTCTTGTCGCCACCACGGTCGGCGCCATCAGCGGCGTTGGCGGAGGCGTCGTCATCAAGCCGGTGTTCGACGCCATATCCGGGATGGAGGTGGCCCAGATCAGCTTCCTGTCCGGCTGCACCGTGCTCGCCATGACGATCGTCTCGCTGCTGCGCAGCCGCGGGGAGAAGATTGAGCTGCGGCGCGGCACGCTGCTCGCCGTGGGCGCGGCCGTGGGCGGCCTGCTGGGCAAGGTGGTGTTCGACTGGGTCAAATCCCTGACGGGGAGCGACGGCCTCGTCGGCGTGGTGCAGAGCGTGATCATGGTGCTGCTCACCGCGGGCGTGGGCGTGTATATGTTCTACCGCGCGAGGATCCCCACGCACAATGTGCACAACGCCGTGCTCTGCGTCGTCATCGGCCTCGGCCTCGGCCTGATGAGCGCGTTCCTCGGCATCGGCGGCGGGCCGATCAACCTCGTGGTGCTCTATTATTTCTTCTCCATGGACACCAAGCAGGCGGCCCTGCACTCCATCTATGTGATCTTTTTCAGCCAGCTGGCCAGCTTCCTTTCCAGCCTTGCTCTGCAGAATGTTCCGGCCTTCGATCCCATCGCGCTCGCGGTGATGGTGGTCGGCGGCGTGGCGGGCGGCTTTGTGGGCCGCGCGCTCAATAAGAAGATGAGCGTTAAGCAGGTCGACACCCTGTTCACCGTTCTGCTGGCCGTGATCACCCTCATCAGCGTCTATAACGTTGTGCACTACGCCTCCCTGCTGTGAGGCTTTTCCCCATGAAAAAAACGCACGCCTGCCGCGGGCCTGTAACCGCGGCGGGTGTGCGTTTTTTATGAGGAAAGAAAGCAGTTTATTGCTTTACTCTGGTATTATACTATCTCATTACCCGGAAAGCAATCTGCTATTTTAAACAAGATCCGGCAATAAAATTTGTCAGAAGGGTGACAGGCGGCTTGCAGGAAGCCGGGATCCGCATTATAATAGAGGGCGAGTATGATTTGCCGGGCGGAGAGGCCCGGCCGACTGATGGAGGGACGTCACATCATGAGACATCTGATCGACCCGCTCGATTTCTCCGTGGAGGAGATCGACAGCCTGCTGGCCCTGGCGGGGGACATCGCCGCAGACCGGACCAGGTATGCCGGCCTGTGCCGCGGCAAAAAGCTCGCCACGCTCTTCTATGAGCCGAGCACGCGCACCCGCCTGAGCTTCGAGGCCGCCATGCTCAACCTGGGCGGCAGCGTGCTGGGCTTCTCGTCCGCCGATTCGAGCTCCGCCGCCAAGGGCGAGAGCATCGCCGACACCATCCGCGTGATCTCCTGCTACGCCGATATCTGCGCCATGCGCCACCCGAAGGAGGGCGCGCCCCTGCGCGCGGCCCGCTACGCCGGCATCCCGGTGATCAACGCGGGAGACGGCGGCCACCAGCACCCGACGCAGACGCTCACCGACCTGATGACGATCCGCCGCCGCAAGGGCCGCCTGGGCAATCTCACGATCGGCCTGTGCGGAGACCTGAAATTCGGCCGCACGGTGCACTCGCTCATCAAGTCGCTCGCGCGCTACGAGGGCATCCGCTTCCTGCTCATCTCCCCGGAGGAGCTGCGCGTGCCCGACTACGTGATCAACGAGATCCTGCGCCCGAAGGGGATCCCCTTCGAGGAGGTCACCTCCCTCGAGGAGTCCATGCCGCAGCTCGACATTCTCTACATGACGCGCGTGCAGAAGGAGCGCTTCTTCAACGAGGAGGACTACATCCGCCTGAAGGACACCTACATCCTCACCCCGGCGAAGATGAGCCTGGGCAAGCCGGACATGGCGGTGCTCCACCCCCTGCCCCGCGTGAACGAGATCACCCTGGAGGTGGACGACGACCCGCGCGCCGCGTATTTCGAGCAGGCGCAGAACGGCGTCTATGTCCGCATGGCCCTGATTTTGACGCTGCTCGGGCTGGCCCCGCAGCAAAAGGAGGTTTGACCCGTGCTCAACATTGACAGCCTGCAGAACGGCATCGTGATCGACCACATCAAGGCCGGGGCGAGCATGGCGATCTACGATCTGCTCAAGCTCGGCAAGCTCGACTGCTGCGTCGCCATCATCAAGAACGCGCGCAGCGCGAAGTACGGCAAGAAGGACATCATCAAGATCGACGGCGAGCTCGAGATCGACCTCGACATGCTCGGCTTTCTCGATCCGAACATCACCGTCGGCATCATCCGCGACGGCAAGCTCGTCGAAAAGCGCAAGCTCGTGCTGCCCAAGGAGCTCCGCAACGTCATCAAGTGCAAAAACCCGCGCTGCATCACCAGCGCCGAGGAGGGAATCGACCACATCTTCCTCCTCGGCGAGAACCAGCGCTACCGCTGCGCCTACTGCGAGCAGGAGTACGACGCCCGCACGGGCAAACGGAGCTGAACGAACGGCGCTCCGCCGTGCCAAGCGCGCAGTCTTCCGCAAAAAAGGAGCCCCGCGGCCTTTGCAGGCCGCGGGGTTCTGCTATCGGTAGGGGGCTTGAACTCTGAAAAAAGAATTACGCGATGTGCGCGACCGCCACGGGGGTGGAAGCGCCGTTGATATAGAAGCCGCAGCCGTCGCCGGGCTCGCCGACAGCGTGCACCTTATAGAAGTAGTCGCTGCCGATCTGGCCCGCGTACTC
>CALWRP010000048.1 GCA_944383955.1 uncultured Clostridia bacterium
CGAGCCAGTCCTTGAGTTCATCGGCTCCCTGCTCATATCGTGCTTTACGGTACGCTTCGACTCTCTGATCGGCGTCATATTTTTTCTGAATGGTTTCAAATTGTTGAATGGAGTTCTGGAGGGAGGCGTAGTAGAGGGACACCTCGTTGAGGGCGCCGGTCACGCTCTGTCGGAAGGCGAGTTTGGCATCTTCGAAATCCGCTTCGGCGATGCGCACGTTCCATTTTACACGATTCCAGTCCAGAAACGGAAGGCTCAGGCTGACGAGACCGTTCAGGAAGGAGGACGTGAACAGGTCGGAGCTGCCGGTGGAGGAGACGCCGAGTGTTCCTCCTATGCTGAGGGAGGGAAAGAGGTCGGCCTGAGCGGCGTTCTGATCGCGGAAGGCGGACAGCAGACGGAAGCGTGCGGCATTGACGTCCGGTCTTGCGCCGAGGGCTTCCACGGGCACGTTGAGATCCACGGCCGGCACCGCGACGGAGAGCAGATCCGGCAGGGGCAGATCAAGGGATTCATCGGGCCGCATGTCGAGAAGATCGCGCAGGGTCTGCCATTCCTCGTTGAGCTGTTCTTCCAGGGAGAGCACGGTGGTTTTCTGGGAAAGCAGACTCTGTTCGGTCTGGGCGGGATCGAGTCCGTCGGTCTGACCTTCGCGGAACTTGTTCTGCATGATGGCAAGCAGCTTTTCGTAATAGGTCAGGCTTTCGCGGCTCAGTTCCAGGGCGCGGGAGGTATAGGCCATGCTGTACCAGGTGTTCACCACGCTGTTCACGAGGGCGAGTCTTGCGGCGTCTCTGTCCTGTTCTGTGGCGCGGTACTCCCAGACCTGGGCGGAGGCGGCATCGCGGAGCCGTCCCCAGAGGTCGAGTTCGTAGGAGAGGCCGAAGGAGGCGTCGAAACTGCGGGAGGCGGTGCCGTTTTCCAGGTTGCTGCGCGAGGCGGCACTGCCGGAGCCGGAGAAGGAGGGAATGAGATCCGCGCCGAGCTGCCGCGCCTGATAGAGGGCGCGGTTCACGGTGACGGCACTGCGGGCGAGATCCACGTTTCTTGCGAGCGCCATGTCGACAAGGCGGTTGAGGGATTCATCGTTGTAGCTTTTCCACCATTCGCGATCAATGGTGTACTGCTGCTGCATCCGCGTTTCATCCATGAGGCCGTCGGCGGGGATCCGGTAGTCGCGGCCGGCGCAGCCGGAGAGAAGGAGCAGCAGGGCGCAGAGAAGGGACGCTGTTTTCATGGGATCACTCCTGCGAGAGCGCATCCACGGGATTGAGCGTGGCGGCGCGACGGGCCGGCATGTAGCCGAAGATAATGCCGATGAGGGTGGAGCAGCTGATGGCGAGCACGATGGAGGCGGAAGAGAACGACATGGGAAAGTCCTGAATGAAGGAGTTGAACAGGACGCCTATGATGCCGGAAATCAGCACGCCGGTCACGCCGCCGATGACGCAGATGAGCACGGCTTCTATGAGGAACTGCTGCAGCACGTTGAACTGTCTGGCGCCGATGGCCATGCGTACGCCGATTTCCCTGGTGCGCTCGGTTACGGAGACGAGCATGATGTTCATGACGCCGATGCCTCCGACAAGCAGGGATATGAAGGCAATGCAGGAGATGAGCAGGCTCATGGTGGCGGTGGTGCTTTCCATGGTCTGCCGTATGCTGTCGGTGTTCATGGTGAAGAAGTCGGTGACGCCGCGATGGCGCGAAGTGAGAAGCCGCGTGAGTTCCTTTTCCGCGATCTGTGCGCTGACACCGTCGGCGATTTTCACGGTGATGGAGGAAATGGTGCGCTTTCCGGAGACTCTGGTCATGTAGGCGGTGTAGGGGGTCCAGACGGTGAGGTTGCTGCGCGGTCCGAAGGTGGCGTTCGGTTTTTTGGTCACGCCCACGATTTCAAAGGGGCGGTCGTTGAAGAGTATCACTTCGCCTATGGGATTCTGGCCGGTGGGAAAGAGTTCCTGAACAGTGTTGTCGTCGAGCACGGCCACGGCGCGGGCCTCCTCGATGTCGGCGGCGGTGAGGAGTCTTCCGCGGGCCAGCTCCAGCCCCTTGACGCTGAAATACTGTTCGCCCACGCCGCTCAGCGAGCCGTTGGCGGTGAGATTGCGGTACACGAAGGTTCCGCTGGTGCTGGCGGAGGGAGTGGCGCTTGCTATGTAGCTTTGTTCGGCGAGGACGTCGGCATCGTCCACGGTGAGGGTGGTGTAGCGGCCGGAGTTGCGGTCGCCGAAGCTGCGGCCGGGCATGATGTCGATGGTGTTGGTGCCCATGGCGTTGATGCCGGCGAGAATTTTTTCCTGGGAGCCGCGGCCGAGGGCCACCACGGACACCACGGAAGCTATGCCGATGATGATGCCGAGCATGGTGAGCAGAGAGCGCATCTTGTGGGCGAGTATGGCCTGAATGGACATGTGGAAGGCTTCGGCCACCTGATCGCGCACGTATTTCCACGAACTTGCGGGGGCGGCGGCGGAGCGGGCGCCTTCGGGATGGGCGATGGGCTTTTTGCGTTCGTCGCTGATGACTTCGCCGTCTCTGATTTCAATGATGCGGTTGGCGTATTCGGCGATGTGTCTGTCGTGGGTGACGAGGATGAGGGTATGACCTTCGGCATTAAGCTGCATGAGCAGCTTCATGACGTTTTCGCCGCTTTTGGAATCAAGAGCGCCGGTGGGTTCGTCGGCGAGAATGATTTCCCCGCCGTTCATCATGGCGCGCGCGATGGACACGCGCTGCTGCTGACCGCCGGAAAGTT
>CALWRP010000049.1 GCA_944383955.1 uncultured Clostridia bacterium
TTTTTGAGAATGCGGTATTTCCGCAGATTCCCTGCAAAATAGTCGAGCATGGTTCTTTCTCCCTTCCGTTTTCCTTCAGTGTACCGGAATCCTGCGGGAAAGGCAATGACGCGGTGGTTGGAGACCATTCAACCGCCGCGGCTCACACTCTGCAAAAACAGCCGCTGCACAGCGCAAACGGCTGAGCAGCGGCTGCCCAAAGGTTATTTCATTTTCTTCTGCCGTCAGGGCAGAGCGCCTTCCGAATCGCTCACCCGAGCACCTCTCTGGCGATGTCGGCGCTGGCCTTGGCGTCCTTGGCGTAGAAGTCTGCGCCGATCTGCGCGGCGTATTCCGGCGTGAGCACCGCGCCGCCCACCATCACCCTGCAGGCAAGCCCTTCGGCGCGCAGCAGGCGGATGGTTTCCGCCATCGAGGCGACGGTCGTCGTCATCAGGGCCGAGAGGCCGACGAGGGGCGCGCCGGAGTCCTTTGCCGCCTGCACGACGCGCTCCGGCGGCACGTCCTTGCCGAGATCCAGAATGGCGTAGCCGTAATTTTCGAGAATCACCTTCACGATGTTCTTGCCGATGTCGTGGATGTCGCCCTTCACCGTCGCGAGGACGATCGTCCCCTTGGAGACGGAGCGGTCCGTCTTCTGCGCGGCAAGGCTCTTTTTGATCTCCTCAAAGCCTGCCTGCGCCGCCGTCGCCGACTGAATCAGCTGCGGCAGGAACAGCTTTCCGGATTCGAACTCGGCTCCCACGCGGTCGAGCGCCGGGATGAGGAGCTCGTTGACAATCGACATCGGGTCGCGGCCCTCGGCGAGCAGGGAGGCGGTCGCCTCGCCGGCCGCGTCCTTCAGGCCGCTGAGCACGCACTCCGTGAGCGGGAGCCCGCCCGTCTTCGCGGGAGCGGGAGCCGCGGAGGCGGCAGCGTGGCGCTCGAGATAGCGCGCGGAGCCCTTGTCGCGGTTGTAGAGCACGTTGAAGGCGTCGATGGCGTCCATCATCGCCTTGGCGTTCGGGTTGAGGATCGGCAGGTCAAGGCCGTGCGCCATGGCGAGCGTGAGGAAGGAGACGTTCAGAATCTCGCGCTCCGGCAGGCCGAAGGAGATGTTGGACACACCGAGCACCGTCCTGACGCCGAGCCGCTCCTTGACGAGCTCCATCGCGCGCAGCGTCTCGCGCACCTCCGCCTGCTGCACGGAGGCCGTCAGCGTCAGGCAGTCGATGCAGACGTCCTCGCGCGGGATGCCATAGCGCTCCGCCGCGCGCACGATCCGCTCCGCGATGGCGAAGCGCTCCTCCGCCCTGGAGGGGATGCCGTTCTCGTCGAGTGTGAGGCCGACCACCGCAGCGCCGTATTTTTTGACGAGCGGCAGAATCCGGTCGAGAACGGCCTGCTCGCCGTTGACGGAATTGACGATCGGCTTGCCGCTGTACAGGCGCAGGCCGCGCTCGAGCACCTCCGGGCTGCTGCTGTCGAGCTGCAGCGGCGCGTCGACCACGCCCTGCAGCTGCCGCACGACCTCCTCCATGAGCTCCGCCTCGTCGATCTCCGGCAGGCCGACGTTCACGTCGAGAATCTCCGCCCCGGCGCGCACCTGCTCAATGCCCTGGCGCAGGATGTAGCCGATATCGCGGCGGCGCAGCGCCTCCTTGAAGAGCTTCTTGCCCGTGGGGTTGATGCGCTCGCCGATGACGCGCACGCCGTCGATCTCGACGACGCGGCTCGCGCTGCACAGGGCGCTGCGGCGGGGCACGGAGCGGGCGGCCACGGGGCGGCCCTTGTAGGCGGAGGCGAGCAGGCGGATAAAGTCCGGCGTCGTGCCGCAGCACCCGCCCATGCAGGAGACGCCGAGCGCCTCGTATTCCGCCATCAGGGCGCAGAAGGCCTTGGGGGAGATATCATAGGTGTTGGAGCTGAGATTCGGCAGGCCGGCGTTCGGCTTGACGAAGACGGGCAGGCGGGTCCACTCGCAGAGCTCGCGCGCAAACGGCAGAATCTCCACCGGCCCCAGCGAGCAGTTGATGCCGACGGCGTCCGCGCCGAGCCCCTCGAGCGTGAGGGCCATCGCGGGAACGGAGACGCCGGTGAAGGTGCGCCCGTTCGGCTCAAAGCTCATCGAGCAGAAAACGGGCAGGGACGTGTTCTCCTTCGCGGCGAGCAGGGCGGCCTTGATCTCGAGCAGATCCGTCATCGTCTCGAAGACGATGAGCTCGGCCCCCGCCTCGGCGCCCGCCGTGACCGCCTCGCGGAAAATATCGTATGCCTCCTCGAAGCGCAGGTTCCCGTTCGGCTCGAGCAGCGCCCCAATCGGCCCGCAGGAGAGGGCGACGAGCGCCCCCGTCTCCCGCGCCGCTTCCCTCGCGTTCCGCACGCCCGCGAGAATCACCTCGCGCGGGGAGAGACCGCTGCCCTCGAGCTTGCGGCGGTTCGCGCCGAAGGTGTTGGCGTAGAGAATGTCGGAGCCGGCCTGCGCGTAAGCGCGGTGAATGGCCGTCACCTCCTGCGGGTGCGTCAGATTCAGGGCCTCGGGATACTTCCCGAGCGGCAGGCCGGCGGCCTGGAGCATGGTGCCCATCGCTCCGTCAAGAATCAGGATGCGGTTGTTGAGCTTCAGCATGTGTTTCCTCTCCTTCGGAAGGCGCAGCGCCCCTGGTTGGGGCACCGGCTGCATTTGTCCTGTGTGGGCCCGCCTTCCCCGGCGGGCAGGGGCGTCACGCCCAGCAGGGCGGTGACGGATTTCCCCGGCGTCATCAACAGGCTGTCGGTGAGCGTCAGCCCCAGCCGGCGCGGGGCGTCGCACACACGGATGACGTCCCCCTGCACGGCGAGCGGCAGGTCCCCATAGCCGGGGCTGAACCGCCAGGTGACGCCGTGTCCCTCCGTGCGGCAGAGGGCGGCGATCTCCGCCTCGGCAAGGTCTGCCGTCTGCTCCACGGCCTGCGTCGCGCAGGCGTCGAGGATCACGCCCTCCTCCGGGCTCGTCACCATCCGGCTGCGGATCAGCCGCTCCGGCCCGAGGCCGATGGTGGCGCAGAGCAGAAAAACCTCCCCGCATCCGGCCAGGTGCGCGGCGATGTCGTTCCCGGTCAAAAGCAGGGAGGAGGGGGAGAGCAGCACGCCGTCCGCCGTTTGCTCCACAGCGAAGCGGCGGTAGAGCCACGCGGGCTTCGCCGCTTCGCACATTTCCCGGATGCAGCGCAAAAGCGTTTCCTCCAGGGCGGGCGGGAGCTCGCTCCCGCGCCACCCGAGATAGCGCAGCACCTCGGAGCGGTCGAGTGTTGTCAGGGTCTGCAAGGCTGGGCACGCTCCCTCTTATTCGATATTCGCGTTTTTGGCGGCGATGATGTTCTCAATGTTGTCGCTGATCCGCTTGGCAACCTCAACGTTGTTCATCGTGTAGAGGTGAATGCCCTGCACGCCGTTTTCGAGCAGGTCCATGATCTGCTCCGTTGCGTAGAAAATCCCGGCGTCCATGAGCGCTGCGGGATTGTCCGCGTAGCGGCTGATGATGGTGGCAAGCTTCGGCGGCACGCTCGCGCCGCACATCGTCACGGTGCGCTCGATCTGGCTCTTCTTCACGATCGGCATAATGCCAGCCTCCACCGGCACGTTCACGCCGCGTCCGCGGGCCAGGTCGAGGAAGCGGTAGAAGCTGTTGTTGTCGAAGAAGAGCTGGGTAATCAGGTGCGAGACGCCGTTCTCGATCTTGATTTTGAGGTGGTCGATATCCTCTTCGAGGCTGTCGCTCTCGAAATGGCCCTCCGGATAGCACGCGCCGAGGAGGTTGAAGGAGGAATCCGTCTCACGGATGAAGCGGGCCAGATCGCTCGCGTGCAGGAAGTCGGTCTTCGGCTCAACGCCGGGCGTTCTGTCGCCGCGCAGGGCCAGAATGTTGCAGATGCCGTTCTCTTTGAGCTTTTGAAGCGTCTGGCGGATCTCCTCCGCGTCGGAGTTGACGCACGTCAGGTGGGCGACGGGCTCGATGTGGTAGGCGCTGCGGATGAGCGACGCGATCTCGCACGTTTTCTCCCGCTGGGCCGGGCTGCCGCCCGCGCCATAGGTGACGCTGATGAAGTCTGCCGGCAGGCCGCGCAGGCCGAGCAGCGTGTTGTAGATGACGTTGACGGAGGTATCCTTTTTCGGCGGGAAGACCTCCAGGGAAAAGACGACCTTTTTGGCCGCGAACAGGCTAGAGGTGTACATAGCGATCGGTCTCCTTTGCGGATTTCAAGATTGGAAAGCGGCCGGAGCGCCGCGTTTTTGTATTCTCGTATTATAGCACAGTTCCCTCTCTTTTGCAAAAAGAGACCTTTGTTTTCGTTGAAAAAAGATTCGGAATATGATACCATAAAAAAACAAGGGCAACACCGCATCATTCCAGGTGGTGTAGCGAGCCAAAAAATTTTTTGTGAGATGATCCAAAAAGCGCAGGCAATCCTTGCCGGATTGGCGAGCATTTTTGGGAAATATCACGGAAAATTTTGGCGCGATACGCCGCCTG
>CALWRP010000050.1 GCA_944383955.1 uncultured Clostridia bacterium
GGAAATCATGGAGCAGCCGCGGGTCATCACCGACTGTCTCACAGGCCGCGTGACGGAAGAGGCGGACGGGAGCCTTTCCGTGCACCTTCAGGAGCTCGACGCCCTTGACGTGCCAACGCGCCTGCACATCGTGGCCTGCGGCACGTCGTACAACGCCGGTCTCTGGGGCCGTCAGCTTCTGGAGAGCATGGGCGGCATTCCCACGGACCTCGACATCGCCTCCGAATTCCGCTACCGCGACCCGCTGCTTCTGCCCGGCGAGGCGGTCATGGTCATAAGCCAGTCCGGCGAAACGGCGGACACGCTGGCCGCGCTCCGTCTTGCGAAGGAAAAGGGCTGCATGGTCATAGGCCTCTGCAACGTGGTGGGCTCCTCCATCGCGAGAGAGGCGGACGTGGTGCTCTACACGCAGGCCGGGCCTGAAATCAGCGTGGCCTCCACCAAGGCCATGTGCAGCCAGATGGTGCTCATCGCGCTCATGGCGCTCTATTACGGGCAGCGCCGCGGCCTTGCCGAGGGCTCCGGACTTCTGCGCGAGCTGTGCGCCCTGCCGGAGCGTCTTTCCGAGGCCCTTCCCGCCATGCAGGAGCGCGCCGCGCAGCTCGCGCCCCGGTTCTCCGCCTCGCGCAGCTTCTTCTATCTCGGGCGCGGGCAGTGTCATGCGCTGGCGCTGGAAGGCGCGCTCAAGCTCAAGGAGCTTTCCTACATCCATGCCGAAGGCTATGCCGCGGGCGAAATGAAGCACGGCCCCATCGCCCTCATCGACAGGCAGTTCCCCACCTTCGCCCTGGCCCTCAGCGACGGACTCTTCGCCAAGGTGAAGTCCAACATTCAGGAAGTGCTGGCAAGGCAGGGCCGCGTGATTGCGCTGGTGCAGGAGGAAGGCCGCAGCCTTGAAGGACTCGGCGTGGAGGAAGTGTGGGTGCTGCCCGAGGCCCATCCCGTGATATCCTCCTTCTTCGTGCTGCCCGCGCTTCAGCTCTTCAGCTACCACATGGCGGATTATCTGGGGAAGGACGTGGACCAGCCGCGCAACCTCGCCAAGAGCGTGACCGTGGAATAGAGGCCTGTCCGGGAAGGACGCCGACAGACACGTTCCCTCCGCGGTCTTCGCGGAGGGGCTGAGCCGCAGGAAGACGCGGCTCCTTGCCAGAGCCGTCTTTCGCGGCTACTATGAGCCGTTCCATGACCTTTCAGCAGAGCCGCGCTCTGCACGGAGTCCTATGATGAAGTTGAATTTGAAGCAGACCATGGAGAAGAACCAGTTCGTCGTGAACTACCGCCGCATGTGGCCGTTCATCAAGCCCTTCTGGCCCATGGCTCTGCTTTCCCTGCTTATCTGCATCCCCGTCGGCAGTCTCGACGCCGTCATCGCGCTCTTTCTCAAGCCCTATACCGACATCGTGGTGGTGGGCAAGAGCATGGAGTCGCCGTGGTACATCCCTCTGCTCATCGTGGGCTTCACCACGGTGCAGGGCCTGCTGAACTTCGGCGGAACGTACCTCAACGCATGGGTGGGCGGCAGGCTCACCATGGGCCTCAAGCAGAGGCTCTACGAAAAGCTCGTGGAGATAGAGCCCTCCTATTTCGACAAGACCACCTCCGGCGAAGTGCTCTTCCGCTTCAATTCCGATGCGGAGCTCTCCTGCGCGGGGCTTCTTGGCAACCTGAAGAGCTTTCTCACCAGAATCTTCTCTTCCGTCGCGCTCATCGGCGTGCTGTTCTACAACTCCTGGCAGCTCTCCATCCTCGCCATCGTCATTCTCGCGGTGGCCGTGGCTCCTCTCACCAGAGTGAAGAAGCTGCTCAAGACCCTGGTTTCGCGCAACAACAGCTGCGTGTTCCAGGTCAACACCACCTACAACGAAACCTTTTCCGGCAACCGCACCATTGCGGCCTACAACCTTCAGGAACGCCAGAAGAGCCGCTTCAACGCGCTGCTTGCCGACGTGTTCAACATCACCGTGGCCATGACGCGCCGTACCGCGTGGATTACGCCCTTCATGCACTTCGTCATTTCCATCGGCCTCGGCCTCGCCATCGCGCTGGGCAGCTGGCTCATCGTGCAGGGCACCATTTCCGCGGGCAACTTCGTGTCCTTCATCACCGCGCTGCTCATGCTCTATACGCCGCTCAAGAACATCACCAACGTGGCGGTGTCCGTGCAGCAGTCCTTCCTTGCCATCGAGCGCGTCTTCTCCCTGCTGGACCGTCCCTGCGTCCTCGTGGAAAAGGAGGAGCCCGCAGAAATGCCCGTGGTGAAGCGCGGCGTCACCTTCGAGCACGTGTGCTTCGAGTACAACAAGGGCACGGAAGTGCTGCACGACATCAATCTCGACGTGCGCGTGGGCGAAATGCTGGCCCTCGTGGGCAATTCCGGCGGCGGCAAGAGCACGCTGGTCAGCCTGCTGCCCCGCTTCTACGACGTGACGAAGGGCAGCATCCGCATCGACGGCACGGATATCCGCGACTTCACCCTGAAGGACTTGCGCCAGAACATCGCCATGGTCTTTCAGGACAATTTCCTCTTCGACGGCACCATCCGCGAGAACATCCTGCTCGGCAACCCCGACGCCACGGACAAGGACATCGAGGAAGCGCTGAGCCGTGCCTGCCTGAGCGATTTCATCGCCTCGCTGGACAAGGGCGTGGAGACCTACATCGGCGAGCGGGGCATTCTGCTTTCCGGCGGTCAGAAGCAGCGCGTGGCCATCGCCCGCGCCTTCCTCAAGAACGCCCCCATCGTCATTCTCGACGAAGCGACCTCCGCTCTCGACAACAAGTCCGAGGAAATCGTGCAGCGCGCCATCGACAACCTCATGAAGGACAAGACCGTCTTCGTCATCGCCCACCGTCTCTCCACCGTGAAGAACGCCAACCGCATCGCGGTCATCAACGAAGGGCGGCTCGTGGAGCTCGGCAGTCACGAGGAGCTCATGGCCATTCCCGGAGGCCAGTACCGCACCCTCTACAACATGCAGTTCAAGACGCCCGCTCCCAAGAGCGAGGAGGAAAAGAGCGCCGAAGAGGTGGCGTAGGACGTTTCGCGAAGGCCCCGGGGGTTCCCGGGGCTTTTTTTGGTTAAAAGAAACCCCCCAGCTAGGCTCAGGACTCATTAATTGCCAAAAGGGTAAAAAGTTCTTATTGTCGGCATAGGGAGGATGCCATGAAGGAACTTTTTTATCTTTCTCATGAACAGATTGCTCGTATCAAACGCTACTTTCCT
>CALWRP010000051.1 GCA_944383955.1 uncultured Clostridia bacterium
TTTCCGTGATATTTTCCAAAAATGCTCGCCAATCCGGCAAGGATTGCCTGCGCTTTTTGGATCATCTCACAAAAAATTTTTTGGCACGCTACACCACCTGGGATTATGCGGTGTTGCCTTAAAAAAAGCGGCTGAATCCCTGCGCCCATGAAGCGGCGCGGCAATTGCGCTCCGTCCGGTGGGGCGGCCTTCGGGCCGCCCCCCTTTCTGGTATTCCCTGTTTGGAAGAAAGCGCCCCGCGGGGCGGCGAAGGAGTTTTGGCCCATGCAGCTCGGCTCTCTGGTGACAAGTGAAGAGCTTCGCCGCCGTCTCTCGGCGGCCTTCGGCGGAGACCGCTTCCCCAACGCGGCCCTGCTCGAGGGCGGCGCGGCCGGGGGGCGGCGCGAGCTTGCTCTGCTGCTGGCGCGGGCCGCCCTGTGCACCGGCGACGGCGAGCGCCCCTGCGGGCAGTGCCCGCACTGCGTGAAGGCGCTGGCCGGCTCTCACCCCGACCTGCGCGTGGAGGGCGGCGACGGGGCCGCGCGCTCGTTCCACGTGGACGTGGTGCGCAGCGTGCGCGACGACGCCTTCATCCGCCCGAACGAGGCGGCGCGCAAGGTCTTCGTCCTGCTCGAGGCGCAGGCCATGTCGGAGCAGGCGCAGAACGCCCTGCTCAAGGTGCTCGAGGAGCCGCCGCCGAACGTGCTGTTCCTGCTCACCGTGCCCAGCGCCTCCATGCTGCTGCCCACGGTGCGCTCGCGCGCCCAGCTCTTCCGCCTCGACGGGGAGGAGCCCTGCGGCGCGGACCCGGAGCTGCTCTCGCGCCTGGCCGCCGCCCTCTGCGCGCCGGGCGAGGCGGAGCTCCTCTTTCTCACGGCCCCGCTCATCAAGGACCGCGCCGCCCTGCGCGCGTCGCTTCAGGGGCTCGCCCTGCTGCTGCGCGACGCCTGCGTGCTGCGGGCCGGGGCCTCGGGCTGCCTCTCCGGCCTGCCGGAGGACGCCGCCCGGCTTTCGCGCGCGCTGACGCGGGAGAGCCTGATGCGGCTGCTCGCCGTGACGCAGGAGGCCCTCGCCGCCTGCGAGCGCAACGCGAACGCCGCCCTGCTGGTGACGGCGCTGTGCGCGAGGCTGCGCGCCGCCGCCGGGCGCTAGAGCCCCGGGGCAGGACCCGGCGGCGGAAGGCTTCCTGGAAAAGGGCCGCCGCGCCGGAATTGCCGGAAAATATTTTTTCACAGCCGCCGCGCGCTGTGCCCGGGAAGCGGGCGCGGGCCGGCGAGAATGTTTCGCGCTTTCCTCCGAGCTCCGCCTCCCCCGCGGGGCGGGGAGCGGCCGCGAGCAATAACACGATCCGGCCCCGCCGGATGTGGGAGGTAACAGATGGCCGAGATTATTGGTGTACGCTTTAAAAATGTAGGAAAAATTTATTATTTTGACCCGGACGGCAACCGCCTGCGCCAGGGCGACCGCGTGATTGTGGAGACCTCGCGCGGCGTGGAGTGCGGCGAGGTGATGATGGTCAACCGCGATATCGCGGAGGATGCCGTGCCCCAGCCGCTCAAGAAGCTGATCCGCGTGGCGACGAAGGACGATCTGCGCCGCCTGGAGGACAACGCCGCCAAGGAGAAGAACGCCTTCCAGATCTGCGCCAGGAAAATCGAGGCGCACAAGCTGGAGATGAAGCTCGTGGGCGTGGAATACACCTTCGACAATTCGAAGATTCTCTTCTATTTCACCGCCGACGGCCGCGTCGACTTCCGCGAGCTCGTCAAGGACTTGGCCTCCGTCTTCCGCACGCGCATCGAGCTGCGGCAGATCGGCGTGCGCGACGAGTCGAAGATGCTCGGCGGGCTGGGCATCTGCGGGCGGCCCTTCTGCTGCTCCACGTTCCTCAGCGGCTTCCAGCCCGTCTCGATCAAGATGGCCAAGGAGCAGGGGCTCTCGCTCAACCCGGTGAAGATCTCCGGCACCTGCGGCAGGCTGATGTGCTGCCTCAAATATGAGCAGGAGGCCTATTCCGACCTGCTGCGCAGCACGCCGCCCGTCGGCTCCCTCGTCTCCACCCCGGAGGGCCGCGGCGTCGTCAACGAGGTCAATCTCCTCACCGGGCTGCTGCACGTGCGCCTGGAGAACGCCGCCGAGGGCGCGACGAAGACGTTCCGCGTCAAGCAGGTGAAGGTGCTGCGCGCCGGCAAGGGCAAGCGCCTTTCCCAGGAGGAGCTCGAGAAGCTCAAAAACCTGGAAAAGAGCTGAGCCGCCCTCCCCCGTCTTCCGGCTTTCGGGCGCTCCGCTGCCAGCTCTTTCCGGCACGATAATTTCCCTGAGAGTCTTGCATTTTGCGTTTTTTATGGTATGATAAGAATATCAAATTATGGAGGTGTATTTTCCATGGCATATGTTATTTCTGACGAGTGCATCGCCTGCGGCGCCTGCGCTGCGGAGTGCTCCGTGAACGCGATCTCCGAGGGTGACGGCAAGTACGTCATCGATGCTGACACGTGCATCAGCTGCGGCAACTGCGCCAACGTTTGCCCGGTCGGCGCGCCGAAGGCCGAATAATTTCACCATCAGGCAAAAAAGGTTCAGGCTGCCGCCGTTCGCGGCTCCTGAACCTTTCTTTTTTGCCGCGCCCGGCGCGGGAACGCCGGAAGGAACGTTTTTTCAGAGAGGAGAGAAACCGGATGGAGGAGCTGTCCTGGCAGCCGCTCTCGCGGGAGGCGGCCGTGCTCGTCTCCCGCGTCCACCGCTTCAGCACAGACACCATCCTGCTGGCAGACTTCTCTCTGCCGCGGCGCGGCGAGCGCTGCGCGGAGCTGGGGGCGGGCTGCGGCGTGCTCTCCCTGCTGTGGTGCCTGCGGGCCTCGCCCGCCTGCGTGTGGGCTGTGGAGCTGCAGGAGGACGCCGCCGGGCTCTGCCGCCGCAGCGCCGAGCGCAACGGCCTTTCCGGGACGCTGCGCGTGCTGCGGGCCGATCTGCGCGACGGCGGCGCCCTGCGCGCGGCCTTTGAGCCCGGCTCGCTCGACCGCATGGCCTGCAACCCGCCCTATCAGGCGGCGGGCACGGGAGACGAGAGCCAGAACGAGAGCGAGCGGCTCGCCCGCCACGAGACGGCCTGCACCTTCGCCGACGTGGCCGCAGCCGCCCGCCGTTTTCTGCGCTGGGGCGGAAAATTCTGCTGCTGCCAGCGCCCGGAGCGCCTGCCCGAGCTGCTGCGCTGCCTTTCGGAGGCGGGCCTCGAGCCCAAGCGGCTGCGCCTTGTGCAGCAGCGCCCCGGCAAGGAGCCGTTTCTCTTCCTGCTCGAGGCCGTGCGCGGCGGACGGCCCGGCCTGCGCGTGGAGCCCGTCCTCTTTGTGGAGGGCGGCTGCGGGGGCTGGTCGGAGGAGATGCTGAAAATATACGGCGAGTATAAAGCCGACCATAGTTGATAAAATAGAGAACGGCCGCGCTCCCGGAGAGGGAACGGCGGCCGCCGGACGAGGGAAAGGAAGCTGCGCGATGAGCGGGACATTGACGATAGTGGGCACGCCGATCGGGAACCTGGGCGATTTTTCGCCGCGGGCCGTGGAGGCGCTGGAGGCGGCGGACTTCATCGCGGCAGAGGACACGCGGGTGACGCTGCGGCTGCTCAACCATTTCGGGATCAAAAAGCCGCTGGTGAGCTACTATGAGCACAACAAGCGCGAGCGCGGGGAGCTGATCTGCGCGCGGATCGAGGCGGGCGAGAGCTGCGCCCTCGTCTCAGACGCGGGCATGCCGGCCATCTCGGATCCGGGCGAGGAACTCGTGGCGCAGTGCGCGGCGCGGGGCATTCCCGTGCTGGCGGTGCCGGGGCCGAGCGCGGTGGTGACGGCGCTGGCCCTCTCCGGCCTGCCCACGGGGCGCTTCACCTTCGAGGGCTTTCTGAGCATGAACAAAAAAAGCCGCCGCGAGCATCTCGCGAGCCTGCGCGAGGAGCGGCGCACGATGGTCTTCTACGAGGCCCCGCACAAGCTGCCCGCAACGCTGCGCGACCTGCTCGAGGCGCTCGGCGACCGGCGGGTGGCGCTGGCGCGCGAGCTGACGAAGGTGCACGAGGAGGTGATCCGCACCACCCTCTCCGAGGCGGCGCTGCGCTACGCGGACGGCGGGGCGCGCGGGGAGTTCGTGCTCGTCGTGGAGGGGGCGGCGGAGCAGGAGGCCCCGGAGAACGTCTCTCTGGAGGAGGCGGCGCGGGCCGCCTCCGAGCTGGCGCGGCGCGAGGGGATCCCGCTTTCGCAGGCCGCCCGGCGCATCGCGGCGATGACGGGGCTGCGCAAATCGGAGATCTACCAGGCGCTGACGCGGCAGGAGGAATAGAAACGCCGGGCAGGCGGAACAAGAAACGCGGGCGGTGCGGCGCGCGGCGGCCGGAGAGAAACCGGCGGCAGGCGGGCGCGGCGCGGCGGCGGAAACGGACAAGGTGATGTACAATGATAGAGTGGACCATATCAACGGAGCTCTTCTCGCTGATTCTTCTCTTTCTGCTGCTTCTCAATTTTCACGAGAGGCGGTGGCAAGCGTTCCCGCAGCGCAGGCTGTACCGGCTCTCGCTCTATCTTTCGGCGGGCTCTGTCGTGCTGAACATTGCGTGCACGCACATGCTGTCTCAGCCGGAGCAGGTGCCGCTTTGGGTGCACCAGGCATGCAACAGCGCGTATTTTCTGCTGATCGCGGCGGTGTGCTCGATCATCGCGTACTATATGTGCCGGCTGATCTATGAGCACAGCAGCCGGAACGAGGGGACGCGCCGTTATCTCGTCTTCCTCTCTGTGCTGTACGCGCTCTTTTCCATGCTGGTGCTGTACAATCTCCAGAGCGGCGTGATGTTCTATTTCGACGCGGAGCTCAATTACCGGCGCGGCCCCCTGGTGAATGTGGGCTATCTTGTGATGCTGCTGCAGCTCGTGGTGCTGGTGGCGCTCGCTCTGATCAACCGCCGCAGCCTCAGCCCGGCCATGCGCCGGGTGATGCGCATTCTGCCGCCGATTGTGCTGGCGCTCGCGGCGTATCAGTTCCTCTATCCGGACGTGCTGCTCAACGGCGGCATCATGGCGGCGGCAAACCTGATCCTGCTCATCAACTTCCAGCGCAGGGGAATCGAGCAGGATATCCTCACCTGCAGCGGAAACCGGGCGAGCCTGCACCAGGAGCTGGCGCTGCGGATGCGCTCGGGCAGGCCGTTTCAGATCATCGCCGTGTCGCTTTCGCACTTCCGCGCCATCAACCAGCGCTATGGGGCCAGGCGCGGAGACGCGCTGCTGTGCGGCATCTCCTCGTGGCTCGAGCAGGCGCACCCGAAGGGGAAATCGTTCCGCACGGGAAGCCTGGATTTCGCCCTTATGGCGCCATATGAGGGGCAGCCGGGCGCGGATCGGCTGATGAAGGCCGTCTGCGCGCGCTTTGAGTCCCCGTGGGAGATCGACCATGTGGACATTCTCCCCTCCGCGGCCTTTGCCGAGGTGATCCACACGGAGCGCGGCGGCAGCGCGGAGATGATTCTGGAGCTTCTCAGCTTCAGCCTCTCGCTCGCGCGGTCGAGGAGCGACCACATGATGCGCTACGACCCGGCGCTTTCCGGCCGGATGGCCGAGCAGACGCGCCTCATTCACACCATGCAGGACGCGGCCCGGGAGAACCGCTTCGAGGCGTGGTATCAGCCGATCTATCACACCGCCTCCGGCCGCTTTTCCATGGCGGAGGCGCTGGTGCGCATGCGCGACACGCGCGGGCAGTACCTCTCCCCCTCCGCCTTCATCGCCCTGGCGGAGGCCAACGGCCTGGTGGAGGAGATCACGGACGCCATGCTCGAGAGCGTGTGCGCCCTGCTCGCCGACCCCGCCGCGGACAGCCTCGAGGCCGTCTCCGTCAACCTCTCCGTGCAGCAGCTGCTCTCGAACCGGCTGGTGGAGAAGCTCGACAGCCTCCTTGCGCGCTACCGCTTCGATCCCGCGCGGCTGCGCCTGGAGGTGACGGAGCGGGTGCTCTCCGAGAACGTGCCGCGGATGCGCGCCGTCATGGAGGATATCACGCGGCGCGGCTTCTCCTTCGCGCTCGACGATTTCGGCACCGGGCAGTCGAACCTTTCCCTGATCCTGGCCACCTCGTTCTCCTGCATCAAGCTCGACGGCAGCCTGCTCCGGGATTATCCGGAGAACGAGCGCTCCGTCTTCGTGGTGCACACCATGCTGGACATGTTCCGCTCGCTCGAATGCCAGCTGGTGGTGGAGGGCGTGGAGACGCAGGCGCAGGCCGACGCCCTGATCGCCCGCGGCGTGGAGTGGATCCAGGGCTTTTACTACGCCCGCCCCATGCCGCGCGGGGAGCTGCTGCGCATTCTCCGCTCTCCGGGCGCGCCGTCCTCAGGGGCGTGAGGGGCGCTTACAGCCACAGCGCCGACAGGGCGACCGAGGCGATCATGAGCAGGGCGACGGCCCCCGCGACAATGCGCACGAACAGCGTGCGCCGGTCCACGCGGCGCCGTCTGCCCTCTCTTTTTTTCTCTGCCATATGCTTCGTCTCTCCTTTTTCGCGGGGGCTCGGCCTCCCTGCGGACGCGCACCCCGCTCGTTACCGTCCATGTTACGCGCATCCTGTGAAAAAATCAAGGCCCCGCGGTGAAACCTTTTGCCCCCTTCCGGCGTCTTCTCTTGTAATGGCCTCTCTTTCCCCCTGTCCGCTTGACTTTTTGGGGGGAGATCGAATAGAATGGGGGAGCGGATTCCAAAAGGGAAGAAAAGCTCTGTGATAAAATCAAGGCAGCACCGTATGATTCCAGGCGGCGCTGAAAGAGAAAACGGAACGGCCCCGCAGGGGGGAACGGAGGAAGAAGAATGGCACAGCGCTCCAACGGCACCAGGCCCCAGACGGCGCAGCAGCGGGCGGCCCAGCAGCGGGCGGCCCGGCAGCGGCGGCCCGCCGGCGGCGAGGTGGACCGATACAATTACGTTGACCGCGATATTTACAGCCGCAGCGATCACCGCGTCTCCAAGGCGGCGCACAAGTCGCCGCCCAGAACCGCCCCCAGGCGCAGAAAGCGGAAGAGAAGCGCCGGGAAGGTGTTCCTGGTGACGGTGTTTGTGCTGGCGGTGCTGTGCGGTCTGCTGTTTGTCGGCTTCACGCTGGCTATGGGCAGGCTCGACCGGCCGGATATCGACACCTCGCAGTATGAGGAGCAGCCCTCCGCCGCGCCGGCGTGGAGCGTGCTTGAGGACTCGAGCGTCGTCAACATCCTCCTCATCGGCAAGGATAAGGGCGACGACGGCATGTCCAGCCGCTCGGACACCTCGATGCTCGTGTCGATCGACACGAAAAACAAGCAGCTCAAGCTCACGTCCTTCCTGCGTGACATGTATCTCGAGATTCCCACCGTGGGCCAGACGCGGCTCAACGCGGCCTACGCCAACGGCGGCGCGGCGCTGACGATGCAGACGCTCGAGAACAACTTCCGCGTGAACATCGACAAATATATCGAGATTGATTTCGAGAACTTCTCCGCCGTCATCGACAAGATGGGCGGCATCGACATCGACATGAGCGAGGCCGTGGCCGCCGAGGGCAACCGCAACATCGGCACGAGCTGGACGGAGGGCGTCAACCACCTCTCCGGCTACGAGGCGCTCTACTACGCCCGCATCCGCGCCACCGACAGCGACTTCGGCCGCACGGGCCGCCAGCGCCAGGTGATCGAGGCGATTGTGGCGCGCTTCAAGCAGCTCAATTTTGCCGAGATGGGAAGCGTGGCCTTCGACTATCTGCCCTATGTGACGACCAACCTCACCGACGGCGATATTCTCTATCTGACGTCGATCGCCCCTCAGGTGCTCGAATACGAGCAGGTGACGATGTGCGTGCCGAACGAGGGCACCTATTCCGACCTGCGCCTGCCCAGCGGGGCCCTGGTGCTCGACGTGGACGTGGAGGAAAACAGCCGCCTGCTGCGCGAATTCCTCTACGGCGAGACGCAGCCCGGCAAAGTGGACGAATAAGACGCTTTTTTCCGCGCCCGGCGGGCGGTTTTTGTGAAAGCCGCTCTTGCCTGGCGCGGGTTTTTATTGTACAATAAAAAGAGTGCTCCCGGCCCGCCCGTCCCCGGCGCGGGCCGCGCGTGCATGTCCGGAAAAATCCGATACGTTGGAGGGTTCAAGCATTATGGAGAAAAAGACGTTCTACATCACGACGCCCATCTATTACCCCTCGGGCAACGCGCACATCGGCCACAGCTACTGCACCGTGGCCAGCGACGCCATCGCCCGCTACCGCCGAATGCAGGGCTGCGACGTGATGTTCCTCACCGGCACGGACGAGCACGGCCTGAAGATTGAGCAGAAGGCCGAGGCCGAGGGCGTGACCCCCAAGCAGTATGTCGATAAAATCGTCGCGAACTTCCAGAAGCTCTGGAAGCTGCTCAACATCAGCAACGACCGCTTCATCCGCACCACGGACGACTACCATGTCAAGGCCGTGCAGAAGATCTTCCGCGAGCTGTACGACCGCGGCGACATCTACAAGGGCAAGTACGACGGCTGGTACTGCACCCCCTGCGAGTCCTTCTGGACCGAGACGCAGCTCAAGGACGGCAAGTGCCCCGACTGCGGCCGCGAGGTCAAGTGGGCCGAGGAGGAGGCGTACTTCTTCCGCCTCTCGAAGTATGCCGACCGCATTCTCAAGCTCTATGAGGAGCATCCGGAGTTCATCCAGCCCGAGAGCCGCAAGAACGAGATGATCGCCTTCATCAAGCAGGGCCTGCAGGACCTGTGCGTCTCGCGCACGAGCTTCACTTGGGGCATCCCGGTCGACTTTGACCCGAAGCACGTCGTGTACGTGTGGGTCGACGCGCTGACGAACTACATCACCGCCATGGGCTACGGCTCCGGCGATGATTCCGATTACAAAAAGTACTGGCCCGCCGACGTGCACTTTGTCGGCAAGGAGATCGTGCGCTTCCACACGATCATCTGGCCCGCCATGCTGATGGCGCTCGACCTCCCGCTGCCGAAGCAGGTTTACGGCCACGGCTGGCTGCTCTTCGGCGACGGCACGAAGATGAGCAAATCGAAGGGCAACGTCGTCGATCCGAACATCCTCTGCGAGCGGTACGGCGTGGACGCAATCCGCTACTTCCTGCTGCGCGAGATCCCCTTCGGCGCGGACGGCGTGTTCACCAACGAGGCCCTGATTGCCCGCATCAACTCCGATCTGGCGAACGATCTCGGCAACCTCGTCTCCCGCACCACGGCCATGGTGCAGAAGTATTTCGGCGGGCAGATCCCGGCCGAGCGCGAGAGCGAGCCGGTGGACGACGAGCTGATCGCGATGGCCTCCGCCCTGCGCGAGAAGTGCGACAAGGCGATCGAGGGCTATCAGTTCTCCGCCGCGCTGACGGAAATCTGGAAGCTTGTCGCCCGCAGCAACAAGTATATCGACGAGACGATGCCCTGGGCGCTCGGCAAGGACGAGACGAAGCGCGCCCGCCTCGCGGCCGTGATGTACAACCTCTGCGAGTCGCTGCGCATCATTTCGATCCTCATCGCCCCCTTCATGCCCGAGACGAGCCCCCGCATCCAGAAGCAGCTCGGCCTCTCCGGCGACGCGGCGACGTATGAGTCCGCGGCCGTGTGGGGCGCGACGCCCGCCGGCACGGTGGTGGAGAAGGGCGAGACGCTCTTCCCGCGCATCGACGTGGACAAGGAGATCGAGGCCCTCAACGCCCTGATCCCCAACCCCATGGAGCAGAAGGCGGAGGAGAAGAAGGAGATTCCCGGCCTGGCGCAGATCGGCATCGACGACTTCGCGAAGGTGGAGCTGCGCGCGGCGAAGGTCGTGGCCTGCGAGCCGATCAAGAAGGCGAAGAAGCTCTTGAAGCTCACGCTCGACGACGGCGCGGGCGAGCGCACCGTGGCATCCGGCATCGCCAAGTGGTACAAGCCCGAGGATCTCATCGGCAGGACGGTCGTGCTGGTGGCGAATCTCAAGCCCGCCACGCTCTGCGGCGTGGAGAGCCAGGGCATGATTCTGGCCGCCGACGCGGGCGAGAACGACGTGCGCGTCATCTTCCTCGAGGGCGTCCCGGCGGGCTCGTCCATCCACTGATTCACACAGAGAAGCCGAACGCGGGGGACAGCCGCGCCGCTTGGCCCCAGGACGGGCCGCGGCGGGCGGTCCCCCGCTTTTTTGACGGAGCCGGAAAACCGGCCCGATGAAAGGAGAAGCTCATGCAGATTTTTGATTCCCACGCGCACTACGATTCCAACGCCTTCCGCGCCGACTGCGGGGAGGTGCTCGCAGCCCTGCCGGAGAAGGGCGTGTGCTGCGTCGTCAACTGCGGCTCGAGCATGGAGGGCAGCTACGAGAGCGCTGTCCTCGCGGAGCGCTGGCCCTATGTGTACGCCGCCGTCGGGATCCACCCGGGAGACCTGAAGGACGCGCCCGCCGACTGGCTGCGGCAGGTGGAAGCCCTGCTGGCCCGCCCGAAGGTGGTGGCCGTGGGCGAGATCGGCCTGGACTACTACTGGAAGGAAAACGCCCCGCGCGAGGAGCAGCAGGCGGCCTTCGCCGCGCAGCTCGAGCTGGCCGCGGCGCACAAGCTGCCCGTCGTCATCCACGACCGCGAGGCCCACGGCGACACGATGGAGCTGCTGCGGAAATACCGCCCGCGCGGCGTGCTGCACTGCTTCTCCGGCAGCGTGGAGATGATGCGCGAGGCCGTCTCGCTCGGCCTCTACATCGGGCTCGGCGGCTCCGTCACCTTCAAGAACGCCCGCACGCCGGTGGAGGTGGCCCGCGAGGTGCCGCTCGACCGCCTGCTCACGGAGACGGACTGCCCGTACATGGCCCCCGTTCCCTTCCGCGGCAAGCGCTGCGACTCCACCATGATCGCCTACACCGCCGCCAAAATCGCCGAGGTGCGCGGCGTCACCGCCGCCGAGGTGCTCGAGGCCGGCCGCCGCAACGCCTGCGCGCTGTTTGGGATCTCTCTGTGAGGGGCAGTGCTGTAAGCAGACGGATATTCAGATTGTTAAGAAATTGTAAAAGTTAGCACTCTTCTCTTGACAGTGCTAAAAATGGGGCTATAATAAAAGTGTACCTTGAAGAAAGGGAAAGAAAGCCGGAAGCCGAAGGGCTTCGGGAATTCTCCTTCCGAAGAGGACGAAAATCACAAACGCCCGCGCACCGCGGGCAGGGCAACGGCGCTCGCGCGCGAGGATTTTTCTCCCCACACCACGAGACCTGTTGAACATGAATGGAGGAATGACTAATGTTGCCCACTGTTTTTGGTGAAAACCTGTTTGACGATTTCTTTGACGACGCTTTTCTGGCCCCTGTGTTCCACACGCGCAATCCGCTCTACGGCAAGCACGCGGCCCACGTCATGAAGACCGACATCCGCGAGAAGGACGGCTCCTATGAGCTTGACGT
>CALWRP010000052.1 GCA_944383955.1 uncultured Clostridia bacterium
ATCAGCTCCTGCGGCGGCAGCCCGAGGCTGCTGATCCGCTTCTGTACCCAGGGGTGGCCGTCCGTCAGCGGGCACGGGGAGAGCGTGATCTCCTCCTCGTGGCCGGCGAACGACGCGGCGCAGAGGACGGCGGAGTCCCCGGCCCGCAGGATGGTTTTGCCGCGCGGCGTGAGCGGCGTGTCCCCGCGCAGGATCATTACGCAGAGCAGGCCGGGCGGGAAGGCCAGCTCGCTGAGCGTCTTGCCCTCCCAGGGATGGCCGGGCGTGATGTCGAGCTGGATGAATTCCACCTCCGTTTCGGCGGCGTAGTCGCTGAACGTGCGCATGACGTCGTCCTCGGTGCCGATCATGTCAAGCTTTCGCGCGGCCGCAGGGAGCAGGGAGCCCTGGAAGGCGATCGAGAGCAGGACGACGGCGAACACAATGTGGTAGATGTCGCTCTCCAGCACCGCGGGGGAGTTGACGGCCAGCACGGCGAAGACGATGGAGGCCGCGCCGCGCAGCCCGGCCCACGAGACGAGAAGCTGCTGGCGCACGGGACAGCGGAACGGGGTGAGCAGCAGAAAAACGGCTCCGGGCCGTGCCGCGAAGGTGAGGAAGAGGGCTACGGGGATGGCGATCGGCAGCACCTGCGGCAGGCGGGAGGGAAAGCTCAAAAGGCCGAGCAGGAAGAAAATCAGCATCTGCATCAGGCCTGTCATTCCGTCGAAGAAATGGACAAGCCCGCGCTGTCCGGGCAGATCGGCGTTGCCGAGCAGCAGGCCGGTCAGATAGGCGGAGAGGTAGCCGTTCCCGCCGAGCAGCGTCGGCACGGCATAGGAGAGCAGCGCGATGCCGAGCAGGCAGGCTGCGTCGAGGCCGCTGGTCCCAAAGGGAAAGCGCCGCATGAGAAGGATGCCGAGCTTTCCGATCGCGACGCCGAAAAAGACGCCGAGCACAAGCTGCAGCCCAGCCGTGACGAGGATACTCTGGAAGGACAGCCCCTCGCCCTGCATCGCGGAGAGCAGAAGAACGGTCATCATATAGGCGAAGGGATCGTTCGAGCCGCTCTCCACCTCCAGCAGGGAGGCGGTGCCGCCCTTGAGGTTCAGCCGCTTGGATCGCAGGATCGAGAAGACGGAGGCGGCGTCCGTGGAGCCGAGGATCGCGCCGAGCAGCATGCCCTCAAGCATCGAAAAGCCGAGCGCGTACCGGCAGAACAGCCCGGTCAGCAGAGAGGTCAGCACCACGCCCAGAGAGGACAGCAGCGAGGCGCGCACCGCCACGGGGCGGGCCTCCCGCCAGTTGGTGCCGAAGCCGCCGTAAAACATGATGGCGATCAGGGCGGCGGAGCAGACGTCCTCCACGATGATGTAATTGTCAAAGTCGATGCGGAACAGCCCGTCCGAGCCGAACAGCATGCCAAGCACAATAAACGCCAGCAGTGTTGGCACGCCGAAGCGCTGGGAAACACGGTTCCCCAGGACGCAGGCAAAAATCACGATGGCTGCCAGAAGAAGCAAAGCTGTCATAGGATTCCCCCTTTTTCAGATTGGTGAGAGCGTTACGCCCGAAAAGCGGGCCTCCTGTCTCATCTGTATGACGGATAAACGCACGCCATGCCATGGTGCAGCACCGGGCTTCTGGGCGCTTTCACACGTCTTTTCTTTTCTATTTTACCATAAGAAAGGCACATGAGGCAACACGAAAAAGAAGAAACTCCAAAAGCAAAAGTATAAGCGGGGCTGCGCGCTGTGTGCGGCCTTCGGCTCCGGATCCGGCTTGCCAAACAAGCGGCCGTATGGTAAGATAGAGAGGAAAGGATGTGTTATTGTGTTTACCCCCGCAAAGCTGAAGCGCTGTGCGCAGGCCCTTCTGGGCAGCGCGATTCTCGCCTTCGGCCTGTACAATGTCCATTCGCTCTCACATGTGACAGAGGGCGGCGTTCTCGGCATGACGCTGCTTCTGCAGCACTGGCTCGGCATTTCGCCAGCCGTTTCGGGCTTCGTCATGAACGTTCTGTGCTACGCGGCGGGCTGGAGGCTCCTGGGAAAGGAGTTCCTTCTGTATTCCGCGGTGGCGGGAGGCGGCTTCTCCGCCTTTTATGCCCTGTTTGAGCGCTTCCCGCCCCTGTGGCCGCAGCTCGCGGAGCTGCCGTGGCTGGCTGCCGTTCTGGGCGCCGTCTTCGTCGGAGCCGGCGTGGGATTGAGCGTGCGCGCGGGAGGCGCGCCGGGAGGAGACGACGCCCTCGCCATGGTGATCTCCCATGTGACGCGGCTCGATGTGCAGTGGGCGTATCTTGCCACGGATCTGGTTGTCCTTCTGCTCTCCGCCTCTTACATTCCGCTCGAGCGGCTCCTTTGCTCCCTTCTGACCGTCGCGCTGTCCGGCCAGCTCATCGGCCTTGTGCAGCGGTGGGGAAGGCCAAAATCCTGCCCGAAAGGAAGGGCGGAACCGGAATCGTAACAATGGTCAGGCTCCCGGAAATCTGTCTCCGGGAGCCTGTTTTGCCTTGACAATATCGATATTCGATGATACAATAAAGGCAGAAATAACGATATTCGATATAAAACGGCGCGAAGGGAGGCGGGGAAAATGCCGCGCGAAAAATTCCAGACGCTCACGGAGCAGATGTTTTATATTCTGCTCTGTCTCGGAGAGGAGCGCTGCGGGGCCGATATCATGGGCGAGGTGGCGGCGCTCACGAACGGCCGTGTGGCCGTCGGCCCGGGCACGCTCTACAATCTCCTCGAGCAGTTTCTGCACGACGGCTACATCGAGGAGACGAAGGCGGCAGGACGCCGCCGCAGCTACCGGCTTACGGAGAAGGGGCGCATTCTCCTCCGCGAGGAGTACGATCGCCTGCGCGCCCGGATCGGCGATTACGAAAGCAAGATGGGGAAGGGGGAGCGGACATGAAAGAGGCTGCTTACCGCATGGAAATTTTCCAGCCGTTTGAATTTGAAGCTATGGAGCGTCATCTTTCCCGGATGGCGCGGCGGGGACTGCAGCTGGACTCAATCGGGAGCCTGTGCTGGAAATACCGGCGCGAAGCGCCGCGCCCGACGGCATACGCCGTCACGTATCTGCCGCAGGGCTCGCCGTTTGACCCGCAGAACGATCCGAAAATGGAAGCCCTGCGCGAGCTCTGCGCCGAGGCGGGCTGGGAGAAGGCGTGCGACTGGGGCCAGCTGCAGATCTACCGCACAGACCGGGAGCGCCCCGTCCCGCTGGAGACGGACGAGAGCGTCCGGCTGGCGGCGATCCGCCGCTCCATGCGCCGGTCGTTCCTGCTGCCGAACGCGGTGCTGCTGCTTCTTGTGCTGTTCGAGCTGGGCTGGCTGCTGTTCTCGGGAAGCACGGATCCGCTGGCGCTTCTGTCCAGCGCGGCGGCCCTGTTTGTCCTTCCACTGCTCCCGATTGTGCTCCTGATGCTGCTTCTGCACTTTGCGGCGTATGCGTTCTGGCTGCGGCGCTCTCTGCGCTCCGTTGCGCAGGGAGGGCGCTGCGTCTCCGCCAGCCTCTGCCGCCGGGCGGACGCCGCGTTTCTCGTGCTGGTGCTCGCGGCGGCCGCCGTGTTCGTTGCGTTCTCCTTCGCGTCCGGGCAGGGCGGGGCGGCGTCGTGTTTCCTCCTGTATGTCTTCTGCATTCTGGGGATGGCTGCGGCGCTCAACTCCCTGCGCAAGCGCCTGCGGCAGGAGGGCTTTTCGCGCGGCGGCAGCCGCACGCTCGTTATTGCGGCGGACGTCGCGATGGCGGCTGCGCTCGCTGTGGTGATGGTTTTTGTCTCCGGCTGGCTTTCCGGGGAGACGCAGACGGTCCCGGTCGCGGAGGCCGGGTCGCTGGAGCACGCGCCGTCTGATGCGTGGGATGTTTTCAGCACGGAGCGCGCCTCGCCCGTCCTCTCGCATATCCGTGTCCGTCAGTATGAGACGGGGGGAGACGGCATCCTGTTCTGCGACGTCTACGACGCGCGTCTTCCCGGCCTCTCCGGCTGGTGCGCACAGCAGCTCCTCGCCCAGTGGGAGGAGCCGTACCGCGAGGAGGATGCCGGAGCGTTGCCTGCCGGAGCCGTGTATCGTGTTTCATTCCCCACCGGCAGGGAGGGGTGGATTCTCACAGACGCGGCGCGAACCATGCGGGTGACAAGCTCGTTTCCCCTGACGGAGGACGACCTTGCGAAATTGTTCGACAGCAGGGAATAAGAAAAGGGAGGCGCTCCTCGTGGACAGGAGTACCTCCCCTTTTCGTTTCAGCAAATCCTCGGCAGCTGCGCGCCGGTCAGCTTGCCGAGAATGCGCGCCCCGCCGAGTGCGGTGCGCAGCACGACGCAGCCGGGCCGGCTCTGTGTCACCCGGCCGATGACGGCCGCGCCCTCGCCGCCCTCCGTGCGGCGCAGCGCCTCAAGCGCAGCCTCCGCGTGCGCCGGATCGACGATGGCCAGCAGCCTTCCCTCGCACGCGCTGTAGAGCGGGTCGAGGCCGAGCAGATCGCACGCCGCCGCCACGGGCGCGTCAATGGGAACGGCGTCTTCCTCGAGCTCTATGCACAGGCCGCTTCCCTCAACGAACTCGTTGAGCGTCGTCGCCACACCGCCCCGCGTCGGGTCCCGCAGGATGCGCACCCCGCCCGCGGCGAGGACGGCGGCGCTCAGCTCGTGCAGCGGGCGGCAGTCGGAGAGGAGCTCCCCCTCGCAGGGCAGCTCCCCGCGCGCCATCAGCACCGCCGCCCCGTGGCAGCCCGCGCTGCCGCTGAGGAGAACGGCGTCGCCCGGACGGATGGCCGCCCGCGAGAGCCCCGGCGCGCGCAGAAAGCCGATGCCGGAGGTGTTCAGGTAGATGCCGTCTCCCTTTCCGCGCTCAACCACCTTCGTGTCGCCCGTCACGACCGAGACCCCGGCGCGCTCTGCCTCCCGGGCGATGGAGCGCACAATCTCCTCGAGGTCGCGCAGCAGAAAGCCCTCCTCGATGACGAGGGAGAGGCTCAGATAGCGCGGCTCGCCGCCCGCCATGCACACGTCGTTGACCGTTCCGCAGACGGCGAGCTTGCCGATATCCCCGCCGGGGAAGCGCCACGGCGTCACCACGAAGCTGTCTGTGGAGAAGACGAGCGGCGCGCTCCTGTTTTCGAGCACCGCGCCGTCTCCGAGGGCGGCGAGAGGTTCGCTGCGGAAGGCGGGCACGAGCAGGCGGTCGATCAGCTCCGCCGTGCGCAGCCCGCCGCTGCCGTAGTCGAGCGTGATTCTCTCTTCCATGGAAATTTCCTCCTTCACAGGTTGCGATACCGGTAAGCGGCCGCGCAGGCTCCCTCGCCGGACACCATGCACGGCCCCACCGGGTCGGCGGGCGTGCAGACGGAGCCGAACAGCGGGCACTCCGCCGGGCGCGCGACGCCCCGGATCACCGCGCCGCAGCGGCACCCCGGCGTCTCGACGGCGGAGGAGCCGGCGGGGAAGCTGAACTTTTTCGCCGCGTCCCAGGGGGAGAAGGCGTCGCCCGGCGCAAGCCCGCTCTCCGGGATCTCGCCCAGCCCGCGCCACACGGCGGCAGCCGGCGTGAAAACGCAGCCGATGGCCGCGAGCGCGGCGGGGTTGCCCTCCTGCGTCACCACGCGCGTGTACTCGTTTTCGAGAGCCGGCTCGCCGCGCCGCACCATGTCCGCGAGGCGGCAAATCGCGCAGAGCAGATCCCCCGGCTCAAAGCCGGCGACCACGGCGGGCAGCCGGTACTCCCGCGGCAGAAAGGCAAACGCCTGCGCGCCGGTGACGGCCGCCACATGGCCGGGGCAGAGGAAGCCGTCCACGGCGAAGTCCGGGGCCTCGACCAGCGCCCGCAGGGCAGGCTCCGTTCTCTTGAGCAGGCTGAGAACGGAGAAGTTCCGGAGTCCGCGTTCCCGGGCCTCGAGCAGGCAGGCCGCCGTGCCGGGGGCCGTCGTCTCGAAGCCCACGCCGAGGAAGACGACCTCGCGATCGGGGTGCTCCGCGGCCAGGGCCAGCGCCTCCACAGGGGAGTAGACGGTGCGCACCTGCGCTCCCAGCGACCGGCGGCGCAGCAGCGAGTCCCCGCGCACGCTGCCGGGCACGCGCAGCAGGTCGCCATAGCTCGCGAGGATCACATCCGGGCGCTCAGAGAGGCGCAGAATCCAGTCGATCGCGCCCGCGGGCGTCACGCACACAGGACAGCCCGGCCCGGAGATCAGCTCGAGCCCCTCCGGCAGCAGGGCGCGCAGCCCCGCCTTCGCGATCGCCATCGTGTGCGTGCCGCAGATCTCCATCAGGCGGATCGGCCCCGTCTCCCGCACAAGCTCCCGCAGCGCGGCGAGCGCGCGCTCCGCGTTCTGCGGGCGGCGGAACTCCGTGTCAAAGCGCATCGAGAGCCTCCCGGATGGCGGCGAGGTTTTCGGCGGCCTGCTCCTCGGTGAGCTTCTGGATTGCAAAGCCGGCGTGCACCATCACATAGTCGCCCGGCTGGAGCCCGGGCAGAAAGTCGACGCGGAGCGTCTGCGAGAGGCCCCCGGCCTCCCCGACGGCTCTTTTGCCGTCAATCGAGGTGATTTTGAGCGGAACTGCGAGACACATGATCGGTTCTCCTTTGTTCGGTTTGGCGCGCCGCGACGGCCAGCTGGCCGAGGGAGAGTCCCTCGTCGCCGGGCGAGACGCGCCGGTGTGTGAGGACGGCAAAGCCCGCCGCGGTCAGCCGGGCGGAGACGCCGTCGAGAATGGTTCGGTTAAGAAAGACGCCGCCGCTCAGCGCGGCGGGCAGGCCCTCGCGGTTGAGCGCCCGGCACTGGTCGAGCGCCATCTCGCACAGGGCGTCGTGAAAGCCGCGCGCGATGGCGGGCAGCGGCACGCCGCCGTCCCGGTCGCGGACGACGGCCCGCACCAGCGGCCGGAAATCGAACCGCCGCACGCCGTCCTCCATATAGAAGGCCAGCGGGTAGCGCCGGCCGGCGGCGCCGGGCCGCTGCATGGCTTCGAGCAGCACGGCGCCCTCTCCCTCGCAGGAGACGGCGGAAACGCCCGTCAGGAGGGAGTAGACGCCGTCGAACAGCCTGCCGATGCTGCTTGCGGGTGTACAGGCAATCCCCTTGTCAAGCATGGCTGTAATGGCTTTTCCCTTTTCACTCGGAAGCGGCGCGCCGTCTGCCGGCAGGCCCGCGTCCCACAGCAGAGAGAGGGCCACGCGCCCGATCTCGCGCACGGCGGCGTCTCCGCCCGGCAGCAGAATCGGGCGGATGCTTCCCGCGCGGACAAAGCCGTCGGGGCCGCCGCGCAGAAACTCCCCGCCCCACACGGTCCCGTCCGTGCCAAGGCCCGTGCCGTCCCAGACAATGCCGAAGGCCGGCCCCTCCGCACGGTTGTCGGCGAGGCAGGCGCACAGATGCGCCCAGTGATGCTGCACCCGCACCAGAGGCAGAGAGAGACGCCGCGCCATGGCGAGCGCCTCCCGCGTGGAAAAATAGTCCGGGTGCAGGTCGCAGGCCAAAACGGCGGGGACGGCGCCAAACAGCCGCAGATACGTCTCCAGCGCGCCGCGGTAGTGGTCGAGCACGGCGGCGTTTTTGAGGACGCCGATGTGCTGACTGGGGAAGGCGTGCCGATCGCGGCCCACGCAGAAGGAGGCCTTTTGCTCCGCGCCGAACGCCGCCACGCCGGACGCCTCGAAGGACAGCAGGAGAGGCTGCGGAGCCCAGCCGCGGCTGCGGCGGAAAAAGACCGTCCGCCCGCCCCAGCAGGCGGCGAGCGAGTCGTCGCAGCGGTTGACGATGGGACGATCGTGCAGCAGAAAGCCGTCGGCGATTCCGGAAAGCGCGGCGACGGCTTCCCTCTCATCGGTGAGGACTGGCTCGCCGGCGCGGTTCGCGCTCGTCATCACCACAGCGTCCGGCCCTCCGGCCGTGCCGTCGAGCAGGAGGACGTGCAGCGGCGTGTACGGCAGCAGCACGCCCAGGCGGCCGTTGGCGCTCAGCTCCGGGAAGGCGTCCGGGCAGCGCTTGTCGAGCAGCACGATCGGCCGCCGCGGGCTCCCGAGCAGCTCCCCCTCCTCCCCGGAGACGGTGCAGAAGCGCCGCGCGGTGTCCATATCGCGGCACATGACGGCCAGAGGCCTGGCGCGGCGGCCCTTGCGCTCCCGCAGCCGCAGCACGGCCTCGCGGTTTTGCGCGTCGCAGGCCAGGTGGATGCCGCCGCTGCCCTTGACGGCGATCGTCTGGCCTTGCGCCAGCGCGCGCTGGGCCAGGGCGATCGCGTCGCCGGGGATTTCCCGGCCGTCCGCTGCGCAGAAATACGCCCGCGGCCCGCAGGCAGGGCAGCAGTCCGGCTGTGCGTGGTAGCGCCGCGAGCGCAGATCGCCGTACTCCGCCGCGCAGCCGGGGCACATGGGGAAGGCGGCCATCGAGGTTTGCGCGCGGTCGTAGGGCAGAGCGCGCAGGATGGAGAAGCGCGGCCCGCAGTCGGTGCAGTTGAGAAACGGATAGCGGTAACGCCGGTCGGCGGGGTCTGAAAGCTCGCGAAGGCAGGCCTCGCACGGCGCGAGATCGGGGGAGACGAGCGTCGTCCCGCCGCCTGCCTTGCTCGGCAGGATGGAGAAGGACGTTTCTCCTTTGGGCTCGTCCATCGCCTCCTCCGCGATCTCCTCCAGCACGGCCAGCGGCGGGGGAGAGGCGCGCAGCGTCTGCGTGAACGCGCGCAGCGCCTCCGGCGCGCCCTCGAGCTCGAGCTCCACGCCAAAGGACGTGTTGCGCGCCCAGCCGCCGAGCGAGAGGCGGTTGGCCAGCCGGTGCAGGAAGGGGCGGAAGCCGACGCCCTGCACGATGCCGGAGATCGTCAGGCGGATGCGCCTTGCCTCGCTCATGAGAGCTCGCTGCGAATCCGGCGGCGCAGGTGGTCTGCCAGCTCCCCGACGCCCCAGCCCGTCCGGTTCGAGATCGGAAACAGCGGCCCCTCCGGGTTGACGCCGCGGTAATCCTCCTGCACCGTTTTCATGCTGAAGTCGAAGTATGGCAGCATGTCGCACTTGCTCAGCACGAGGCAGTCGGTGTCCGTGAACATGAGCGGGTACTTCTTCACCTTGTCGTCGCCCTCGGGGACGCTCAGAATGGTGATGCGGAAATTCTCCCCGATGTCGAATTCGGCGGGACACACGAGGTTGCCGATGTTCTCCACAAACAGCACGTCGAGGTTTCCGAGATCGAACTGCGGCAGGATATTCTGAATGCTCATGGCCTCGATATGGCACGCGCCGTCTGTGTTGAGCTGGACGGCCGGGATCTGCAGGGCGGCAATTTTCTCCGCGTCGATCTGGCCGGTGATATCGCCCTCGATCACGCCGATGGAAAACTCGCCGCGCAGCTGCGCAATCAGCGAGGCGAGAAGGCTCGTCTTCCCCGTGCCGGGGCTGCCCATCACATTGATCAGACAGACGCGCTTCTCGCGCAGCGTGGCGCGCACCTCTGCGCTGACGTCCTCGTTCCACTCCATCACCTGATGCAGTACCGTAATTTCCATCGTTCAATCGACCTCCAGACTTTCCACCGTGCACTCCCTGCCGGACAGCCGCTCGAGGCGCAGGCTGCCGCAGGCCGGGCACGCGATATGGGTGCGTGAAATTTCGCTTTCCTTCCCGCAGTCGCGGCAGCGCACGCGCAGCGGCAGAAGCTTCGCCTCGATCCTCGCGCCCTCTGCCGGCGTGCCCTTTGCCAGCACGTCGAGATAGGTCTGCACGCACTCCGGGATGACGCCGCAAAACGGGCCGATCGAGAGGCGGATGGCGCGGATTTTCGTCGCGCCCCGCTCCCTCGCGGCCCTGAGCGAGATCTCGAGAATGCTCTGGGTGACGGCGAGCTCGTGCATGGCGGATCCTCCCTCTCGCGCAGATTTTGCGGGCTTTGCGTTCTTGATTGCAGACCCTATTGTAGCACGGCGCGCGGCAAAATTCCATAAGAAATGAGAGGGAAAAGTGTGAAAAAAGAAAAGAATTGACGGGGAACAGGCTTGTCAAGTAAAAATATTGGGACTATAATGGAGGTGTTGAATCGAATCTGCTGTGCCCTCTGCGGACGAGGAGCAAGCCCCGCCGGAGCCTTCCGGAACGGGGGCTTTTCTGCGATTGCCCATCCGCGCCGGACACAGGAAGGAGGGTGTCTATGGGAGTTATACCATTCTTGATCGTCTGGCCCGTTCTCATTGCCGCGATCATCCCCTTCCTCAAATCGGAGCGCGTCCGGTCGGTCCTCGTCTATGTGGGGGCGGGCGGCGTGATGGCGCTGTCGGTGGCCCTGCTCACGCAGTGGCTGCTCTCCGGCGGCGTCGTGATGAGCTTCTATGAGGAAACCGAGCTGGTCGATCACCTGATGCTGGCGGGAGAGCTTCTGCTCATGGTGCTGATCGTCTATCTGAGCATCGTGCACCGCAAGTATCCGGTCATCCTGCTCTCCGTCGCGCAGACGGCGGTGCTGATCTGGACGGAGACGAAATTCCCCGTCATGCCGGCCAGCCACATGAAGGTGGACGGGCTGTCGATGCTGATGACGGTTATCGCGGCCTTTGTCGGCGGCCTGATCTGCATTTACGCCGTCGGCTATATGAAGGCCTACCATCGTCACCACAAGGAGTACAAGGATCGCTCCGGCTTTTTCCTCTCGATGCTCTTCCTCTTCCTGGGGGCGATGTTCGGCCTCGTCCTCTCCGGCAACCTTGTCTGGATGTATTTCTTCTGGGAGATCACGAGCGTCGTCTCCTTCCTGCTCATCGGCTACACCCGCACGGAGGAGGCGGTGCACAACAGCTTCCGCGCCCTGTGGATGAACCTGCTCGGCGGCCTGGGCTTCGCGGTGGCGATCGCCTACTGCGCCGGGATGCTCCACACGGTGCAGCTCGAGGAGGTCGTTCAGCTCGGCGCGCCGATCCCGATTGCCCTCCTGGCCCTGGCCGGGCTGACGAAGTCCGCCCAGCTGCCGTTCTCCTCGTGGCTGCTCGGCGCGATGGTCGCGCCCACGCCCTCGAGCGCTCTGCTGCACAGCGCCACCATGGTGAAAGCCGGCGTCTATCTGCTCATCCGCCTCTCGCCCGCGATGGCGGGGACGATGGGCGGCACCATGGTCTCGCTCATCGGCGGCTTTACCTTCATCGCCTGCAGCATGATGGCCATAGCGCAGAACGACGGCAAGAAGGTGCTCGCCTTCTCCACGATCTCGAACCTCGGCCTCATCGTCGCCTGCGCCGGCATCGGCAAGGAGGAGACGATCTGGGCGGCGGTGCTGCTGATGATCTTCCACGCCGTCAGCAAGTCGATGCTGTTCCAGGCGGTCGGCTCGATCGAGAATATCCTCGGCTCCCGCGATATCGAGAGCATGCACGGCCTGATTCTGCGCCTGCCGCAGCTGACATACATCATGGGCATCGGCATCGCGGGCATGTACCTCGCGCCGTTCGGCATGCTGATCTCGAAATGGGTGGCCCTCAAGGCCTTTGTCGACGCGGGCGACGTTCTGCTCGTCCTCTTTTTGGCCTACGGCAGCGCCACCACCATGCTCTACTGGACGAAGTGGCTGGCGAAGCTCATCTCCATCCACCGCACGAAGGAGGAGGCAAAGGATATCACGCGCCCGGACCAGTACGTTTCGATGTTCGTCCACTCCGTGTGCGTCGTTCTGCTCTGCCTGCTCTTCCCGCTGCTGGAGCAGCAGGTGGTCACGCCGATTGTCCTGCAGATCTTCGGCTCCGCGCACGAGGTTTTGTCCATGAGCGTGCTCACGACGATGGCGGTCATGCTGATCTCCGTCCTCTTCGTCCCCGCCATGATGTTCCTCGTCACGCGCTCCGCCCGCCGCGTCTATGTGCCTATTTACATGGGCGGCGCGAATATGGGGGACAACACCTATTTCGTCAACAGCTTCGGAGAGCCGGAGCACCTCTATCTCTCGAACTGGTATCTCCGCTTTGATTTCGGCATGCGCCGCCTGATGCGCCCGTCGGTGATCTTTTCCTCGGGCCTGCTCATCGTGATGCTCTGCCTGATTGTGGGAGGTGCCGTATGACTGAGGTAATCTCCGTAGTCGCCTATCTCATCCTGGCCCCGTTCGCCGGCGGCCTCATCGACGGCGTCGGCCGCATTGTGAGCGCCCGCATGCAGGGCCGCAAGGGCCCGCCGCTTCTGCAGCCCTTCTACGATATCATCAAGCTCTTCACCAAGCAGATGTTCGCCGTCAACAGCGTGCAGCTGCTGCTGAATCTGAGCTACCTCATCTTCCTCGCCGTCGCGGGCTGCATGCTCTTTGCAGGCGCGGATATTCTGATGTGCCTCTTCGTGCTCACCACAGCGGACATGTTCCTCATCATGGCCGCCTCGAGCGATTCCTCTCCCTTCTCAACGCTCGGCGCGGGCCGCGAGATGATTCAGATGATGGCCTACGAGCCGCTCACCCTTCTGATGTCCGTCGGCTTCTATCTCGCCACGGGCTCGTTCCACGTGGGCACCATCATTTCCGGGGAGTACAGCGCTGTGCTCTTCCTGCCCGGCATGCTGGTGGGCTTCTTCTTCATCACCGCCATCAAGCTGCGCAAATCGCCGTTCGATCTCTCCACCAGCCACCATGCGCACCAGGAGATGGTCAAGGGCATCACCACGGAGATGGCGGGCCCCACGTTCGCCATCATGAACGTCGCCGAATACTACGAGATGGTGCTCATGCTCGGCCTGGTGGCGATCTTCTTCCTGAATAAAAACTGGTGGAGCTGGCCTTTGGCGATCGCCGTCTGCCTGTTCGTCTATTTCCTCGAGATTCTGTGGGACAACGTCTGCGGCCGCGTCAAATGGAAGACGCTGCTGGAGGGCTGCTGGATCGTCACGCTGCTCTGCGGCGGGCTGAACCTGCTGATTCTCATGCTGATCAGATAAGGAGGCGGTTTGATGGGAAAGCTTGCAAAATCTCCCTGGCTGCTTCACTATGACGGAAGCAGCTGCAACGGCTGCGATATCGAGGTGCTCGCCTGCACCACGCCGGTCTACGATATCGAGCGCTTCGGCATCATCAACACCGGAGATCCGTTCCAGGCCGACATTCTGCTCATCACGGGCGGCATCAACAGCCAGAGCGAGAGCGTCGTCAAGCAGATCTACAGCCAGATGCCGAACCCGAAGGTTGTGGTGGCCGTGGGCATCTGCGCCTGCACCGGCGGCATCTTCAAAACGTGCTACAACATCAAGGGCGGCGTCGACACGGTGATTCCCGTGGACGTCTATGTGCCCGGCTGCGCGGCCAGGCCGCAGGCCATCATCGACGGCGTGGTGCAGGCGCTTGCCCTGCTCGAGCAGAAGCGCGCCGACTATGCCGCCCAGCGCCGCGGCGTCATGCAGGAAGGAGGGATTGCCAGTGGAGCCGATCAATGAGATTATCCCGATTGAGATGGACCAGTTCCTCTCCACCGTGATCCAGTTCAAGATGGACAAGATGCGCCTGGTGCAAATCTGCGCCTCGCGCCTGCCCGGCCAGTATGAGCTGAGCTACTGCTTCGCCAGGGACCTCGACATGTGGACCCTGCGCCTGACGGTGGACGAGAACGCCCCCGTGCCGAGCATCACGCAGATGTACCCCTGCGCCTTCCTGCAGGAGAATGAGACGGCCGAGCTGTTCGGCGTCAAAATCGAGAACATCGTCAACGACTATCAGAACCGTCTGTACCGCATCGATCGGGAGACGCCGTTCAAGGAAAAGGGGTGAGCGCGGATGGCAAAACAAAGTATTGTGCCCTTCGGGCCGCAGCATCCCGTCCTTCCGGAGCCGGTGCATCTTGATCTTGTGCTCGAGGATGAGGTTGTCGTCGGCGCGGTGCCGAGCATCGGCTTTGTGCACCGCGGTCTCGAAAAGCTGGTGGAGACGAAGGATTTTAAAAATTACGTCTATATCGCCGAGCGCGTCTGCGGCATCTGCAGCTTCGGGCACGGCATGGGCTACTGCGAGGCCATTGAGCGCGTGATGAACGTGGAGATTCCGCCGCGCGCGAAATACCTGCGCACCATCTGGATGGAGATGAGCCGTGTGCACAGCCATCTGCTGTGGCTCGGCCTGCTCGCCGACGCCCTGGGCTTCGAGAGCCTCTTCATGCAGTCGTGGCGTCTGCGCGAGAAGATTCTCGACGTGTTCGATCTGATGACGGGCGGGCGCGTGATCTTTTCCGTCAACACGCCGGGCGGCGTCCTCAAGGACGTCGACGGGGACATGCTGCGCCAGCTTCTGCGCACGGTGGACGAGCTTCAAAAGGAGCTGCGCCCCGTCGCGGACTCCTTCCTGCGCGAGTACACCGTCGGCTCGAGGCTGCACGGCCTGGGGGTGCTGGGGCCGGAGCAGGCCGTGGAGCTCGGCGCGGTCGGCCCCATGCTGCGCGCCTCCGGCGTCCGGTATGACGCGCGCCAGCTCGGCTACGCCGCCTATCCGGAGCTCGACTTTGAGCCCGTCGTCCTCACGGAGGGCGATTCCTACGCCCGCTGCGAGCTGCGCCTGCGCGAGCTGACGCAGTCGTTCGACCTGATTCGCCAGGCCGTGGGCAAGCTGCCGGAGGGGCCGATTGCCGTGCCCGTCAAGGGCAACCCGGACGGCGAGTATTTCATGCGGATTGAGCAGCCGCGCGGTGAAGCCGTCTACTACGTGCGCGCCAACGGCACGAAATTCCTCGACCGCTTCCGCCTGCGTACGCCGACGACGAGCAACATCCCGCCGATGCTCGAGCTGCTCCACGGCTGCCAGCTGGCTGATGTTGCGCTGCTGATCCTGACGATCGATCCCTGCATCAGCTGTACGGAGAGGTGACGGATATGGCGAACATCAGATTTTTACCTTTTGCCCACACCGCGCTCAAGAACCTGTTTTCGAGGCCGGCGACGACGAAATATCCCTTCGAGCCGGCCGTCTACCCGGAGCGCATGCGCGGCCACATCGAGATCGCCATCGCCGACTGCATCAGCTGCGGCCTGTGCGCCCGCGCCTGTCCGCCCGGCGCGCTGAAGACGGACCGCGCCGCCGGCACCTGGACGATCGATCGCTTTGACTGCGTGCAGTGCGGCAGCTGCGTCATCGCCTGCCCGAAGAAATGCCTGCGCATGGCCCCCGGCTACTGCGCGCCCGGCCCCGACAAGCGCAGCGAAACCTTCACCCGGCCCGGCTTCCCGCCGCCCGGCGAAAAGCCCGCCGCGCCGCAGCCCGCCGGCCCTGCCCCCGAGGAGCCCGTCGTGGCCCAGGCGGGGGGCAAGCCTGTCAACGATACGTCAACCTGCGTCTTCTGCACGCTCTGCGCGAAGAAATGCCCGCAGGGGGCTATCACCGTGGACCGCGCCGCCAAGACGTGGAAGCTCGACGCAGACAGCTGTGTCGGCTGCGGGATCTGCGTGTCGGCCTGCCCGAAGAAGAGCCTGAAGCTCCGCTGAGCGGGGCGCATGAGAAGGAGGAACCGGCGTGATCCGCAAGGGTTTTAAGATGAAGCTGTACCCCGGCTGTGAAAAGGAATACGAGGAGCGCCACAACAGGCTGTGGCCCGAGATGCGCGACATGATCCGTCAGTACGGCGGGCACAACTATTCCATCTTCCTGGACAGGGAGACGCTCACGCTCTTCGGCTATTTGGAGATTGAGGACGAGGCCAAATGGGACGCCTCCGCCGAGACGGCCGTCTGCCGCAGGTGGTGGGACTATATGGCCGACATCATGGAAACGAACCCGGACAACAGCCCTGTGAGCATCGATCTGCTTCCCGTCTTCCATCTCGACTGATGCGCGGGAGAGCGCCGCTCTCCCGGACCTCTGTGCATACAGAACCGTGCGCGGGCCTCTGCCTGCCGCGGCCGTCAAAAAAAGAAAACGCCGGAACCTTCGGGCTTAGTGCCCGGAAGGGTTCCGGCGTTTTGCTATGCGCGAAGAAGAAAGACGCGGATCAGCCACAGAAGCAGCAGGTGAAGCGGGTAGAACCAGTAAAAGCCGTATTGCAGCGCCCGGCTGCGCGCGCCGTGTGAGCCGTTGTAGCGCAGCAGGAGCGGGATTGCGAGAAAGACGCCGAGGCGGCTCAGGGTGTAGAGGCTCGGCGCCGCCAGATCGGGCAGCACATAGAGCAGCCCCACGGCGGCAAAGACGGCGAAGGCGCGCCGCCTGTCCTCGCGGAAAACGCCGAAGCCGAGAATCCACAGCACGGCATACCAGCTCCAGTCGGCGTTCCAGGCCAGGGCGCAGCAGGCGATCACCGCCGGCAGCTTCGCCCACAGAGGCAGCCTCCCGCTCTGGCAGGCGGCCAGCGCCAGCAGCCCGCACAGCAGCGTCCACACCACGCCGGTCGTCTGCCAGAAGGCGGAGATGCCGCCGTGGCACAGGATGAACGGCACGTGCGAGAGAACCGCTGTCGCCAGCAGACGGCCCGCGTAGCGGGGAAGGCTGGAGGTGTGCGCGAAGCCCTCCGCGATAAAGAAGCACATGATCGGCGCCGTCAGCCGTCCGATAAGCCGCAGCGCCCACGCGCCCGGCACGGCGGGGAAGAGGACGGCGGTGCAGTGGTCGACGACCATTGCGGCGACGGCGAGGAGCTTGAGCTGGTTGGCGTTCAGGCCGCCGCGCAGGGAGGCGGCGAGCGGGCCCTTCGATTGACGGAGCTCCATCGCGGTTATTCCTTTCCCGCAGCCCCGGCCGTGTTTCCGCCGGCCGGCTGCGCGCTGATCTTCTTCATCCATTTGCGGCTTCTCAGGCGGAAATAGCACCAGACGCACTTGATGATCTGATCAATTTTGAGCAGGGTGTAGATCCAGAACGGCGGCCAGTTGAGCACAAGGCCGGCCAGCGCGCCCAGCGGGATGGAGGCCACCCAGAGGAAAAGAATGTCGCCCGCCATGAGGAATTTGGTGTCGCCGCCCGCGCGCAGCACGCCCTTTGTCAGAATGGAGTTCATCGCCTGGAAGACGATGATAAAGCTGATGGCGAGCATGAGCTCCTGCGCGATCTCCCGCGCCTCCTGCGACACCTGATAGTAGTTGATGACGACGTCCTTGAGCATCAGGATGACGCCCGCCGCGAAAAGGCCGATCACAAAGCCGAGGCCGAGGAAGGTGTAGCCCTGCTTCTGCGCCTTCTCGTATTCCCCGCGGCCCATCGTGTGGCCGGTGAGAATCCCGCTGGCGTTCGCCACGCCCTGGGTCAGCACGGAACTGAGCTGCTGCACCACCGTCGTCACGGAGTTGGCCGCCACAAAGGCCTTGCCGATGTGGCCCATCACCATCGCCACGGCGTTGTTGCCCAGGGCGAGCAGGGAATCGCTGATGAGGACGGGAATGCTGATGCGGAAGTATTCTCCCATCAGATCGCGGCACTTCATGCGCAGGTGGGAGAAGCGGTAGGCGATTCGTTTGTCCAGGAAGAAGAAATAGCCGCAGATGAAGAGCAGCTCGAAGATTCTCGCGATCAGCGTGCCGAGGGCCGCGCCCGCGATCTCCATGCGCGGCGCGCCGAGCATGCCGAAGATGAAGACCCAGTTGCAGAAGACGTTGACGAAGAAGGCGAGGATGGAGGCGACGAGGGGCAGACGCGCTTCTCCCACGCTGCGCAGGACGATGGTGCAGGTCAGCGAGAGCGACATGCACAGGTAGGTGGGCACCATATACCGCAGGTAGATGTCGCCGTAGGCGATGAGCTCGGCGTCCTTCGTGTAGAGCAGCATGATCCACTGCGGTGCGGCGGCGGTGACAAGCATGAACACGGCGCTGAACGCCGCGCAGAAGCGCAGCATGATGGTGACAGCCTTGCGCAGGGCGGGCAGGTCGTTCATGCCCCAGAAGCGCGCCGTCAGGACGGAAGCGCCCATGCCGATGCCCATGCAGCAAATCTGAAACAGGTTGACAAACTGGCCCGCCAGCGTGGAGGCCGAGAGCTGGGCGTCGCCCATGCTGCTGAGCATGATGGTGTCCATCAGGTTGATGCCGACCGTGATCAGCTGCTGCAGGGAGATCGGGATTGCGATTTTTGCAATGTTTTTGTAGAATTCCTTGTTTCCGAGGTATTCCCTCCACCGTTCGCTCTTTTCCATGCTTTCTCTCCCTCATTTCGTTCTTTACTCCATTATACGGGAATTTTCGCGCGGACACAAGGGAGCGGCGGGGATCTTCCGGCGGATTCCCGCAGGTTCCGTCAGAAGCGATGGGGAGCGGAAAGGGGAGGGCGGCTTGCAGGCCGCTCAAGCCGCGCGCAGCTCTGCTTTTTTGACAAAACGGTTGCATGGAAGGGCGCTGCCGTGTACAATGAAGGGAGCAAAACGGCGGATCGTCTCCGCCGGGTTAAGGAGGAATCACCGTGGATGAAATACAGTCTGTTCTTGATTTTCTCGACGCCGGCGTCAGCCCGTGGCACGCCGCGGCCGAGGCCTGCCGCCGTCTGGAGGCCGCAGGGTTTACCCGGCTGGAGGAATCGCAGCCGTGGGAGCTTTCCCCCGGCGCAAGATACTATGTGACGCGAAACGGCTCCGCCGTGCTGGCCTTCCGCCTGCCGGAGGAGCCAATCCGCGCGATGCGCATCGCGCTCTCCCACAGCGACGCGCCCACGTGGCGCGTGAAGAACGCCGGCGTCGAGAAGGCCGGCTGTATCCTGCTGCAGACGGAGGGCTACGGCGGGATGATCATGAGCTCCTGGCTCGATCGTCCGCTCACCGTCGCCGGGCGCGTGGTGGTCCGCACCGCAGAGGGGATCGAGACGAGGCTGGTCTGCGCCGATCAGGATCTGCTCGTGATCCCGAGCCTCGCGATTCACTTCGACCGCGGCGTGAACGACGGGCGCAAATGGGATCCCCAGGTCGATCTGCAGCCGATCTACGGCCCGATGGGCTGCCGCGCCTTTGCGGATCTGCTTGCCTCCGAGGCGGGCGGCTGCGCTCCGTCCGATATTCTCACCTGGGATCTCTGCCTGGCGCCGCGCCAGAAGGCCGTGCGCCTGGGCCCGGCCGGCGAGTTCTTCATGAGTCCGCGCATCGACGATCTCGAGTGCGCCGCCGGCACGCTGGCGTCCTTTCTGGAAGCGGGCGGCGACGCGCGGGCGGCCCTCGTGTGGGGCATGCTCGACAACGAGGAGGTCGGCTCCTCCACCCGGCAGGGCGCGCAGGGCACCTTCCTCGCCGACACGCTCGGGCGGGTCTTTGAGTCGCTGGGCCTGACGCGCGCCGACTTCTGCCGCGCCCAGGCCGCCTCCTTTGTCCTCTCGGCGGATAACGGACATGCCGTCCACCCGAACCATCCGGAAAAATCCGACCCGAAGAACGGCCCCACCATGAACAACGGCGTGGTGATCAAGGAGAACGCGAGCCAGAAGTATACCACGGACGCCGTCACCGCCGCCCTCTTCCGGGAGATCTGCCGCCGCGCGGGGGTTCCCGTGCAGCGCTTCGCGAACCGCGCCGATCTGCCGGGAGGCTCCACGCTCGGCAATCTGCAGGGGCACAGCCTCGCCGCTCCGATGCTCGACATCGGTCTGGCGCAGCTCGCCATGCACTCCGCCGTGGAGACGGCGGGCGTCGAGGACATCGGCTACCTGATCCGCGCGGTGCGCGCGTTCTACCAGACGCCGTTTGCCTGCGCCGGGGACGGCGTTTACCGGTTCTGATTTTTCTGCCGCGTGCTCGCGCCGGAGCCGCCCCGAATGGTCCGTCCGCAGGGCCGCCGGCTTCTCCTCGCAAAGGAGGGCCGGCGGCTTTTTTCCGCGCGCCTGCCCTGGCGCAGGACACGGAACGGGGAGGCGTCGAGCCCCCTGTGAGGCGCGGTATGGGAGCTTTTGGGGAGGATTGGGAGAAAAGTGAATATCGGACAGGGTGAAGTGAATTTCGATCGTTGACGGCGGAGGCCGGATGACATAAGATCAAGGCAGGGAAAAGGGAGGGCGCTGTCCAGCGCCGGAACAAGTCCGGAGAGACGTTCTCCCCCGCGGGGCCGGGCAGATGCACGCATAGGCGGGAGGACGGCGAAAGGAGAAGCAAAAATGAGCGAACAAAGGCAATATGTGAATCTCAACAGCGGCTGGACCTTTCAGTACGGCGACTGGGAGGAGGCGAAATCCGCCTCCTTCGACGACGCGGACTGGTATCACATCGGCCTGCCGCATTCCTTCGGCATCCCATACTTCATGGAGAATCATTTCTACGTCGGCGAGGGCTGCTACCGCAGAACGATCACCGTGCCGGAGGAATGGATCGGCAAGCAGATCAGCCTGGAGTTTCAGGGCGTTTTTCAGGAGGCGGAGGTCTTTCTCAACGGCGTTCCCGCCGGGTCGCACCAGGGAGGCTATACGGCGTTCCTGATCGATCTGACGGCCCTGGCGCACGAGGGGGAAAACCAGCTCTTTGTGCGCGTGAACAACCGCTGGAATCCGCGCCTGGCCCCGCGTGCCGGAGAGCACGTCTTTAACGGCGGCATCTACCGCGACGTCAGCCTTCTCGTCACCGAGCCGGTGCACGTTTCCTGGTACGGCACCTTTGTCAGAACGCCGCGCGTCTCGGAGGCTTCCGCGGAGGTCGTGATTGCCACCGAGCTCGAGAACCATCTCGGCACGGCGGAGGACTGCGTGCTCGAGTCCGCCATTGAGTTTAAGGGGGAGACCGTGGCCTCGCTGTCGCGCTCCTTCACGCTCGCTGCGGGAGCGGCAGACACCGTGACGCAGGAGGGCCGCCTCGAACAGCCGCGCCTCTGGAGCCCGGAGCACCCCGTGCTCTACACGCTGCGCACCCGGCTGTACCGCGGCGGCGTCCTTGCGGACGAGGTGGTCACGCCCTTCGGCGTGCGCTGGTTTACCTTCACCGCCAGAAACGGCTTCTTCCTCAACGGCAAGCCGTACCGCATCCTGGGGGCGAACGTGCATCAGGATCACGCCGGGTGGAGCGACGCCGTCACCCACACCGGGATCGAGCGCGATATCCGCCTGATCAAGGACTGCGGCATGAATTTTATCCGCGGCTCCCACTATCCGCATCACCCGCACTTCGCTGAGACGTGCGACAGGCTCGGCATTCTGTTCTGGTCTGAGCTGTGCTGCTGGGGCACCGGCGGCACGCAGCAGGAGGGCTACTGGGACGCGAGCGGCTATCCGCTCCACGAGGAGGATCAGGCCCCGTTCGAGGAGAGCTGCATCAGGGCTCTGCGTGAGATGATCCGCGTCAACCGCAACCATCCGAGCATCATCGTGTGGAGCATGTGCAACGAGATGTTCTTCTCCCGCCCGGAGGTGCTCGACAAGGCCCGCCGCCTGATCCGGCGGCTTGTGGCCGTCTCCCACGAGTGCGACGACACGCGCCCGGCTGCCTCCGGCGGCGCGCAGCGCGGCGACTTTGATCTCCTCGGCGACCTCGCGGGCTACAACGGCGACGGCGCCTCGCTCTTCCCCGATCCGGGCTTCCCGAATTTCGTCTCCGAGTACGGCAGCAAGATCGCCGACCGTCCCGGCGACTACGCTCCCCACTACACCGACGGCGTGGAGGCCGATCCGGCCTGGCGCTGCGGCAAGGCGCTGTGGTGCGCCTTCCACCACGGCAGCATCGCGGACCGCATGGGCCACATGGGCTTCATCGACTATTACCGTCTGCCGCTGCGCAGCTGGTACTGGTACCGCAACGAGCTGCTGCGCATTCCACCGCCGGAGGAGCTTCCCGAGGGCGTACCGCACGGCCTGCGGCTCACGGCCGACCGCACCGTCCTGCGCACCGACGGCACGGACGCCGCCCAGCTCGTCGTGCAGGTGCTCGACGGCGAGGGGCGCGCCATCCGCACCGGCGTGCCCGTGACGCTGCGCGTGGAGAGCGGCGGCGCGCTGCTGCCGACCGGCAGGAGCCTCACCCTCTCGCCGGAGAAGGGCAATCTCCTCGAGGGCATGGGCGCCATCGAGCTGCGCGCCTTCTACGCGGGCGAGATCCGCGTCACGGCGGAGGCGGAGGGTCTTACGTCCGCGAGCCTCACGCTGACCGCCGAGGGCGGGGAAGCGTGGAGCGGGCAGAAGCTCTGCCTGCAGCCCGCCCCGCCGTCGATCTGCGTGCCGGAGCGCCGCTGGGGCTCGACCGATATCGCGCAGAACCGCCCTGTTTTTTGCAGCAGCTTTGCCGCCGGGTGCGAGCCGAGCCGCGTCAGCGACGGGTGCGAGGACACCTTCTGGCGCGCCGCCTCGGCCGGGCCGGGCGAGTGGCTGCGGCAGGATCTCGAGGGCAGAAAGGCGATCAGGAAGGTCGCCGTCACCTTCCGCGATCCCGTTCCCTGCCGCGTGCTGCTGCGCGCCCAGCAGGAGCTCGATGAGGAGGGGCTGGAGCTCCGGCTGCAGCCCGGCCCGGACGCGGCGCGCATCGAGGCCGCGGTCGAGGGCGATTACCGGTATCTGACGCTTGTGTTCCCGGACAGGCCGCTCGAGGTGTCCGGGCTGGCCGTGTTCGGCTGAGGAAGAAAAGAGCAGCAAAAAGCACAGAACGGTGCAAAGCCGCTTTAGCCGGCCGCCCCTGTTTTCCAAAAAAGCGCTCCCCTCCCGGGTGGACAGTGAACGCCGCTGTCCGCCGGGAGGGGAGCTTTTTTAGATGGAGCTGCGGGCGGAAGCCGGCGTCAGCTCAGCCCGATGCGCAGGCTTTCGCCCTCATACCGCAGCAGGCGGCTGGCGCTGTGCTCCCCGTGCCGCACGACGAGAAGCTCGCGCCCGCGGATGCCCTGCGGGAAGGAGAAGGCGGCCGGCCCCACGGTGAGAACACAGGCGCTGTCGTCCCAGTGAAGGGCGATCTGGTTGCAGCTGCCCGTCTCCCAGTCCCAGCCGTCGCCGTCGTCCTCGTAGAGGAGGAAATCGGCGTCCTGCCCGGGGTAGACGTGGATCTCGAAGGGGGCCCCGGTCTCCTGCGATGCGTAGAGAAGGCCCTGCTCCATGGGGAGGATGGAGCCCGCCCGCACAAAGACGGGAATACGGTCGATCGGCGCGTCCGCGTCCACAAACTGTCCGCCGTCCAAAAGGGCGTCCGTTTCCAGGTCATACCACCGCACGCCGGCCGGCAGCCAGCAGCGGCGCACTGCCGCCCGCGCAATCGGCCGGCCTTCCGCGAGATCATACATCGGCTCAGTCACCGGGCAGACGAGGAGCGAGCGCCCGAAGAGGAACTCGTCTGAGAGGGAGGCGGCCGTTTTGTCGCCGGGGAAGTCGAACAGCAGGCTGCGCAGGATGGTTTCCCGCCGCAGCGCGACGCCCGCGGCCAGCGAGTAGACGGTGGGCATGAGGCGGTAGCGCAGGCGGATGGCCTTCTCGATCGCGTCGTAGAACATCGAGCCCTTCTCGCCGAAGCGCCAGATCTCGCGCGGCGTGTCCGTGCCGTGGGAGCGGAACACCGGCAGGAAGACGGCGTACTGAAGCCAGCGGGTGTAGAGCTCCCGGTAGCCGGGATCCTCGCAGCCGCGGTTGTATTCGCCTGCCCAGAACCACAGGGGATTGGGGTTGCCGCTGCTCCCGCAGCCGCGCCGGGTGTAGTCGTCCTTCACGGTGAAGAAGGCGCCAGCGTCGAGCGTCCAGTAGGGCAGGCCGCTCATGCAGAGGTTGAGCCCCTCCGTGATCTGCCGGCGCAGCGTGTCCCAGCTCGCACTGATATCGCCCGACCAGAGGATGGCGTTGTATTTCTGCGAGCCTGCGTAGCCGGAGCGCGTCAGGTTGACGACGCGCGCGGGGGAGCCGGAGGCGCGCTGGTTTTCGTAGATGCCCTGGGCGTGCCGCAGCGCAAAGAGGTTCGCCTGGGCGGCGTCGAGGAATTTTTTGTGCTCGCCCGCCACCAGCTCATAGCGCTCCTGCTCCGGCCTCTTCTGCTCGCCGCACCAGTCGGGGCCGGTGAAGGGCTCGGTGGAGTCGCACCACCAGCCGTCGAAGCCGTCCGGGACCAGCTCGCGGGAGAGCTGGTCCCAGTAGAGGCGGCGGGCGTTTTCGTCCATTGCGTTGTAGGTGGAGTTGTCCGCCAGCAGGCAGCCCGCCTCTTTGAGCTCCCGGTGGTCGGCAGAGCCCTCGCCGAGGTTGGGCCAGATGGAGATCACGCCGCGCACGTGCATGGCGTGCAGGCGGTCCATTGCGTCCCGCATGTTGGGATAGCGCGTTTTGTCCAGGTGCTTGTTGCCCCACAGGCCCGGCTCCCAGCTGTTCCAGTCCTGCACCACGCAGTCGAGCGGGACGCCGCGGCGGCGGTACTCCGCCGCCACCTCCACCAGCTCCTCCTGGGAGGCGTAGGCCTCCTTCGACTGCCAATAGCCGTATGCCCATTTGGGCAGCAGCTTCGCGTCGCCGGTGAGGGCGCGGAATCCGCCGATGAGAGCGTCCAGCGAGTCCCCCGCAATGACGTAGAAGTCCGCCTGCTCCACGGCGTCGAGCCGCATCCGGACACGGTTGTCCCGGCTCTCGAAGACCATCGTCGAGCCACAGTCAAACAGAATTCCGAAGCCCTGGTCCGTCACGAGGAACGGGATCGGAATGCGCATGTTGTGCTGGTAGAGGTATTGCCGGTGGCCGCGGTAATCGTAGACGCCGTCCTCTCCCTGCCCGAGGCCGTGGAGGGCCGTTCCCTCCGGCAGGGAGAAGCAGAGCTCTCCCTCCCAGGCCGTGCGGTCGACGACGGTTTGCAGCCTGCCGGCCATCACGCGCTCGCCGTCCACCGTCTTCACGGTGCGGGTGGAGGCGGGGTCGCTGCCGGTGGTTTTCAGAATTTGGATGGGGCGCAGGCTGCAGGCCTCGAGCGTCAGCAGCGTGCGGCCCGTGCGGCCGTCCTCCCAGCGCACGCGGCCGTCGTCCCCGATGGCGGCGTGCAGCACGGGCTCTTCTTCCTCCGCGGCGGAGCGGACGCTCCGGCAAAGGCCGATCGCGGAGAAGCCGGGCTGCGGCTCCCCCTGCGAGAGAACGCAGCGCGTGACGGAGGGCGAGACGCGATACAGCCTGCCCGTGCAGCCGTTGAGAGAAAACGCAAGGTGTTGCTTCATGGTCCAATCCCCTTTTTGGATAGTGTGACGCCGCCCGCGGAAAGCGAAAACCCGCACCGTCCGGATCAGGGCTCCGGGCGGTACGGGCTTCGCCGCGCTCAGGCGGCGGAGGGGAGAGGGGCTGCCCGCGGGACAGCCTCCCCTCCCCGATTGTGATTAGTCGAGCGTGATGGCGGTGACGCTGCAGGCGGGAACGGTGACGGAGAGGACGCCGTTCTCCTGCGTGAAGTCGGCCGTGTCGGCGATTTTGACGGTCTCGGGCGCGTCGAAGGTGTTGTGCGCGTCCATCGAGCCGGTCAGCACGCGCACGCTCACCTTGGCCTGCTCCTTGCCGGGCACGCGCACCTCGAGCGTCTCCGCGCCGGTGAGGGAGAGGTTGGCGACGGTGACGAGAACGCGGCCCTCGGCGTCGACGGAGGCGGACTGGTGCAGGTTCGGCAGCTGCACCTTGTCGTCGCCCACCTCGCGCGTCTCCACCCAGCTGTCGAGCAGGGTGGCGTTCTGGTGACCCTTGTAGAGGTCGAAGACGTGGTAGGTCGGGGTGAGCAGCATCTTCTCGCCCTCGGTGAGGATGACGGCCTGCAGCACGTTGACGATCTGCGCGATGTTGGCCATCACGACGCCGTCCGCGTGGCGGTTGAAGATGTTGAGCGTGACGGCGGCGACGAGAGCGTCGCGCATCGTGTTCTGCTGATAGAGGAAGCCGGGGTTCGTGCCGGGCTCGACGTCGTACCAGGTGCCCCACTCGTCCACGATAAGGCCCACGCGGCCCTCGGGGTCGTGGCGGCGCATGATGGCCAGGTGGTTCTCCACCAGCTCGTTCATCCACAGCGCGTTGCGCAGCGTCGTCCAGTATTCGCTCTCCTCAAAGCCGGTGGCAGGGCCCTTGTCGTCCCAGGCCAGGGAGCGCGGGCGGGTATAGTAGTGCAGGCTGATGGCGTCGGCAAACCTGCCGGCAATGGCCATCACCTTGTCGGTCCACTCGTAGTCGTCCACGTTGGGGCCGCAGGCGATCTTGAAGATCTTGTTGTCGCCGTAGTTGCGCACGAACGTCGCGTAGCGGCGGAACTGATCGGCATAGAACTCCGGGCGCATGTTGCCGCCGCAGCCCCAGTTCTCGTTGCCCACGGCGAAGTACTTGAGCTTCCAGGGCTCCTCGCGGCCGTTCTGCTTTCTCATCTCAGCCATGGGGGAGACGCCGTCGAAGGTCATATACTCGACCCACTCGCTCATCTCCTGCACGGTGCCGCTGCCCACGTTGCCGTTGACATAGGGCTCGCAGCCCAGCTGGCGGCACAGCTCCATGAACTCGTGCGTGCCGAAGGAGTTGTCCTCCACCACGCCGC
>CALWRP010000053.1 GCA_944383955.1 uncultured Clostridia bacterium
CGGGACCTTCGGGAGCTGTGTCCGTCCCTCAGCGTCAGCTCCGTGGAGGGCGCGCTGCGAAAGCTGGTGGCCGCCGGAGAGCTCAAACGCGAGGGAACCGGGAAGAACATTTGCTATTACAGGCTGAGGTGAGCCGCACGCCCGCATAAAAAGGCCGATCCGCGCACAGCGGGTCGGCCTTTTGGGTTGTGTTTCCTACCACCGCACCTGCCAGCGGTCGTGATAGGAGGAGGCGAGCGTTTCGGCCTGGGCGGCGCGGGCGGGCAGGGCGCTCTCCGCGCGGCGGCGCTCCCCGAGCAGGGCCTCGAAGCGCTCCTCGTCGACGGGGAGCTCCGCCCAGGCGTCCGTCCAGGCGGAGAGATAGGCCGCGTTGGAGATCGCGAGCGAGCGGACGCCCTCCTCGCCGGGGGCCAGCAGCGGCTCGCCGCGCAGGATGGCGGCGGCGAAGTTCTGCAGGATGGTGGGGTGGCCGTCCGGCTCCGGGAAGGTGAACTCCTCGTATGCCGTCTCCGGCTGATAGAAGCCCTCGCGGGACGTGAAGCAGAAGCTGCGCTCGGATTCCGACAGCCGCCACCAGCGCAGCCTGCCGTCCTCGAGGACGAGCTTGCCGCGGTCGCCGGCGATCTCCAGCCGGTTGGTGCCGGGGGCCTCGCCGGTGGTGGTGATGAACTCCGCCGTCGCGCCGTTGTCATACTCGGCGTGGATCGTCACGTCGTCCTCGACGGCGATGTGATGGTATTTCCCGAAGGCGCAGAAGGCGCGCACGCGCCGGGGCAGGCCGAAGATCCACTGCCACAGGTCGAGGTTGTGCGGGGCCTGGTTGAGCAGCACGCCGCCGCCCTCGCCGTTCCACGTCGCGCGCCAGCCGCCGGAATCGTAGTAGGCCTGCGTGCGGTACCAGTTCGTCACGATCCACACCAGCCGCTTCGGCTCGCCGAGAGAGCCGCCGCGCACCAGCTCGCGCGCCTTGGCAAAGAGCGGGTTCGCCCGCTGGTTGAACATGATGGCAAAGACCTTCCCGCTCTTCTTCGCCGCCTCGTTCATCTCCCGCACCGCCCGCACGGAGACGCCCGCGGGCTTCTCCGTGAGCACGTGCACTCCCGCGCGGAAGGCGTCGATCGCGATCGGCGGGTGGAAGGAATGCGGGGCGGCGATGACGACGGCGTCCACAAGGCCGGAGGCGAGCAGCTCGCGGTGATCGGAAAAGACGGGGATCTCCGGGAACTCACGCTGCAGGAGCCCGCGCTTGTCCGGATCTGTGTCGCACAGGGCGGCGGCGCGCAGGCCGCGCCCCGGGTGGGAGACGATCCAGTGCAGGTGCGCCCCGCCGATGTTGCCGACGCCGATGATGCCGGCTCTGACTGTCTCGCTCATGCCGTCTCCCCCTTATTTCGCGCCGCCGTAGGTGCCGGAGGTGTCCGCGAAGACGGCGGCCACGTTCTCCTTGCGGCGGGAGGTGGCGACGCGCTTCATCAGCTCCTCATAGAACAGGTCCTCGTCGAGGGGGAGCTCCACCGGGCGGCCGAGCCAGGCGGAGAGGTGCATGGCGTTGGAGAGGGTGAGGCCGTGGATGCCCTCCGTGCCGGAGGCGATCAGCGGCTCGTCCCGCAGGATGGCGGCGGCGAAGGCGTTGAGCACGCCGGGGTGCTGCTCCGATTTGCCGTCCGTCTCCACCCGGATTTTCTCCGCCTTCGGGCAGCCGAAGGGGATCGTGTTGGTGCGGGTGAACTCCGGCTCGGGCACGTCGAGCTTCCACAGCGTCAGCTCCCCGTCCTCGGCCACCAGCTTGCCGCCGTCGAGGGTGATCTCAAAGCGGTTGGTGCCGGGGGCGTCGGCGGTGGAGGTGATGAAGGTTCCCGTCGCGCCGTTCGCGTACTCCACATAGGCCGTCACGTCGTCCTCCACCTCGATGTCGTGCCACTTGCCGAAGTGGAGCTTGGCGTCCACCAGAACGGGCATGCCGCAGATCCACTGCCACAGGTCGAGGTTGTGCGGGCACTGGTTCAGCAGCACGCCGCCGCCCTCGCCGCTCCACGTGGCGCGCCACGCGCCGGAATCGTAGTACGCCTGCGGGCGGTACCAGTTGGTGATGATCCAGCTCGTGCGGCGGATCTGGCCGAGGCTGCCGCCCTGCACGAGCTCGCGCATTTTGCGGTAGATATGGTCGGTGCGCTGGTTGAACATCAGGCCGAACCTGACGTTCGATTTCGCCGCGGCCTCGTTCATCTGCCGCACCTGCTTCGTGTAGACGCCCGCGGGCTTCTCCACCATCACATGGATGCCGCGCTCGAAGCACTCGATGGCATACTTGGGGTGCTCATAGTGCGGCACGGCCACCAGCGCCGCCTCCACGAGGCCGCTGTCGAGCATCTCCTCCGCCGTGGAGAAGACGGGCAGCGCCTCGCCGAGCTGCTCCCGCGCCCACCGCAGGCGGTCCGGGTTTTTGTCGGCGACGGCGGCGACCTCGATCTCCGGGCACTTGCCCTCCTTGATGTTATTCAGATGGCCTGAGCCCATGTTGCCCACGCCGATGATGCCGAGCTTGACCTTTCTCATCCTTCGTTCCCCCTTACGCGATTGCGTCCGTCAGCTTCCGCAGGGCGGCGGCCGCCGCCGCGAACGCCTCGCGGTTGGAGGCGTAGCGGTAAGCCGGAATGTTCGTGCGGCTGCCCTCCTGCTCGAGCGCGGCCAGACCCTCGAAGACGGCCAGATGCGGCTCGAGCGTGAGCACCGTGCCGCGGTACCGCGCGAGCAGCTCCGGCAGGTGGCCCTCGCCGCAGCCCGCCGGGACGACGCTGCCGTCCGCCAGGGCGTCCTTGATGTGCATGTATTCCACATACGGCTCCAGAAGCTCCCACGCCGGGAGCGTGGGCTGGCCGCACTGGATGAAGTTGGCCGGGTCGAAGATGGCCCGCAGCTCCGGCAGGGCGCGCTGAATCTCCGCGCAGCGCGGGGCGATGTCGCCGTAGATGCCCTTCTCGTTCTCGTGGCAGAGGACAATGCCGCTGCCCTTCGCCGCCTCGCAGAAGCGGGAGAGGCGCTCGAGCACCTCGTCGCGGTAGGGCCCGGCCTCCTCGCCCTCCGGGATGAAGAAGCTGAACAGGCGCAGGTGGGACGCGCCGAGGGCGCGGCCGATCTCCAGGCCGCGGCGGAATTCGTCGAGGCGGGGGCCGAACGGCTCGCGGATCCCGGACTTGCCGTAGGGCGAGCCGACGGACCACACGGCGATCCCCGCGTCGTCCAGGCGGGCGCGCAGCTCGCGGGCCTCGGGCAGCGTCAGGTCGGCGACGCTCTTGCCGTCGACACCGCGCACCTCCAGCAGGCCGATCCCCTCCGCCTGCATGGCCTCGATCTGGCCCGCGATCCGCGCGTCGGCCTCGTCGGCAAAGGCTGCTATTTGAAAACGCATTGTATTTCTCCTCCTGTAATATACAAATCGGATTGATTTACACGCCGGAATACGCCGAGAAGCCGCCGTCGATGGGGATGACCACGCCCGTCACGAAGCTCGCGGCCTCGGGGTCGATGAGCCAGCGCACCGCGCCGAGCAGCTCCTCGGGCTTGCCGAAGCGCTTCATGGGGGTGGCGGCAAGGATCTTGCCGGTGCGCGGCGTGGGCGTGCCGTCCTCGTGGAAGAGGAGGGCGCGGTTCTGGTTGGTGACAAAGAAGCCGGGGGCGATGGCGTTGACGCGGATGCCCTGCCCGGCAAAGTGCACGGCCAGCCACTGGGTGAAGTTGGAAACGGCGGCCTTGGCCCCCGAGTAGGCGGGGATCTTGGTGAGCGGGCGGTAAGCGTTCATCGAGGAGATGTTGAGGATGCAGCAGCCCTCCTGCCCGAGCATATCCTTCGCGAAGATCTGCGTCGGCAGCAGCGTTCCCATCAGGTTCAGGCGGAACACGAAGTCGAAGCCCTCCGGCTCGAGGTTGAAGAAGGTCTTCCAGTCGGAGGCGAGCTCGTCGCCCGGCTCGAAGATCTCGTGCTCGGTGGTGGCGCGCGGGTTGTTGCCGCCCGCCCCGTTCAGGAGCACGCGGCAGGGGCCGAGGTCGCGCAGGACCTCCCCGTGCGTCTGCTCCAGAGCGGCGCGGTCGAGCACGTCCGTGCGGTAGGCCCGGGCGCGGCCGCCCGCGGCGCGGATGCCGGCGGCCACAGCCTCGGCGGCCTCCAGGTTGCGGTCCAGAAGGGCCACGGGCGCGCCCGTCTTCGCCAAATCCTCCGCGAAGGCCGAGCAGAGCACCCCGCCCGCTCCGGTGATGACAATGGTCTCGTTCATGTTACACTCCTCCTCGTTCCACGGCCTCGAAGAGACCGTTGAGATATGCGGCGCCGAGGGCGCGGTCGTAGAGGCCGTAGCCGTAGCGGCCCGTTTCGCCCCAGATCATGCGGCCGTGGTCGGGGCGCACCCAGCCGTCGAAGCCGCCGCGCACCAGGCCGCGCACGATGGCGCAGAGATCGAGCGAGCCGCAGCTGCTCGGATGGCCCACCTCCTCGAACTGCCGCTCGCCGGTGCGCAGGATGTTGCGCAGGTGGGCGAAGGGGATGCGGGCGGCGTATTTCTCCGCCAGGCGCGGCAGATCGTTGGCGGGAGAGGCCCCCAGCGAGCCGGTGCAGAGCGTGAGGCCGTTGGCGGGGCTGTCCACGAGGGCCAGGAAGCGGTCGAGGTTCTCCTCGCAGGTGATGATGCGCGGCAGGCCGAAGAGGCCCCACGGCGGATCGTCCGGGTGGATGGCCATGCGGATGCCGGCCTGCTCGGCGGCGGGGACGACGGCGGAGAGGAAGGCCCCCAGATTGCGCCACAGGTCCTCCGCGGAGACGTCCTCATAGCGGCGCAGGAGCGCGCCGAGCTCCTCCTTCGTGTAGCTCTCGTCCCAGCCGGGCAGGGAGAGCTCGCTCTCGCGCGGGTTCATGGCCAGCACGGCGGCTTCGTCGTAGGCCAGGGCGTTGGCCCCGTCCGGCTGCCGGTGCGCGAGCTCGCTGCGCAGCCAGTCGAAGACGGGCATGAAGTTGTAGCAGACGCATTGCACGCCCGCCTCGCCGAGGCGGCGCAGCGTCTCGCAGTAGTTGTCGATCATGCGGGAGGCGCCCGGCCCGCCGAGCTTGACCTCCTCCGGCACGGGCACGCTCTCCACGACCTCGAAGGCCAGGCCGTTCTCCTGCGCGCGGCTGCGGATGCGCCCGATGCTCTCGCGCGGCCAGACCTCCCCGGGCGGGACGTCGTAGACGGCGGAGACGATGCCGCTCATTTTGGGAATCTGGCGGATTTTTTCGAGGGTGACGGGGTCGGATTCCCCGTACCAGCGAAACGTCATTTTCATGGAATCTCCTCCTTTTCGGCCCGCCGGACAACGCGGCGGGGGACAGCTTCATCATACCACACTTTCCCTGATTTTGGAGCCTGCCGCGCCAATTTTTTGGAACAAATTTTGCCGCCGCCCTTTACAGGGGGCGGGAGAAACGGTAGAATACGGGTATCAGGGAGGGATTGCCATGCGATACGGCTGCTGCCTGCCGGGCGGGCCCTGCGACGCTGCGCGCGCGCAGAGGCTGCTGCGGATGGGCTTTGACTACGCGGAGATCGCCGCCGCCCCGCTGGGGGCGATGCGCGAGGAGGAATTTGCCGCCCTCTGCCGGGAGGTGCGCGCCGGCGGCCTGCCCGTGGAGACGGCGAACTGTTTTCTGCCGGGGCAGCTCTCGCTTTTCGCCCCGCAGCAGGCGCAGGCCCTGCGCGGGCACGTGACGCGCGTCCTGCACCGGGCGGCGGAGCTCGGGATCCGGGTGATCGTCTTCGGCAGCGGGGGAGCCCGGCGCATCCCGGAGGGCGTCTCCCGCGAGGCGGGGGAGGAAGCCCTCTGCGCCTTCCTCGCATGGTGCGGCGCGCTCTGCCGCGAGACGGACGTCACCCTGGCGGTGGAGCCGCTGCGCCGGGCGGAGACGAACCTGCTCAACACGGTGGAGGAGACGGCCCGCCTGCTGCGCCCGCTGGGCCTCTCCCGCGTGCGCCTGCTGGCAGACGCCTACCACGTCTTCTGCGAGGAGGAGCCGCTCTCCCACCTCGCCGGGGCTGCGGAGCTGCTGGCCCACGTCCATGTGGCGGAGCCGCCCCGGCGCGTGACGCCCGGCGCGGACGGGGGAGAATATCTGGCGCGCTTCACGGCGGCGCTGCGCGGGGCGGGCTACGGGGGACGCATTTCAATCGAGTGCGGCTGGACGGACTTTGAGGCGGAGATGGAGCAGGGCCTTGCGTTCCTGCGCGCACAGGAGGCCGCCCACGCGCCGCCCTCCCCCTGAGCCCGCCGCGCGGAAAAAGAGCAAAAGAGAAAACGGAGCTTCGCCCCCGGCCCGCGGGAGAGAAGCTCCGTTTTTTGCGGTTCAGCCGTCCACCTGGAGCAGCTCGAGGTTCGGCAGGCCGTCAAGCGGGCTGGTATCCTCGATGGGATTGCTCTTCAGGCGGAGGGAACGCAGCTTCGTCAGGCCCGCGAGCGGGCTGACGTCCGTGATCTGGTTGCCGTAGAGCGTGAGATCCTCGAGATTCGTGAGGCTCGCAAGGGGAGAGATGTCGGAGATCGCATTGCTGCTGAGCGTCAGCTTGGTCAGACCAGTCAGGCCGGAGAGCGGAGAGAGGTTCGACACCCGGTTCCCGCCCATGTCGAGGAAGGTCATGCTTTTCAGGCCGGACAGAGGCGAGAGATCGGAGACGCTGTTATACCACAGATCAAGCTGCTGCAGATTCGTCAGGCCGGAGAGAGCGGAGACGGAGCTGATCTGATTGGAGCGCAGGTTGAGCGTTTTCAGGCTTGTGAGGGAGGAAAGCGGGGAGAGATCGGAGATCGCGTTTTCCTCCAGGCTCAGCGAGGTCAGGCCCGTGAGCGAGGAGAGGCTGGAGACGGAGGAAATGCCGTTGTTGTCCAGCGTCAGGCTGCGCAGCTGCGTCATCGAGGACAGCGGGCTCAGATTGGAGAGCGACTGATCGGCGATGGAAAGCGAGGTGCAGCCCGTGAGCTTCTGCAGATCGGCGAGATTCGTGACGGCGTTGCCGCGCGGGCAGTCGAAATCGCGCTCCGTCCCGTTGACGACAACGCGAAGGGTGTCGTTCCAGCGGTAGATGGAGAGGCTGCTGATCCCAGCCAGATCGGAGGCGGTGATGCTGCCCGCGTCCTTTTTGAGACCGGCGGCCATGCACTGGGCGAAGACAGAGTCTGAGAAGGAGACGGCCGCGGGCTGTGCCGGGGAGGCGGGCGCTTTCGACGGCGCGGCAGAGGAAGCGGGGGCCTTTGAAGGCGCGGCCGAGGAAGCGGGAGCCTTCGACGATGCAGCCGAGGAAGCGGCCGGCGCGGAGGAGGCGGGAGCGGCGCTCTCCTGCGCGGAAACGGCCTCGCCGGAGACGGCTGCCTCCGCGGCGGAGACAGCCTCCGAGGCGGCCCCGGAGGAAGCCTCCGCTGGGGCGGAGCCGGGGTCGAGCGCGCCGTCGGCATCGAGACCGGACGCGTTCTCTCCCGGGCCGTCGGAGACGGCCTCGCCGCCCTGCGTGCCGTCTCCGCCCAGGGGCAGCGCCTCCCCGGCCAGGGAAGCGGCGTCTCCGCCTCCGTCCACCGGCACAGCCTGCCTGCCGGGGTTCCCGATCACCAGCACCACGAGCAGGATCAGCGCCGCCGCGCAGGCCAGAGCGGCGGGGGCCGCCCACTTGTGGCTGCGCACAAAGGAGAGCCAGACCGGCTGCGGCCTGGGTTCCGGCGCGGGCTCAGGTACGGGCTCCGGATCGGGCACGGGCTCGGGCTGGGGCGCAGGCTCCGGCTCGGGCGCGGGCTGGGGCACAGGCTGCGGCGCGGGCTCAGGCTGGGGAACGGGCTCCGGCTGGGACGCGGGTTCCGGCTCGGGCGCAGGCTCGGGCGCGGGCGGAGGAACGACGATGCTGCATGCCGCGCAGACAGCCGCGCGGAATTCCTCCATGGTCTGGAAGCGGTCGGCGGGCGAGACCTCGAGGGCATGGACCAGCGCGTCCTCAAGGGCGACCGGCATATGAATGCCGCGCGTCGACGGGAGGACGAGCTCATCCTCCTCCATGCGGTCGAGGGCGTCCGGCGGGACAAAGCCCGTCACACAGCGGTAAAACGTGGCGGCCAGGGAGTACACGTCGGTGTACGGGCCCTGACGGCCGCGGCGCGTGTACTGCTCCTTGGGGGCGTAGCCGTGCTTGAGGACGACGTCGAGGCTCTGGCTCCTGTCGCCGAGCGAGTAGCGCGCGGCGCCGAAGTCGAGCAGCTTGGCCACATCGTTTCGGGTGAGGACGATGTTGTCGGGCGTCACGTCGCGGTGGATGATGCCCTCGCGGTGAACGTCGCAGAGGGCGTTCATCACGGGCAGCAGCAGCGCATGGGTCTCCTTCCACGGCAGGCGTCCCCCGCGCGCGGCCAGCCGCTCCTTGAGGCTGACGCCCTCCACAACCTCCATCACGAAGTAGGCGGTGCCGTTCTCCTCAAAATAGCTGCGCACGCCGACGATATTGGGATGGCCGTTGAACTTCGCAAGCGTGCAGGCCTCCTCGAGGAAGCGCTCGCGGCCATAGCGGAACTGCTCGCCGCGCTCGCCCGTGAAGGCCGTCACCTGCAGGGTTCCGGCGGCGCGCGACGCCATGGTGTCCGGCAGGAACTCCTTGATGGCGACGCGCTCCTGCCGCCTGGTGTCGAGGGCGAGATAGGTCACGCCGAAGCCGCCCTGCCCGAGCACGCGGCCGGTGATGTACTGCCCGGCCAGAATGCTCCCCGGCGGGAGCGCCAGCGGATATTTGCCCACCTCGCGGGCGGCGTCAAAGCCACAGCGCGGGCAGGGACCGGGGGTGGGAAGTTCGCTGAAGCAATTGCAGCAGAGCATGGAAAGCCTCCTGAGTGTTCAGATTTTGCGGGTCAGCTCCGGATGTCGACAAAGTCCACATGGGAGACGGGGGTGAGATCCTCGATCTCGTTGTCCGTGATCAGCAGCGTCTCCAGCTTGGGCAGGTTCGCCAGCGGGCTGAGATCGGTGAGCTGGTTGCCGGTCAGATAGAGCGAATCGAGCCGGACAAGCCCCGCAAGCGGCGAGAGATCCGCAATGAGATTATCCCCCGCCCACAGCGCTTTCAGGTTCGTCATGCCGGCAAGCGGCGTGAGGTCGGAGATCTGATTGCCGTCCAGATCCAAAAAGGTCAGCTGCGTGAGGCCGGCAAGCGGCGTCAGGTCGGCGACCTGATTATCCCACAGGGAGAGCGAGGTCAGGCCGGTCAAACCGGCGAGCGGCGTGAGATCCTCAATCAGGCAGAATTCCAGCTCCAGGTCGGTGAGCTGCGTCAGCTCCGCGAGCGGCGCAATGTCCCGAATCTCCGTGCGGACGAGGGAGAGCTCCGTGCAGCCGGTCAGCCAGACAAAATCGGCCGCCTCCTGAATGCGCTCCGTCTGCGTCCAGTCGCCCTCGAACGTGGTTCCGTCCGCGAAGGCGGCGGTCAGGGTGGGAGCGTCGTCGAGAATCGCTCCGGCGCTGAAGGCGGTGATCGAGGCCAGCTCCTCCGGCAGGACGCCCTCGCCCTCCTCCTTGCCCAGCACGGTGCGCAGCATCGCGCCGAGAACGGGATCCTGAAAGTCGACGAAGCCCTCGTCCGTCAGCCGTTTCTCCGCGGCCGCGCTTTCGCCTCCGGTTTCGCCGGCGACGCTGTGAATGCCGGCGGAGGAGACGGGCAGCGCGTCCTCCTGCGCACTGGGCAAAAACAGGCTCAGCAGGCCCGCCAGCAGCGCGAGCGCGACGGCGGCGGTGCCGAGGCCCATTGCGTAGCCCACAGGATCCGGCTTCGACATGCGCTCCCAGTAGCGGCGCAGCAGGGATTTGCGGGGAACCGGCTGCTTCCACGCCCCCGCCTGCGGGTTCGGCTGCGGGCCGGTCTGCGCCTGCGGGCCAGTTTGGAACGGCTGACCCGTCCATGGCCCGGCCTGTGTCTGCGGGCCCGATTGGAACGGCTGGCCCGTCCATGGCCCGGC
>CALWRP010000054.1 GCA_944383955.1 uncultured Clostridia bacterium
AAAATTTTCCGTGATATTTTCCAAAAATGCTCGCCAATCCGGCAAGGATTGCCTGCGCTTTTTGGATCATCTCACAAAAAATTTTTTGGCACGCTACACCACCTGGGATTATGCGGTGTTGCCCAAACAATTTTTATTATAAATCGGAGGAATTCAAAATGTCAAACCCCACTTCCCTCTCCACCGAAGCCATCGTCACCCAGGACATGCTGGCCTGTGTTGTGGGCTCCGGCTCCCTGCCGGTCCTCGCGACGCCCGCTGTGGCGGCGCTGTTTGAGCAGTCCGCCACCCTGCTGGCCCAGAAATACCTCGAGGAGGGCATCACCACCGTCGGCACGAAGCTCTCCCTCTCCCACGACGCCCCCACCGCGCCGGGCGCGCACGTCACCGCCACGGCGACGCTGGTCTCTCAGGAGGGCCGCGTCTTCCGCTTCACGCTCGAGGCGCACGACGACGCGGGCGTGATTGCCACCGGCACGCATGAGCGCGTCTCCGTGAAGGCGGCGACCTTCCCCGCGAAGGCCGAGGCCCGCCTGCCGAAGAAGCCGTGACGCCGCGGTTTGCCGCCGTCCTGTTCGACCTCGACGGCACGCTCACCGAATCGCACCCCGGCATTCTGCACTGCGTGCGCCTCTCGCTGGAGGAGATGGGCCTGCCCATCCCGGACGGGGAGACGCTGCGCCGCTTCATCGGCCCGCCGCTGTGGTACAGCTACACGGAGTTCTGCGGCCTCACGCCGGAGCAGGCGGAGGAGGCCGTGGAGCGCTACCGGAAGCACTACAGGGAGGGCGGCTTCCTCGAGTGCTCCGTCTACCCCGGCATTCTGCCGCTGCTCGACGACCTGCGCGCCGCCGGCGTGAAGCTGGCCGTCGCCACGGCCAAGCCCGCGGGGATGGCCCGCGCCGTGTGCGAGAGCTTCGGGATTCTGGAGCGGGTCGACTTTCTCTCCGGCAACCGGGAGGACGAAAAGGGCATGGGCAAGCGCGGCCTCATCGAGGCGGCCTGTGCCGGGCTGGGCGTCGCTCCCGCGCAGGCCGTGATGATCGGCGACACGCAGTATGACCGCGAGGGCGCGCGCGAGGCCGGAGCGGCGTTTCTCGGCGCTGCCTACGGCTACGGGACGGCCGCGGAGCTCGCGGGCGAGGGCTCTCTCGGCGCGGCTGCATCCCCCGACGGCCTGAGGTCATACCTCTTTTTGTGAAAGGGGTACTTGACAATCAAAGGCAGATTTTCCTGATTCTCGTTTTTTTCGATAATACCCTCCCGTTTTCACCGTTATTCGCGGCTGATTCTGTAAAAAATTTGAAAATTTCGATTCTTCTCTTGAACAGAATAAGTGCATTCCGGTATACTGGAGTTGGAATACCATTTTTCATTTTGCGGAAAGGAGAATTCCGAATGCTTTTGATGTTCAAGGTAAAGAATTACATGTCTTTTAGGGAGGAAACTATTCTCGACATGCGGGCAACCTCGTATGTGCAGCATCCATCTCATGTGATTTCCGTAAATGAAAGGCTGCGTCTGTTGAAGATAACGTTACTCTATGGTGCAAACGCTTCGGGAAAGTCCAATTTCATTTCTGCTATGTTCTTTTTTGAACGCTACATTTTTTCTCAGTTTTTCCAGAGTGGGCGAATGGAGTCTGATATATCCGAAGAAAATACCGTTTCTCTCCGTCTTCCTCTGCGCTTGCAGCCCTTTGCTCTTGCAGATAAAGGGAACGACGAGTCGGAATTCGAGATTATTTTCCTGCGAGGCGGAAAAATGTTCCAGTATGGATTTGTTTGTTCGCCAAAAAAAATACAAAGCGAATGGTTTTACATTGACGACCAAAAGGTGTTTGAACGCGAAGAGCAGAAGCTGAGCTTTGGAAAGCAGTATAAGGATGAACTGAAGGATTATAACAAGGTTCCGGTTGAACGTTTGTATCTTTCTGTCTTGGATTTTTTTCTCGAGGAAGCTCCTAAAGAACAACTTCTTGGGGATTTTACAGCTTTTTTTCAAAATGATTTTCATGTCTTTACAGAAATCTTTTTTGATCCCTCGGTCAAAAATTTAGGCGCTATGGTCGGCTTGTCAAATGAATTGATCGAAAACAACCTTTTTCGTGCGAAAGTTGAGCAATACCTGCGCGCTATCGATATTGGAATCAAACGGTTGGATGTTCAGACTGAAACCATTTTGCGAGAGGATACCGGCAAAAAGGAGGAGCGTCATATTATTCGCACCGTTCATGATGTTTATGATGAAGCGGGAAATCTGACGGGTGAGAAGTTGCTTGACCTCCAGCAGGAATCCGGGGGAACACTGCGTTTTCTTTCTTACATTCAGAGAATGCTTGAGGTAATTGAACAAGGCGGTGTGCTGATTGTGGACGAACTATCAGCAAAGCTCCACCCTCTGTTGACGAATTTGATCGTCGATCTTTTCTGTTCTTCAAAAAATCATCAAGCGCAGTTGATCTTTACGACTCACGATATTTCTTTGTTAACAAGGCGGAGGAGACGGGATGAGATTGTATTTGTTGAGAAAAATGCCCGTGGGGAGTCAAGCTTGTATTCGCTTTCTGATTTGAAGGTACGAGAAGACGCTTCGTTTGGAAAAGATTATTTGCAGGGAAAATATGGAGCCATTCCGGTTTTCCACACCGATGAGCTGTTTGGGGGTGAGTAAAACGGGACGCACATTGCTTTCTCCAGAGCGCCTCTCGGAGACAAAGCGGCTGCATATCGGTAAGATTCTAATCTTCTGCGAAGGGAATTCGGAAAAATATTATTTTGATTACTTTGCTCAGATTCTGAATACCGATAAATATACAGAGCTGGAAGTGGTTGTTGAAAGTGCTGATGGCAACGCCAGGACGGTTTTGAACTATGCCAATCGGTTTTTTGACAATGAAGAAAACAGCCGAAAATATGCGTTCTTTGAAAAGTATCTCGCTTTTGACTGCGATGATCCGCCAAATATTCAGAGCGTCATCCAAGATGCCGCTTCCTATCATCTGCTTGTCTCCAATTATCTTTTTGAAACTTGGCTGCTCATGCATTTTGAGGATATCGACAGCAGAATCACAAAGGCAGAGACTTATCGCAGGCTTACCAGCCATCTGCGAAACACATATGAGAAAGGCAGCCAAGGGAAAACGCGTGAAATCATTCAAAACGGAAGCGTGGAAAAAGCCATTCGCCATGCAACAGCTTTGAAAAAACGTTATGCGGAGCAGGGAAAAACTGTTTTTGCCGACATTGCTGATATGAACCCATATACCAGTGTGTATGAACTGGTTGAACAGTTTATGGCGGAGATCTCGCTTTGAGTACACCCCCTCCCCCGACGGCCTGAGGTCATACCTCTTTTTGTGAAGTCATACATCTTTTTGTGAAACCCTCTTGACAATTCCCATTGAACGCGGTAAAATAATGGGAAATCAGACAAAAAGCTTTGACAGGGAATAGTAAGCGCGCGCCGATGCCAAGAGAGGAGCTGGCTGCTGGAAAGCTCCGTGACGCGCCCGCCGAACGTGGCCCTCGAGCTCCGGACCGAACGGGTTCCCCAGTAGGCTCCGGCGGCGTCCCCCTCCGTTACCGGGGCGGCGGCTGGCAGTCTGCCCGCCGGCAGAGTGCGGGGAGCTTTCCCCGAAGTTAGGTGGTACCGCGGATTTTCAGTCCGCCCTAAGCAATACGCTTGGGGCGGGCTTTTCTTTTTCCTCTTTTTCTCCGCTCCCGCCGGTCCGGCGCGCGGCCGCCTTCCCGGCCCGCCCGCAGGGCGGCGCGGCAGGCAGCGAAACCGCCAAAAAGAGGATTTCGCGGATTCAACTTATTAGCGCGATAAAGTCTTGACGGAGACCGCAATTGCTTTTATAATGAGTGGTGTCCGGCTCGGCTTTTCCATCCCGCGGCCCGTCGGGCTGCGAGGCAAATCATATGGAAAGGATGGTGCCCCATGATCAGCGGCGCGGAAATGATGGTGAAATGTCTGGAGCTTGAGGGCGTAGAGCTGGCCTTCGGCTATCCGGGCGCAGCGATCTGCCCGTTCTATGATTTCCTCTATCAATCGAAGATTCGCCATGTTCTGGTGCGCGAGGAGCAGAACGCGGCCCACGCTGCCAGCGGCTATGCCCGCTCCTGCGGCAAGCCCGGCGTGTGCATCGCCACCTCCGGCCCCGGCGCGACGAACCTCATCACCGGCATCGCCACGGCGTACATGGACAGCATTCCCCTCGTGGCCATCACGGGGCAGGTCAATTCGGAACTGCTCGGCCGCGACGTCTTCCAGGAGGCCGACATCACCGGCGCCTGCGAGCCCTTCACCAAGCACTCGTATCTTGTCAAGCGGGCGGAGGAGCTCCCCCGCATCTTCAAGGAGGCGTTTCACATCGCCTCCACCGGCCGCCCCGGCCCCGTCCTCATCGACGTACCCGTCGACATTCAGCAGGCGGAGATTCCGGAGTTCGTCTATCCGGAGAAGGCCGCCATCATCGGCTACAAGCCGCGCACCCAGGGCCACGCGATTCAGATCCGCAAGGCGCTCGAGGCCATCGAGAAGGCCGAGCGGCCCGTGATCTGCTGCGGCGGCGGCGTGGTGCTCGCGGGCGCGCGCGAGGAGCTCATCGACTTCGCGAAAAACAGCGGCATTCCCGTCTGCGCCACGATGATGGGCATTGGCGTCATTCCCATGGACAACCCGTACTACCTCGGCATGATCGGCATGCACGGCCGCTCGAGCGCCAACCGCGCCATGAAGGAGGCCGACCTCGTGATCCTCTGCGGCGCGCGCGTCGGCGACCGGGCCGTCTCCGCTCCCCAGCAGATCGCCGAGAAGGCCGTCGTCATTCACATCGACATCGATCCCGCCGAGATCGGCAAGAATATGCCGGTCGATATCCCGATCGTCGGCGACATCCGCATTGTGATGCGGGCGCTCGCGGACCAGGTGAAGAACACCGTGCCCAAGGAGTGGCTCGATCAGACGCTCGGCTACAAGAAAACCTATCCCAGCCGCGGGGAGCCGCGCACTGACAGCGTCGAGCCGCGCGTCTTCATCCGCGATCTCTCCCGCATGATGCAGGACAACGCGATCCTCGTTGCGGACGTCGGCCAGAACCAGATCTGGGCGGCGCGCAACTTCAACGTCAAGGAGGGCCGCTTCCTCACGAGCGGCGGCCTCGGCACCATGGGCTATTCCGTCCCCGCCGCCATCGGCGCGAAGCTCGCCAAGCCCCACCGCCAGGTGGTGGCCGTGTTCGGCGACGGCTCGTTCCAGATGAGCATGTGCGAGCTCGGCACCCTCTGCCAGGAGGGCGCGGCGGTGAAGATCATCGTCATGGAAAACGGCCGCCTCGGCATGGTCAAGGAGTTCCAGGACCGGCTCTACGGCAAGCGCTACATGGCCACCGTGCTCAAGGGCGACCCTGATTTTGTCAAGCTCGCGGAGGCCTACGGCATCCCCGCCGCCCGGGCCGCCACGAACGAGGAGGCGAAGGAGCTCGCCGTGAAGATGCTCGAGACGGACGGCCCCTTCATTCTGGTCTGCACCGTCGATCCCGACGTGCCGAGTATTTGAGGAAGGAGGCTCCGGCGATGAAATACACCCTTTCCGTTCTTGTGGAAAACCAGCCCGGCGTCCTCTCCAAGGTGGCCGGCCTCTTCGCCCGCCGCGGCTTCAACATCGACAGCCTGGCCGTGGGCGTGACGGAGCATTCCGATATCTCCCGCATGACGATCGTCGTCAACGGCGACGAGTACATCGTCGAGCAGGTGGAGAAGCAGCTCAACAAGGTGATTCCCGTCATCAAGGTCAAGGTGCTTCAGCCCGAGGCGTTTATCAGCCGCGAGCTGTCGCTCATCAAGGTGAACTGCAACACCAAGCAGCGCCTCGAGATCATGCAGATCGCCCAGCTCATGAACGCCGGCATTGTCGACGTCACGACGAACAGCCTCACGCTCCAGCTCGCCGCCACGGCGGAGGAGACGGAGACGTGCATCGCGCTTCTGCACCCGTTCGGCATCAAGGAGATCTGCCGCGCGGGCACCATCGCCCTCGAGAAGGGCTCCGGCGTGACCGCCCCCTCGGGCAAGAAATAATTTTGTGAAAGGCCCAACCCCGCTCCCCGCGAGGTTTCGTTCTTCAATAAAACTGTTGCCGCAAGGCAAGGAGGAAAACAGCTATGCCTAAGATTTATTACAACGCGGACTGCGACATCAACGTCCTCAAGGGTAAGACCGTCGCCATCATCGGCTACGGCAGCCAGGGCCATGCCCATGCGCTGAACCTGCACGACAGCGGCGTCAACGTGATTGTCGGCCTCTATGAGGGCAGCAAGAGCGCGGAGCGCGCCAAGAAGGCCGGTCTCACCGTCATGACCGTCGCCGAGGCGACCAAGGCCGCCGACATCATCATGATCCTCATCCCCGACGAGCGCCAGGCCGACATGTACAAGAAGGACATCGCCCCGAACCTCACCGAGGGCAAGGCCATCGCCTTCGCGCACGGCTTCAACATCCACTTCGGCCAGATCGTTCCCCCGGCCAACGTCGACGTCTTCATGATCGCCCCCAAGGGCCCCGGCCACACCGTCCGCAGCGAGTTCGTTGAGGGCAAGGGCGTTCCGGCTCTGATCGCCGTGCAGCAGGACTACACCGGCCACTGCCTCGACCTCGGCCTCGCCTACGGCGCGGGCATCGGCGCTGCCAGAGCGGCTCTGATGGAGACCACCTTCAAGATCGAGACCGAGACCGACCTCTTCGGCGAGCAGGCTGTCCTCTGCGGCGGCGTCACCGCTCTGATGCAGGCCGGCTTCGAGACGCTCGTCGAGGCGGGCTACGCTCCCGAGAACGCCTACTTCGAGTGCATCCATGAGATGAAGCTCATCGTCGACCTCATCTACAACGGCGGCTTCAAGAAGATGCGCTACTCCATCTCCGACACCGCCGAGTTCGGCGACTACGAGACCGGCAAGCGCCTCATCACCGAGGACACCAAGAAGGAGATGAAGAAGATCCTCTCCGAGATTCAGGACGGCACCTTCGCCTCCAAGTGGATCGCCGAGAACAAGAACGGCCGCGCCCACTTCAACGCCTGCCGCCGCATCGCCGCCTCCCACCAGCTCGAGGAAGTCGGCGCCGAGCTCCGCAAGATGTACGCCTGGAACGACAACGACAAGTACGCAGACTGACCTGCGGCCCTGCGGGCTGCATTTCGCGCACGCAGCCTCCGGCTGCACACCTCGGTATAAGAAATCGACCCCTTTGCGGCCAGCACCGCAAAGGGGTCTTGCTATGCGCCCGCGGACCTGCGGTCGGCATTTCGCGCACGCCGCGTCCCGCGGCGAACCTCGGTGCGAGAAAATATTCTTTGTGCCCGCGTTGCTGCTTATGCTAAGGAGGCGGCGTTAGGTATGGGTCGCGGGCTGCGATGGGGCTTGATGGGGAACGGGCGGAGCTGTGGTGCAGCGATCGCCCCAAACTGACAGAGGGCCGCACCCCTATCCATTCGCGCGCCTTCGGCGCGCCACCACACTTCTTCCCTATTCCCTATTACTTCTTCCCTCGCGCGGCCGCAGCCGCGCCGCGCTTCCTCAGCCTTCCAGGCCGTTTTCCTGGCGTTCCATGTTTTCGACGACGACGTCGAAGATATCGCCCTTCGAGGCGCAGTATTCAAGGACCTTCCACGGCGTGTTCGTGTGGAAGTGAATCTTGATGATCTCGTCGTCGCCCGCGGCAATCAGGCAGTCGCCGGGAATGTTCTGCATGATGTAGTCGTGGATCTCGTCCTCGTTGAGGCCGGTTCCCTCAATCAGAAGCTGCGTGTCAAATTTGAATTCGAGCATCGGATCGCCTCCCAAGCAATCATTACAAACGGTGGATGGTTTATTTTACAGATTTCATCCGGCTTCGCCCGCTTCGGGAGCGGGGACAGACCGTCCCGCGCGGGCCGGCTTCCGGAACCATCAAGCCTCCGCGCGGGCCGAAGGTTTTTTTGCCCAGCTTTTTTTACAAAAAAAGCTGGCGGAGCTCCTCGGGAGACTGGCGGCAGAGCAGGGCGGGGGGAACGTCGAGGACGGTTTTGCAGCCGCAGTCGCCGCGCGCGGCGAGGCGGGAGACGGCGCGGGCGTAGGCGACGAGGACGCTGGAGGTGAACTCCGGGTTGGAGTCGAGGCGCAGGCTGTACTCGATGACGTGGGTGCTTTCGCCGTTCCAGCCGGTCTTGGCGCTGCGCAGGACGAAGCCGCCATGGGGAATGCCGGCGTGGTCGCGCTGGAGCTCCTCCTCGGAGATGAAGTGGACCGTTGTGTCGTACTCGTCGAAGTAGTTCGGCATGGTCTTGATTTCCCGCTCGATGCGGGCGAGATCTGCGCCCTCCTCGGCGACGACGAAGCACTCTCTCGTGTGCTTTTCGCGCGTGGTGAGCGCGGGGGCCTTGCCGGCGCGCACGGCCTCCAGGGCGCTCTCGACCGGGATCGTGTACTGGCGGGCGTCCTTCACGCCGCTGATGCGGCGGATGGCGTCGGAGTGGCCCTGGCTGACGCCCTTGCCCCAGAACGTGTAGCTCGCGCCCTGCGGGAGAACGGCCTCGCCGTACACGCGGTTGAGCGAGAAGAGGCCCGGATCCCAGCCGCAGGAGATGAGGGCCGTGTGTCCGGAGGCCTTCGCGGCCTCGTCGACGGCGGAAAAATGCTCCGGGATCTTCGCGTGCGTGTCGAAGCTGTCCACCACGTTGAACAGGGCGGCGCAGCGCGGCGTCTGCTCCGGCAGGTCGGTGGCGCTGCCGCCGCAGAGAATCAGCACGTCAAGCCTGTCCTTCCAGGCGGGAAGCTCGTCCGCCGCGCACACCGGCACGCCGGGGGTGCGGATCTGCACGCCTGCCGGGCCGCGCCGCGTGAAGACGGCGCACAGCTCCATGTCCTCGTTCTGGCGGATGGCGCTCTCCACGCCGCGCCCGAGGTTTCCGTAACCGAAAATACCAATGCGAATCATGTGGTTGTTCCTTCCTTCCTCAAGGTGTGAGTCTCAGTTCTGTGTCTCGCCGGTGTCGGCCAGCAGCTCGATGGTATACTGGGTTTCGCTGCTCTTCGTCTCGGCCGTGCCGGGATTATAAATGGTGACGGTGATGCGCTCGCCGCCGCCGTGGGTGCGCAGGACGGCGTAAAGGTCGTCGAGGGAGGTGATCTCCTCGCCGGCGGCCTCGGTGATGATGTCGCCCGCGAAGGCGATGCCCTTGAGCGGGCTGTCCTCGTCGACGGAGACGATCAGCACGCCGACGGGAATGCCGGAGGTCTCGGCCTGCAGCTCGGTGACGGTGCGGGCCGTGATGCCGAGCCGTCCGCGGCCGGTGACATAGCCCTTCGTCATCAGGTCGTCGATGATCTTCGAGGCCTCGCTGATGGGAATGGCGAAGCCGATGCCCTCATAGGAGGTGGAGACGACCTTGTTCGAGTTGATGCCCACCACCTGGCCGTAGCCGTTCACGAGCGCGCCGCCGGAGTTGCCGGGGTTGATGGCCGCGTCCGTCTGGATATAGGTCAGGCCGTTGGCCACGCTCTTCTCGAGCTCGCGGTTGAGGCCCGACACGTAGCCGCCGGTGAGGGTGCTGCCGTAGCGGTCGCCGCCGGGGTTGCCGATGGCGAAGACCTCCTCGCCCACCTGAAGCTCAGAGGCGTCGCCGAGCTCCGCCGGGGTCAGGCCTGTGGCGTCGATGCGCAGCACGGCCAGGTCGGAATCCTCCTCGTAGCCCACCACAATCGCCGGATACTCCGTGCCGTCGTGCAGCTTGACCGTCACCAGGCTTTCGCTCGTGTAGAGCACCACGTGGGCGTTGGTGACGAGATAGCCGTTCTCGGTGAGCACAATGCCGGAGCCCTGGCTCATCTCGCCGTCATACTGCGCCGTCACGCCGACGACGGAGTCGACGTTGCGCTCGTAAATCTCCACTGCGGAGAGCGGCTCTCCCTCCGGCTTCTGCCGGATGGTGATGCCCTCCTGGGCGTAGATCAGCTCAGGCAGGTTGCCCGGGAGCTCGGGCTCGGATTCCCCGCTCCCGTCCGGCAGCCAGCCGTCCCCCTCGCCGCCGTCCGGGTCAAAGGGGAAGTAGGGCGTGTCCTGCCAGTCCTCAACGGAATTGCCGGGGAAATCGTCCGCGCTCATGCCCGCGAGCGAGCGGTTGACGATCGTAGCCCCGATGCCGACGAGCGAGGCCAGCACCAGCACGCCGAGCACCACCAGGAACACCCGCACCCCGGCGCGCGTTTTGGCGCGGGGACGCGGCCTGGCCGGGGCCGCCGGCTGGCCGTAGGGAGCGTAGGGCGGCATGCCGCCGAAGCCCGGCTGCTGCCACGGATGCGGCTGCCCCGCGGGCGGAGCCGGAGGCTGCCGCCAGGCTCCCGCGCCGTAAGGGGCATAGGGGCCGGGCTGGCCGTAGACGCCGGGCCGGCCGTAGGCTCCGGGCCGGCCGTAGGCTCCGGGCTGGCCGTAGGCCGCATACGGCGGCGGAACAGGCGGGGGCGGATAAGGCGTGCCGGGGCCCGCGTGCGGCTGGCCGTAAGCGCCGGAGGGAGCCGCCCCGGAAGACTGCCAGGCGCGCGCGTGCGGAGCCTGCGCTCCCTGCGCATCATCCACGGAGCCCGGCTCGGCGCGGCGCTGCACCGGAGGAGGCGGCGGCGCGCCCCAGGGCTCCTCCGGCGGGGCGGGCGGCACGGGAGCGCTCTGCTGCGGCCCGGAGACGGGCGGGGCAGGCTCCTCCCGCGTGAGGATGAGCTCCTCCCAGTCGTCGCGCAGCGGCTGCGCGGCGTCCTGCAGGGGCTCGTCGGGGCTGTGGCCGATGGGGGCGTCCGGGCCGGGGGCGGGGCCGGGGGCAGCGGCGGCCGGGCTGGTGGAGGGCACGAAGCGCCCGTCCTCCTGGGCGGGGGCGGGCTCCTCCGGCGCGCCGGAGGCGGCGGTGTTTTCCTCCATGCCGCCGGCGTCCCTGCTCTCCGGGGCGGGGGCGTGCCTAAGCCGCATAAATTCGGGGATGTAAATTCT
>CALWRP010000055.1 GCA_944383955.1 uncultured Clostridia bacterium
ACTTCTTCATCGGCGCCATGCCGGAGTTGATGAGCAGAAGGCTGTTGTCGTCCTTCGGGATGAGCGAGAAGCTCGGCAGGCGCAGATGCCCCTTGCTCTCAAAGAACGAAAGATACTTTTCTCTCAGTTCGTTTAATCCTGTCCACTGCATTGATAGACCGTCTCCTTATCCTCACATATTTTCGGCCCCGCGCCGCGCAAAAAGAAAGGGCTTCCCCCTCCCTCATGGGACGGGGAAACCCGTGGTACCACCCAAATTGCGCCATCAGGCGCCGCTCTTGACTCCTTAACGCGGAAAACGCCGTGCTCCTCGCACGGGGCTCCGGGACGGCCGCCTCCGCGCTCCCCTCGCAGCCCTCTCGCAGCGCCCCACTCCATGGGGCAAGGGCCTCTCTGCAGCGAATCCGCGCGGCGCGCTTCCCTTCAGCGCCGTATGCTCCCCCGCCGCACCGCGGCCGGAAAGCTTTTATGGCAACACCGCACCATTCGCGCCTTGGGGCTCAGGCGGCATGTCGCGCCAAAATTTTCCGTGATATTTCCCAAAAATGCTCGCCAATCCGGCAAGGATTGCCTGCGCTTTTTGGATCATCTCACAAAAAATTTTTTGGCACGCTACGCCACCTGGAATGATGCGTTGCTGCCCTATGAAACAAACAAAATTATAGCCGGATTTTCTCCGCTTGTCAACCGCTAAAAGCGACAGACTTTCCCCGTTTGCGGCAGCCCGTTCGGGCATTTTGGCGCTCACGGCACAAGGCCCAGGTCCCAGAGCCCGTCTGCGATCCGCTGAAAGACGGGACCGCAGGCCGGGCCGCCTCCCGTGCCCGTCTCGGAGAAGACGACGATCACATACCGCGGCTCGTCATACGGATAAAAGCCCGCGAACCACGAGTGCACCTGCTCGACGCCGTCCTCGCCGTAGCGTCCCGTCTGCGCCGTGGCCGTCTTGGCGCCCGCCCCGCCGTGGGCCGGGGCGTATTTTTCGCTGGTGCCCTCCTCCACGGAGGCGCGCATGAAATTCTGCAGCAGGGCGGCATGGTAGGCGCTCAGGACGCGCTCCGGCTCCTGGCGCTGGGCCAGCGAGAGCACGTTGAGCCCCGCGTCGACCGTCCCCTCCACGAGCGAGGGCGCGGCATACTCCCCGCCCGAGGCGATGGCGTTGACCATGGCGGCGATCTGCAGCGGCGTGGCCGTCAGCTCCCCCTGGCCGAAGGAGAAGTTCGCCAGCGCCTTTTTCACCTGCAGGGAGCTCTCCGTGGGGAGCACGCCGGCGCTCGAGACATAGCCGGGCGCGAGCTGCGTGGAGGAGCCGAAGCCGAACCGCCGCGCCATGGTGAGAAAGAGCGAGGGATCAACCTGCTGCATCAGGTTCACAAAGTACGTGTTGCAGGAATTCGCGATAGCCAGGCGCATGTCCTCCTCCCCGTGCGCCTCACCGTCGTAGCAGCGGAAGACGCCGTCCGCGACCTGGATGCCGCCCGTGCACGTGTAGGCGGTGTCGGGAGGCAGCCCGGCCTCGAGGGCCGCGGCGGCGGAGACAAGCTTGAAGACGGAGCCGACGCTGTACGGCGCGAGGCAGCGGTTGAGCAGCGGGGAGTCCTCGTCGTCGAGCGACGGGGCGAGATCGTCGGGGTCAAAGGACGGCAGGCTCACCATGGCGCGGATCTCGCAGTCGGGCACCTCCACCACGAGGACGGCGCCCTTCGTCAGCAGCTCACGCGCCGCCTCCTCGGCGAGCCGCTGCACGCGCTTGTCAATCGTGAGTACAAGCCCGGCCCTGCCGAGGGCGGAGGTGTCGGAGACGGTCTCGCTCTCCCCGGCCAGGGCGCGGTGCAGGGCGTCCACCTGGTAGGTGACGGCGATCTCCCCGCACTGTGCGGAGAGGAACTCGTCGTATGCCTTCTCCACTCCGGCCACGCCGTGGCCGGAGCCGTCGAGGTAGCCGATGGCGTGGGCGGCGAGCTGCTCCTCCCCGCTATAGCGGTCGGGCACGCGGAAGGTGAGGATCCCCTCCCCCGAGACGTTCGAAGGCAGCGAGAGCGCGAAGGGCCTGCCATCCTGCAGCAGGGAGGTGATTTCCGCCACGCCGTCCGCCCCGAGAGCGCGGCTGAGATCGGCCGCCGTCTGCACGCCGGGAGCCACCGCCGCCACAAAGCGCTCCGTCTCCCCCGTCAGCGGCAGAAGGTTGCAGTCGTAGATCGTGCCCCTCGTCTCGCTGACGGTGAGCCGGTAGACGCTCTGCCGCTGCGCCGTCTCCGCCAGCAGCTCGCCGCTCGAGACGGTGTAGATGCTCAGGCAGCAGATCAGGAACCCGAGCGTCACCACGCCGAAAAAGCCTGCCACACGCCGTTCCACAGCGATTCCCCCTTTTGACGGCGAAAAAAGGAGGACGCGGCGCGTCCTCCCGTTTTCGCCCGGATACGGATAGCGTGTCCGGCTCTCTTCTGTTTTATGTATCGCCCGTCCGCGTGCGCGCGCGCAGAATCGCGCCGGGGGCGACGGGCACGTCTGAGCGCAGGCGTACCCGCATGGCGGGGTGCGGCGCAGAGGCAATCGGCACGCCGTCCGCGTCGAAAATCGCGTCGAGCAAAAGAGGATACGGCTCGCGGCCCGGCTCAAGGACATCGGCGACGTCGCCGCGGAAGAAGCGGTTCTTCTGGGTGAGCAGCAGATCGCCGCCCTCGCGCCCGTCGCAGAGCGCGATCACCTCGCAGTCGCGCACGTAGCCGCCGTGCACCGTCTCCTGCCCCGGCTCCGCGCCGAAGTAGAAGCCCGTGCTGTACGGGCGGTGGCTGATCTTCTCCGTCTCCCCGCGGATCCAGGCGGGCAGCGGCTCGCCCGGATGATCGAAGCACCAGTCGACGGCGCGGCGGTAGGCGTTGGTGATGACGGAGACATAGTACGGCGACTTGGCGCGGCCCTCGATTTTCAGGCTTGTCACGCCCGCCTGCACGAGCTCCGGGATGTGGTCGATCATGCACATATCGCGGGAGTTGAGAATGTAGGAGCCCTCCCCCGCCGTCTCAATCTCCATATACTGGCCGGGGCGCTTCTCCTCGACGAGGGCATATTTCCAGCGGCAGGGCTGGGCGCAGTCGCCGCGGTTGGCGTCGCGGCCCGTCAGATAGTTTGAGAGCAGGCAGCGGCCGGAAAAGCTCATGCACATCGCGCCGTGCACAAAGGCCTCGATGGCGAGCTCCGGCGGGGTGTGCGCCCGCAGCTCGGCGATCTCCGCGAGGGAGAGCTCCCGCGCCAGGACGACGCGCGAGGCGCCCAGGCGGTGCAGGGCGTTCGCCGACGCCCAGTTCGCCACGCCCGCCTGGGTGGAGATATGCAGCTCCACCTGCGGGGCATACCGCCTTGCCAGCTCCAGCACGCCGAGATCGGTGACAATGAAGGCGTCAACCCCGGCCTCCTGCGCGCCGCGGAGGAAGCCGGGCAGCCGCCCGAGCTCATCGCAGCGCGGGATGGTGTTGCATGTCAGATAGACGCGCACGTTCTGCGCATGGGCCAGCCGGCAGCCCTCTTCGAGCTGCTCCATGGTGAAATTCGCGGGGGCGGAGCGCATGCCGAACTCCGTGCCCGCCAGATAAACGGCGTCCGCCCCGAAGCGCAGGGCGGCCCGCAGGCGCTCCATGTCGCCTGCTGGAGCCAGAACCTCCGGTTTCCTCATCAGCGCAGACCAGCCTCCACCAGGTTCTGCTGATGCTCGGCGGCGGTCACCGCATAGTAGGCGTTGCCGTCGGCGTCGTGGCAGAAGTAGTAATAGTTCGTGGCCTGCGGGTTCAGCGCGGCGTCGATCGCGTCCAGACCGGGATTGCAGATCGGCCCGGCGGGCAGCCCGCTGACCGTGTAGGTGTTGTAGGTGCTTGTGAACGTCTCGCGCTGCGCCTCGGGCACGCTCTCCTTCGTGCGGTACGGGTAATAGGAGGTGGAGTCGCAGTCGAGGGTAAAAATATCATACTGCGCGCCGTCCTCAAGACGGTTGTGCAGGACGGAGGAGACCATGTACATGTCATCGGTGTCCGCAGCCTCCATCTGGATGATCGAGGCCAGCGTCAGCACCTCGTCGAACGTCATGCCGGAAGCCTCCACCTGCTCCTGAATCTCGTCGTCCAACAGCTTCTTGCCCGCGTTGTTGACAAGCTTCATGATGACGGAGGTCACGTCGTCGTTCTGATAGAAATCATAGGTATCGGGGAACAGATAGCCCTCGAGGTGATAGTAGCGCGTTCCCCTGTCCTCGATGAAGCCGAGCACCTCATAGCTCTCGTCGAGCTCTGTGGTGTTGGCGGCGGCGAGGAAATCGGAGGCCGCACAGACGCCGTTTGTCTCCAGCAGCGAGGCCAGCTCCACCACGCTCGTGCCCTCGGGGATCATCAGGCGCACGGTGTCGAGGCGGTTCGAGGTGCGCTGCAGGGCGTTGATGATCGCCTGATAGTCCATGGAGGTGTCGAGCTTGAAGGTGCCGTTGCTGTAGTACTCGCTCGAATTCGTGAACATGGCGTAGATTTTGAAGAAGGTCTTCTCCTGAATCACGCCCTTCTCCTCCAGAATGTCGGCCACCTCCTCCGTCGTCGGGTCGACGGGAAGATCCACCGTCACCTCCACCGCGTCGCGGCCGGTTGCCAGCATGTCGTTGATGCCGTCGACGGCGTACTGGCCGGCGAGAAAGGAGACGAGCACCACCATGACGATCCAGATCACGCGGAAGAAGAGACGGTTCCCCTTCCTCTTCTCCTTGTTGCGGGCGTCGTGGGCGCGGGCGGCGCGCTTTTTGGTCTGCTTGGCCGTGCGGGAGGCCTGGGCCGTCTGCTCGCGCTCCACGGAAGGATCGCTGTAGCTGTTCAAGGAATCGGGTTCCTCCGCCTCCGGCGTGTCCCCCAATTCCTCTTCAGCAATATTCAGAGAGAAATTGTGCAGGCGCTTTTCGCGCAGGCGGCGGCTGAGCTCCTCCTCTGGGGGAGAGGACGGCCGGCTGCTGTTCCTGTTATCGTTCATGTTTTTTCCTCCCTCCGTTTCCGGGGCGGGATTCGCCTTGGGAAATGTTGCGGATTGCGCACTCCGTCACCAGAATGTCCACCGGCCTGTCGAAGTAGCCGTGCGGAAGCATCCGGCGCACGCAGCCGTTGTAGCACGCTCCCACCGTCACGCCGTGAAAGCGCGAGAGGAAGCGATCGTAATAGCCCTTTCCGTAGCCGAGGCGGTAGCCCTGCGAGTCAAAGCTCAGCCCCGGCACCACGCAGAGCCCGCCGGTATCCTCCTCCATGAGGCGGGACCGGCCGGGCACCGGCTCGAGCACGCCGAAGGCCCCGGGGGCGAGCTCTTCCAGAGAGCGGATCTCGTAAAACTCCATCTCTCTGGTGCCAGGCACGCAGCGCGGCACGGCCACATGCTTGCCGGCGGCGAGAGCGCGGCGGATCAGCTCGAGGGTATCGACCTCTATCGTCTTGCTTACATAGGTGTAGATCCACTGCGCCTCGCCGTACTCGCGCAGCGAGACCAGGCGGTGCAGAATGGCCTGATCCGCCTTCGCCTTCCCCTGCGCGTCCATCCCCTCGCGGAAGGCGCGGCTGCTCAAACGCAGCGAATTTTTCACTTCCCTGATGTTTCTCGTGCGCGCCGGCCGTCCATCCCGGGCCGGCGCCGGGCGGGAGGCGCTCATAAGCCGGGCACGCACATGGCGGCGCCGACCTTCTGCGCCTTCTCCTCGCCGCACAGGACGGCGCCGAGCTTCAGGGCAAAGGCCATGGCCGCGCCCGCGCCGCGGCCGGTGATGAAGTTCCCGCTGACCTCGACGGGCGCTCCCGTCGTCTGCGCGCCCGTGAGCTCCTGCTCAAAGCCGGGATAGCAGGTGGCGGTGCGGCCCTGGAGCAGGCCCAGGTGACCGAGGACGGAGGGAGCGGCGCAGATGGCGGCCACCCAGGCGCCGTCCTTCGCGGCGGCCTCCACGGCGGCGCGGACGATCGGGGACTTCTCGAGATTGAGCGTGCCGGGCATGCCGCCGGGCAGGACCACCATCTCCACGCCGTCGGAGACGACGTCCTTCTCCTGCAGATCGGCCTTCACCGTGACCCCGTGCGAGCCGGTGATCTCCAGCCCGCCGACGCCGACGGTTTTCACCTCGCAGCCCAGGCGGCGCAGCACGTCGACCGGGGTGAGAGCCTCAACCTCCTCAAAGCCGTTTGCCAGAAATACATAGATCATATCTTTGTCCTCCGTTTCTTCTATTGTGATGTGCCCGGTTCGGAGCTCGGCGGGGAAAGCGCTCCCCCGTCGACCCAGACGTCCATCTCCCCGCGGGAGGGAGCCTCGAACAGGCCTTCAAATTTACTCAATAAATTCGCGTCGACGAAATACGCGGAGCAGCTGCCGGCGAGCACAGCATCGTTCCGCCCGCGCACGCGCCGCTTCCACTCATCGTCGGGGACGTCGAGATAGTGGAACTCGGCAGAAACGCCGTGCGAATCGTAAAACGACCGGGCCTCGGCGCGCTGGGCCTTCGTCCAGAAGCCCCAGTCAAGAATCGCGTCGATGCCGGACTCGATGAGCTCGAGCGATTTTTGAAAGAGGATCCGGCGCACCGTCTCAGCACAATCGTCGAGATGTTCACCGGGCATCTGCCCGAGCAGAGGCAGGAGGAGCTCGTCGACGGAGAGCACCGCGCCGCGCCGCGACCGGCGGAGCGCATGGGCATAGGCGCTCTTTCCGGAGCAGAGCCTGCCGCAGATCAGAATTGCCTTTGCCATGGCTTCTTCTCCCCTTTCAGTCCAGAGACAGGCCGAGATACGGCGGACGTTCAGCATCCATATGCGGCAGCCCGGCGTCTCCGAGCGGCTTGGCCATGCCGAAGGGGCGCGGCTGAGACGCAAAAGCCGGGAACAGCGGCGTTGGGCCCGCCGGCAGACGGAAGCGGTACAACGCGGCGGGAAAATCGCGCAGCAGCAGGCCGAAGAGCTCCGGCAGCGCCGCGGGGCGGGCCATCCACTCCACAACGTCGCAGCGGTCGCCGGCCGCGCCGCACAGCGCCCAGGAGAGCGTCTCCCCCTCTCCCGCCGTGAGAAGCCTGCCGCCGTACTGGCGGGCGCTCTCCACCGCGTAGAAGAAGGCTTTCGCGTCCCAGAGGACGCTGCCGGGCCTGTCCGCGAGAAAACGGGAACGGGCGCGGCAGAGCGCGCTGTAGGAGGCCAGCCGCCTTCCCGGGGCCGGCTCGCGGGCGGCCTCCCGCAGCGCCGCGGCGGGAACCGTCTGCTCCTGCACGGAGCAATACGGCAGATAGCCCGCCTTCGCGTAGAGCGATATGAGGCCCTCGTCGGCGGGAAGGACAAGTGAAAAGCGATCGCCGCGCGCAGCGCCGTACCGCTCCGCCTCCCGCAGCAGCTCGCGCACGAGGCCTCGCCCGCGGAACTGCGGGAACGTCGCCACGGCGTAAACGTAATGCGCGGGAGCCGTCTCCCCGCCGGGCAGCAGCACGCGGCACGGCAGCAGATGCGCCGCCGAGGCGAGCTTTCCCTCACACAGGGCGACAAGGCAGTTTTCCGGGCGGAAGGCGTTGCGCAGATAAAGGTTCACCGGGCGGGCCGCCTCGTGAAAGCTCTCCTGCCACAGGGCGCGCAGCCCGCGCTCCATGCCGTGCGCCGCGCGCATAATCACAGCGTCTCCCCCTTGGGAACCGCCATGTATTTCTCGAGCAGAATGGCCGGGTAGTACGAGAGCTTGGCCTTGCGCAGGCCCTCAATCCCCATGTCCTCCTCGCGGTTGATATACTCGTAGCCGGAGAGGGCGTGGGCGGCAAACTCGCGGTTGATGGCCGGATAGAGGCCGTTGAAGCCGTCGAGCGCCTTCTCGAAATGGATGACGAAGCAGCGCGGGTTGACCTCCTCGCCGATGGAGAAGGCCACAGGCTTGCCGTCGATGCGGATGAGGCCGCCCTTCATGCGCAGCGCGTCGAAATTGTGCAGGGCGCAGGCCACGGCGCAGTTCTCGTCGCTTCTCCCGTCCTCCCCGCAGCTGCCGTTTTTCAGGCACCAGGCGTGGGCGACCTCGAGGCAGTCGCGGAAATTGTCGTGGGTAACGTCCTCATACGTCCACTGGTAGGAGCGGTTGAACTGGGCCAGATGGTTGCGCTTGCCGTGCAGCTTGCGGCCGGCCAGCGAAATCAGGTCCTCCGAGCGGTAGATATAGTCGAAATCGTCCCGCAGGGGCAGGTAATCAAATTTCCCGGGAAACAGGCTCTCGAACTCCTCGAGCGTCTCCTGCGTGACGCCCCACATGCGGAACGGAATCCCGCGCTCGCGCGCGTCCTCCATCAGCACCTCCACCGCCTCCCTGCGATCGCCGATTCCCTCCGGGACCACATAGGAATGCAGCTCCTGTCCGAAGCCGGAGAGCAGGAAATCGCGGTAGCGGCAGATGCGGCGGCGGTATGTCCAGCGCCAGATATACATGGTGCCGAAGGCGCACTCGCTGCCAAGGCCCCCGCTCGCGGTGAGAATGGGCTGCACCCACTCCCTGTCGTTCAGATCGGGATAACGAAAATCCAAAAGCATACCGTTTTCTGCGGCCCGCGGCCGCCATCCTCCTTCATGATTCAGTTGCGTTTTTCCGCGCCGCGCAGGGCCTCCTCCACGGCGGCCAGCGCCTCGCCGTGAATCTCCTCCACCGTTTTCGGCTTCTCCCCCGCGGCGCAGGATATCATGCGCCACCCGAAGCGCTCCGCCGCGTACAGCGCCGAGGTGCGGCAGGCCTCGAGATAGGCGCGGCTGCTCTCGTGAATGTCCTTCTTCGACTCGTCCCCCTCGTAGCGGCGGCTTAAAAGGCGCTGGGAGACCTCCACCGGCATGTCGAGATAGACGGTGCAGCCGGGCTCCGGCAGGCCGAGCTTGCCGTATTCAAAATCGCAGACCCACGAGAGGAAGGCGTCCCACTCCTCCCGGGGGAGCTTGGTGAGCTGGTAAACCATATTGGAGGTCGTGTAGCGATCCGCTATCACGCACTCGCCCGCCAGCAGGGCGGCGCGCCAGAACTTGCGGTAGCTCGCGTAGCGGTCTACGGCAAAAAAGGACGACGCGGCATAGGCGTTCACATCCCCCGGCTCGCTGCCGAACTCGCCGGAGAGATACATGCGCACCAGGGCCGAGGAGGGGTGATCGTAGTCGGGAAAGGAGACGAGGCGCGCGGGAATTTCTCTCTCCCGCAGCGCGTCCAGCAGCAGCCTCGACTGCGTGCCCTTGCCGCTGCCGTCAAGGCCCTCCACGGTGATCAAAAGCCCCTTCATTCCGTTCCCCCGAACCTTCTGCGCACCTCGGCGGCCTTGCCGCAGCTCATCTTCCCCTCCGGGCAGGCGCCGCGCAGGCAGGGCGGGCCGGCCTTCTCAAAGATGTGGGGCGCGACCTCGCGCACAAGGGCCAGCATCTGGCAGGCGACGTCCCGGATCTCCCACTGCGCGCGGTTGCAGCAGCGGTGAGAGAAGAAGTTGAGCAGGGAGCGCGCGTTGAAGGTGCAGATCATCTTCGTGTCGCAGGCGTTGGGCAGGACGAAGCGGGCGTCCTCGATCGCCATCTTCTGCGCGGCGCGGTCGGCCTCCTTCTCCGTCTTCCCCTCGCGCAGAAGCTCCTCGCGGTGCTTCTTCTGCAGCAGGGCCGTCAGCTTTTCATAGTGGAGCTGATCCTCGCGCATGGCGGCGAGGAACTCCTCTCTGGCCTCGGGGATCGCCTCGATCTCCGGCGGCACGACGAACTCGAACGAATCCTCCGCCACATAGCGCTGGCTCTGCACGCTGTAGGAGGCAATGCGGTGGCGCGTGATCTGCGCCAGGAAGGAGCGCGACACCCCCTCGATGCCGAAGGTGAAGCTCGCGTGCTCGATCGGGCTCTCGTGGCCGATCTCGGCGAGCATGTGCACGAAGGAGGAGGTTTTCTCCTCCGTCAGGCCGTCGCGGATCGTCTCGATGGTCGCGGGCGAATAGCACAGCCTGGCCGCCGAGGCCACCGTCTTTTCCGGCTCCGGCGTGTGGGCCAGAAGCGTAACCTTTGCCATAGTATCAGGGCCTTTCCTCTCAGGATGGATACCCTTTCCCGCACCGGTTTCCGCGGGAAAAAGCAATATACAGATATAGTATAACAAAAAACGCGCGTTCATTCAAGACGTTGAGCCGGAAAGAGAAGCCGAACGAAAAAAAGCGCCCTCCCGCCGCAAAGCTGTGCGGGTGAGCGCCGTCTGCTTCATCGTTCCGCCGGGATTTCAGAAGCCTCCTCTCCGGCATAGAGGCCGCGCAAGAGGGCGATCTCCGCCGCGTAGCCGGGCAGCTCGTTCGGCGTTTCCAGGCAGAACGGCAGCCCCTGCAGGAGCGGATGACGCACCACGCGCGCCAGGGCGGGAAGGCCGATCTCTCCCCTGCCGATTTTCTCGTGCCGGTCCTTGCGGCTGCCGCGCGGGTTCTTGCTGTCGTTGAGATGGACGGCGCGCAGGCGCGAAAGGCCGATCACGCTGTCGAACTCGCGCAGCACGCCGTCGAGGTCGTTCACGATATCGTAGCCCGCGTCGTGGACATGGCAGGTGTCGAGACAGACGCCGAGCTTGTCGCGCAGCTCGACGCGGTCGAGGATGGCGCGCAGCTCCCCGAAGCTCCGGCCCACCTCGGAGCCCTTGCCGGCCATCGTCTCCAGAAGGACGATCGTCTGCTGCTCCGGGCGCAGGATGCGGTTGAGCAGATCCGCGATGAGGCGCACGCCCTCCTCCTCTCCCTGGCCCACGTGGCTGCCCGGATGGAAATTATAGAGCGCGCCGGGCAGGCATTCGAGCCTGGCGAGGTCGTCCGCCATGGTCTGCTCCGCGAATTCCCGCGTCTCGGGGGCGGCGGAGCAGGCGTTGAGCGTGTACGGCGCGTGAGCCACAATCTGCGAAAAGCCGTGCTCGCGCATGAGCGAAAGCAGGGCGGCGGCGTCCGCGGGATCGAGGTCCTTTGCCTTGCTGCCGCGCGGATTGCGGGTGAAAAACTGGAAGGTGTTCGCTCCGATGGAGAGCGCCGTCTTCCCCATGTGCAGAAAGCCCTTCGACGAGGACAGATGACAACCGAGATACAGCATTCAGCTTGTTCCCCTTTCCAAGGATAAGAGCGCCCGCTTCATCGCAAGGCCTCCGGCGTAGCCCGTGAGCGCTCCGTTTGAGCCGACGGCGCGGTGGCACGGCACCGCAAGCCAGACGGGATTGCGTCGGCAGGCGTCTCCGGCGGCGCGGCAGGCGCGCGGGCTGCCCGCCTGCTCCGCGAGCCAGGCATAGGAGCGCGTCTCCCCGTAGGGGATCGTGAGCAGAGCCCGCCACACCGCTTCCTGAAACGGCGTGCCTGTTAGAAGAAGCGGGGCGGAAAACGGCTCGCGCGAGCCGGAAAAATAACCGGCGAGCCAGGCGCAGACCGTCCGCGCGAGCGGCGTCTCCCGCTCCGGAACGTTCTCCGGCGGCTCGCCAAGGCGCAGCGCGCACAGCGCCCCGCCGCTCTCCCCAAGCCAGCCGTCCCCGAAGGGGGTGGAAAAGCGAAACACACCATCCATCTTACGCCTGCCCAATCCGCTTGCGCAAGAGCTCGATCCGGGCTTCGTGCGCCATGATTGCGTTCTTGACGCGCTCCTGGGTATCCTTCGCCTCCGTCTCCATGCCCTCCTCATACGCCTTTTTGAGATGAGCCAGGCGCGTCTCGAACTCCTCGAGCTCAATCGCAAGCGGCACGGGCTGGCCGAGGGCGTCGCCGTAGATGGCGATGAGCGTTTTCTTGGCCTCCGGGAAGGAGACGGTATCGTTGTCCTTGAGCGCAAGGCTCTCGAGCGCCTTCAGCAGCAGCCGCTCGACCGGCTCGCCGCACTGCAGCCCTTTCATCACCTCAACCTGCAGCTGGTTCGCGTGGGCCAGCTCGCTCTTTCTCTCCTGCGACAGTTCCTGCTCCATTTTCATCGGGCTCCCTTCAGCGTTTGATGTTCTATCAGTATACCGTTTCCGGGCAGGGCTGTCAAACCGTGTCAAAAATTTCTCTTGCTTCGTTCATATCAATGTCATAAAATCAGGGTAGGATAATAGCCAATCCAAATAGCGGGAGATCTGTTTTGAGGGTTTCCCGCGGAAAAGAGGTTAAAAGCAATGAGGAAGTTTTTGAAAAAAATGACAGCAGTATTCCTTGTCTGCGCGATGCTCGCCATGCTGGCTGCCTGTGGAAATACCGATTCAACCAGCTCGGCCGCATCGTCTGACGCCGGCGTCTCCTCGGCCGCCGATGTTTCCTCCGCGGCTGACGCGGTCAGCGAGGCCGCATCCGAAGCGGAGAGCGCTCTGCCCTCCTCGAGCGAGGCGGCAGACGAATCCTCCGAGGCCGTGTCCTCCGAGGAGCCTGTCCCCTCCGCTGATCCCACGCCGATCGAGCACGTGATAAAGGGCACGATTGAGGACGCGACGATGAACACGTTCGTGCTCAAGACAACGGACGGCTCGATCACCTTCCCGATTGGCCCGGACACCAATCTCTCCAACCTGCCGAACGGCCTGAAGATCGGCGATAAAGTCTCCGTTCTCTACACCGGCAACATCAACGGCACAGACGGCAGCGCCACCACCGTGACGCGCGTCAACCCCGTGAAGGAATAATCAAACCGCTGCGATCCAAAAGGGCCGCATCCACGAGCTGTGTGGATGCGGCCCTTCTTTGCGCTCTATTTATCTGGAGCAGGAGGGACGGCCGGGGCAGGACGGGGCGCTCTGCTGCGGCTGGCAGCAGGAGCAGTGCCCTTCGCAGAAATCGCCGCCCGCCTTCGGGGGGAAGAATTCGTCGGTGGGGAAGTCAATGCGGCTGAACATGTCGCACGGGCTGTCGGAGCTGGCTGTCGCGCACTCCTTCTCCGGGATGCAGAAATCGTAAGTCGGGATCAGCATCTGCACGTTGCGCACAATCTGCACAATCGTGAACAGGCCGACGGCGATATAGATCCCGCGGCGGCATTTGTGGTCGAAGCCGCCGCCGTAGCGCCTGCAGATGCAGTCCGGAATGTGGCAGCAGGCGTCGCAGTGCGAGCAGCAGTCCTTCACATAGGCCGCCAGGCCGATCGGCTGTGCAACCTGAACGCTGGCCTTGGGCAGCACGCGGCTGCAGGCGGGATCGAGCGCCTCACAGGCGTTGTCGGAGCTGAAGGACTTGACGTTGCCCTCGCCGCCGTAGAGAATGACCTTCTTGCTGAAGATCGCCAGGCCGTTCACCACGACCGGCGCGGAGGCCGGCGCAGAGCATATGTCCAGGCAGACGTCGAAGAAGAACGTCATGTCGACGGTGTAGAAGCCCTTGTTGAACGGCACCGGCTCGAGATCGAGGTAGACCGTGATCACATCCACGCTGCGCAGGTGCGCGCTCGTGGCGTTCGCGATCAGCTCGCTCTTGTCCTGGGTGAAGTAGACGCGCAGATCTTCCAGACAGTCCTTATCACTGCAACCGTCTTCGTATCAGCTGAGCCGCCGTCTCCGCCAAACGGCGCAGGCTCTCGTCCGCCTCCGGGCCGGGCTGCGGCGCGGCCAGCGTGACGGTGAAGCGGGGCGTCTCACACCCGCGCGCTTTCTCCCGATTTCCGCTCTGCCGGTCTTTTTTCTCCATGCTCTCCCCCCTCTCTGCTGCTAAGGCACCACCGCACAATTCGCGCCTTGGGCTCAGGCGGCGTATCGCGCCAAAATTTTCCGTGATATTTACCAAAAATGCTCGCCAATCCGGCAAGGATTGCCTGCGCTTTTTGGATCATCTCACAAA
>CALWRP010000056.1 GCA_944383955.1 uncultured Clostridia bacterium
AAAAATTTTTTGTGAGATGATCCAAAAAGCGCAGGCAATCCTTGCCGGATTGGCGAGCATTTTTGGAAAATATCACGGAAAATTTTGGTGCGACACGCCGCCTGAGCCCCAAGGCGCGAATTGTGCGGTGGTGCCCTAGACTATGTTTGAAAACAGAAAAACGCCGCGCTTTCCAAAGCAGGAGGCCTTCCGGGAGAAGGCGCGGGCATCTGCGCCCCGTTTCACATCCGGGGAAGCGGTCCGCCGGGGGAAAAGCGGCGTTTGCGGCGTTTCAAACAGGCAGCATTTCGGAAAGGAGGCTTTTTCATGGACGGCAAAAAGACGCAAAACGCAGACGAGGAGCTGCTCGGCGAGCTCTCCCGCACCGCGGCGATGGGCATGGAGGCGATGGAGCTGGTGATCCCCAAATCGTCCGACGACGCCCTGCGCGGCAAGCTGGAACGGCAGGAGGAGAGCTACCGCCGCCTCTCGGAGCGCGCCCGCGCCCTGATGGAGCAGAAGGGGCTGCGCCCGAAGGCGGGCTCCCCGCTGCAGAAGGCCATGCTCTGGGGCTCTGTGCAGATGACGACGCTCGCGGACACGAGCGCCTCGCATCTGGCGGAGCTGACGATCAACGGCACTACCATGGGGATTGTGAGCCTGACGAAAATTCTGCACGATCTCCCGGACGCAGACGGCAGGGCCCGATCGCTGGCGGAGGAGTTTCTCTCCGCGCAGCAGCGGACCGTTGAGGAGCTCAAATCGTTTTTGTGACGGCAGGCCGCGGGCTTGCCTCTTGATCCCTGCAAGCATATCGTTTATAATAACAATAAGTTCATTTTCCCCCTTCCCCGCCGGAAGGGGGTTTTTCCTGAACGGCACGGCAGCGCCCTCTCCCCCGGCCACAGACGCCGCGGAGAAAAAGCGCGCGCCCTCCCCCGGGTTCCCCTTCTGCGGGATGGGAGGCGCGGCGCGGGCCGCCTGCCGGAGCTGCCGGAACATATTGGAGGAGCGTATCGTCAATGGCATTATTCAGCGCCAGCAATCTGCAAAAGTCCTTCGGCACGGACATCGTCTTCGCCGGGGCGTCGTTCGAGATCCAGGAGGGCGACCACATCGGCCTGGTCGGCGTGAACGGCTCGGGAAAGACAACGCTGTTTCGCGTGCTGACGGGCGAGCTGCCGAGCGACAGCGGGGAGATCTATCAGGCGAACTCCGCCGTGATCGGCTACATGGAGCAGCACGTCTGCCGCGACCTGGAAAAAAGCGCCTACAGCGAGGTGCTCTCCGTCTTCTCCCCCCTGCTCGCGATGGAGCGGGAGCTGGAGGAGGTCAACCACCGGCTGCAGGCGAAGGCCGGGAATCTCGACGAGCTCATCGAGCGGCAGGCGCTTCTGACGGAGCGCTTCGAGCGCGAGGGCGGCCTGACCTGCCGGGCGAGGGCTCGCTCGGCCCTGCTCGGCCTCGGGTTTGACGACGCGCAGATGGCCCAGCCGATCGCCGTGCTCAGCGGCGGACAGAAGGCCAAGCTGCAGCTGGCCAAAATGCTGCTCAGCGGGGCGAACCTTTTGCTCCTCGACGAGCCCACAAACCACCTGGATATCGCGAGCGTGGAGTGGCTGGAGGATTTCCTGCGCGCGTATCACGGGGCCTTTCTCGTCATCTCTCACGACCGCTACTTCCTCGACCGCATCACCCAGCGCACCTTCGAGATGGAAAACGGCCATCTGACGGCCTACAAGGGAAACTACACCTCCTTTCTCGCCCAGAAGGAGGAGACCCGGCTGGCGATGCAGCGAAAATACGACAATACAAAGCGCGAGATCACGCGCCTGGAGGGCGTGGTCGCCCAGCAGCGCCAGTGGAACCGCGAGAAAAACATCCGCACCGCGGAGAGCAAGCTCAAGGTGATCGAGAGGCTTGAGAGCACGCTGGAAAAGCCGGAGGACGCTCCCGAGGCGCTGCGCTTCGATTTCTCCATCCGCCAGCGCGGCGGCAACGACGTTCTCATCACGGACGAGCTCGGCCTCGCGTTCGGCGAGAAGCGGCTCTTCTCCAACGTGAACCTGCACATTCGCCGCGGCGAGCGCGTCTTTCTGATCGGCCCGAACGGCTGCGGCAAAACCTCGTTTTTCAAGACGATCCTCGGCCTTTATCAGCCGACGGAGGGTGAGATCCGCTTCGGGGCAGGGATCGACGTGGGCTACTACGACCAGATCCAGTCGAACCTCGATCTCTCGAAAACGGTGATCGACGAGATCTGGGACGCCTACCCGCGCATGACGCAGACCGAGGTGCGCAACGCCCTTGCCGTCTTTCTCTTCCGCGGCGACGACGTCTTCAAGCCCGTGTCCGCTCTCTCCGGCGGCGAGCGCGCCCGCGTGCTGCTGCTGCGGCTCATGCTTTCGCAGGACAATTTCCTGCTCCTCGACGAGCCCACGAACCACCTCGACATCACCTCCTGCGAGGCGCTCGAGGACGCGCTGCAGGGCTACGAGGGGACGCTGTTCATCGTCTCGCACGACCGCTACCTCATCAACAAGATCGCCGACAAGGTCTACGCCTTCGAGGAGGACGGCGGCGTCTCCTGCACCCTGGGCGGCTACGACGCTTATCTGGAAGCGGCGCGCGCCAAACGGCCCGCCGCGCAGGCGGCGGAACAGCCCGAATCCCAGCGCGCCGCGGAATACCGGGCGCGGAAGGAGCAGCAGGCCGCCCTGCGCAGGGACAAGGCCGCCCTGCGCCGCGTGGAGACGGAGATCGAGGAGACGGAGGCCAAAATCGCGGAGCTGGAGGCGCAGCTCGGCGATCCGGAGATCGTGAGCGACTACGAGGCGGTGGCGCGCCTCTCCGGCGAGCTGGAGGAGGCCCGCGCCAGAAGCGAGGAGCAGCTTGCCCGCTGGGAGGAGCTCTCCGAGCGCGTGGAAGCGCAGCAGAGCGAATAAGAGGACAGAAAAAGGGAGGGGACTCCCCCTCCCTTTTTGAAAGCAAAAAAGCTCTGCCGGTCAGACCTTGAACTGGGCGATCTCCGCCAGAAACTCGCCGGCCGCGTCGCTCTCCACCTCGAGCGTGACGGGCTTCGAGAGGTCGAGGCTGAACACGCCCATGATGGATTTCGCGTCAATCTTGTACTTATCGGTCGTCAGATTAATCTGAAAATCATATTTCGTGGTAATCGAAACAAACTTCTTGACGGACTCGATGCTCGAGAGCACAATGCTTTCTTTTACCATTTCGCATTCCTCCTGATTCTCCTGTAGGGAACTCCCCGTGGAATTCCCCTCCATCATAGTACATCGAAGCGGAACGGTCAATATGGATTATTGACAGAGAATCCTCACGATACCGCCTGATTCTGGACAATTTTATTTTCCCCTCCGCGCCTGAAAACGATGCAAGGCCGGAGAGGAAGAAACGCTGCGACGGAAGGAGTCTTTTTCGCATGAAGGTTTTTGCCATAACGCTCGGCTGTAAGGTCAATCAGTATGAGACGCAGGTGATGCTCTCGCGCATGCAGGAGGCCGGCTTCACCGTATCGGATCACGCGGAGGGAAGCGACGTCGTGATCATCAACTCCTGCACCGTGACGGCGGCCAGCGATCACAAGGTGCGCCAGACCATGAACCGCGTGCGGCGCACCTGCCCCTCCTCCACTCTGGTGCTGACGGGCTGCATGTCGCAGGCCTTCCCGGAAATATCCTCCCTTATGTCTGACGCCGACATCGTCCTCGGCAACACCAACCGCGCCGCGCTGGTGCCGCATGTGCTGCGTTTTCTCGAGGAGCGCAAGCGGATTGTGGACATCGGCAAGCATGAAGCGGGAGAGATCTTTGAGCCGATGCACGTGGAGCGGTTTTTTGAGCGCACGCGGGCCTTTGTGAAAATTGAGGACGGCTGCAACCGCTTTTGCAGCTACTGCATCATCCCCTATGCGCGGGGCCGCGTCCGCTCGAAGCCGCTTCCCGATCTGCTCGACGAGGTGCAGAAGCTCAGCGCCAACGGCTACCGCGAGGTGGTGCTCACCGGCATCAATCTTTCCGCCTACGGCCAGGATCTCGGCCTGAGCCTCTGCGACGCCGTGGAGGCGGTCTGCTCCGTGCCGGGCATTGAGCGCGTACGCCTCGGCTCGCTGGAGCCGGAGCAGATGGACGACGCCGTTATCGCCCGCATGGCCAGGCAGAAAAAGCTCTGCCCGCAGTTTCACCTCTCCCTGCAGAGCGGCTGCGACGAGACGCTGCAGCGCATGAACCGCCATTACGATACGGCGGAGTACCGGCGGATTGTCGCCAATCTGCGCGCCTCCTTCCCGAACGCCGCCATCACCACGGATATCATGGTCGGCTTCCCCGCGGAGACGAAGGAGGAATTCGAAGCCTCCGTCGCCTTTGCGGAGGAGATCGGCTTTGCCAAGGCCCATGTTTTCGCCTACTCCCGGCGTCCCGGCACGCGCGCGGACAGCATGCGCAACCAGATCCCCAACCGGATCAAGGAGGAGCGCAGCGCCAGGATGATCGAAGTCACGCAGCGCACGCGGGACGCGTTTCTGCACGCCCAGCTCGGGCGCACGGAGTCCGTCCTCTTTGAGCAGATGGCGGAGCCGAACGTCTGGGAGGGCTACACAGGAAATTACACGCCCGTGCGCATCATCTCCGCCTACCTGCACCCCGGCGATCTGCGCCAGGTCATCCTGCAGGAGCTGCGGGGCGACTATTGCGTCGGGCGCCTGGTAACCCTGCCTCTCCCTGGGGAGACGCGGCCTGAGAAAAAACTCGGTTGACATTTTATCAGAATCTGTCACAATAGAAAGAGAGATCGCAACCGATCAAATTGAAGGAAATGAGGGTATTGTATGGCGGCTTCCAAAAAGGACAAGTTCACCAGGCAGGAAAAGAGCTGGATCCTCTACGACTGGGCCAACTCGGTCTATGCCACCAACATCATGGCGGCAATCTTCCCCATCTATTTCACCTCCGTCTGCGGCGGCGAGAACACCGCGGGCATGCAGTGGTGGGGCTACGGCACCTCCCTGGCCACGCTGATTGTGGCGGTGCTCGCGCCGATCCTCGGCTCGCTCGGCGATTACAAGGGGATGAAGAAAAAATTCTTCACCTTCTTCATGCTCGTCGGCGTCTTCTGCACGCTGATCATGGCCATCTTTGACAACTGGCAGATGCTCCTGCTCGGCTATGTGCTCTCCTACATCGGCTTTGCCGGCTCCTGTCTGTTCTACGATTCCTTCCTCACCGACGTCACCACCAGCGACCGCATGGACAAGGTCTCCGCCTGGGGCTATGCGATGGGCTACATCGGCGGCAGCACCATCCCCTTCCTCATCTCCATCGGCATCCTGCTGGCGATGGGCATGGACAATCCCGTCGCCGTCAAGCTCGTGGTGGTGCTCACCTCCGTGTGGTGGGGCCTGTTCTCCATCCCCATGATGAAGAACGTCCATCAGCAGTATTATCTGGAGGGCCGGCCGCAGCACATGGCCTCCGCCGCCTTCTCCAACGTTGCCCGCACGCTGCGCAGCATCGTGAAAAACAAGGGGCTGTTCTTCTACCTCATCGCCTATTTCTGCTACATCGACGGCGTGGGCACCGTCATTCACATGTCCACCTCCTACGGCAGCACGCTCGGACTGGACACGGTGGGCATGATCCTCGCCCTGCTCGTCACCCAGATCGTGGCCATGCCCTGCTCCATCCTCTTTGGGCGGCTCGCCAAAAGGCTCGGCTCCGTGCGCATGATCGGCGTGGCGATCGCCGTCTACTTCCTGATCTGCGTCGTCGGCTTCTACATGGGCTACATCATTGAGGTCGACGAGAACGCCGTGGGCACGGCGCAGATTCTCTTCTGGATGATGGCCTTCCTCGTCGGCACGGTGCAGGGCGGCGTTCAGGCCCTTTCCCGCTCGTATTTCAGCCGCCTCGTGCCGCCGGACAAGAGCAACGAGTATTTCGGCTTCTTCGATATCTTCGGCAAGTTCGCCACCGTCGTCGGCCCCTTCCTGGTGGCCCTGGTCACCGGCTTCACGGGCCGCTCCTCCTTCGGCATTCTCAGCCTTCTGGTGCTCTTCGCCGTCGGCGGGCTGCTGCTGTTCCTGGGGAAGGGACACATGAAGGAAGCCGAGCGCGCCGCGGAGGCCGCGCGCAAGGCGGCGGAGCGCCCGTAAGCGGCTCCTCTTTTGCACCGGCTCCCATAGAGAAAACAACGCCCCGGAGACTCCCTGCCGGCAATGCCGGCAGCGGAAGCCTCCGGGGCTTTTCGCGTCCATCGTCAGGGGCGGCGGCAAGAGGGCCCGTCCTTCGGGAAATCGGGCTGCCGCCTGCGGTGCAGAAGCCCGCATTTCCACGCCTGCACGCGCGCCGCGTGGCGGCTTGTCATCAGAGCGCCCACCAGCATCACGCCCACAGGGATACCGGAGAAAAGCCCGCCCAGAAAGCCGTCCGCACAATCGAGAAACAGCAGCAGCCCATAGACGGCGGAGCAGAGCACGCCGAACAGGAAGAAGCGGTGCATCCTCCTTTCCAGCCTTCTCTTTCCCTCCTCGCTGTAATCCGCCGCCTTCCGCACCGTCTTTTCCAGCTCGCCGTCCATCTGTTCCGCCTTCCTTTCCCCGTCCAAAAGCTCCCGCAAATCCACGCCGTAAAAATCGGCCAGCTCCATCAGGATCGTCAGCTCCGGCAAATTGCTGCCGGTTTCCCAGCGCGAAACGGTTCTGCGCGAGACGCGGAACCGTTCCGCAAGCTGCTCCTGTGTGAGGCCCCTCTCTCTGCGAAGCTCGCGCAGGAAAGCGCCTGTTTTTCCAGTATCCATCTTTCCTTCCTCCTTCACGCTGAGCATACCACGGCGCACGACAGCCGTCCAGGACATAAAGCGCGCAAAAACGGGATGAGACACAACGTGTCCCATCCCAAAGCAGGTTACAGGGGCTTCTTTGCGAGGAAGGCGAGGAAGGTGGGGACGCGGTAGCGCTCGAGGATCCCGTAGCCGTTTGTGTCCTCGTAGAGATCGAGGAGAGTAAACCCGGCGCGCAGGAGCGGACGGAGCTGCTCCTCCGTGGTGTGGGAAAACTGGATGCCGTCTCCGCGCTCCAGGCTCTGCCGGTAGAGCTCCTCGTCGAGAAGGGGATTGAACGGAAGCGGGCGGGAGAGCGCGGGGCTGTCCTCGTCGAAGAGGTAATTCAGGCCGTTGTCGACGCCCGCGAGCAGAACCCCTCCCGGCTTCAGGACGCGGAAGCACTCGCGCCAGACGGGCTCCACCTTCTCGATATAGCAGTTCGAGACCGGGTGAAAGATGCAGTCGAAGCTCGCTTCCGCGAACGGGAACGGCCTGGTCATGTCGGCGCGGACCAGCTCCACCTCGTAGCCCTCGCGGCTCGCGACCGCCTCCTCGCCCGCAAGCTGGCGGGGCGAGTAATCAAGCACCGTGCAGGAGGCTCCGAGGAGGGAGAACAGCGGGATCTGCTGCCCGCCGCCGGAGGCCAGCCCCAGCAGGCGGCAGCCGCAAAGCGGCGGGAACCAGTCGTGGGGGACGGGCTTCGTCGGCGTGAGGAGAACGTCCCATTCTCCCTTGCGGGCTTTTGCGCACACCTCGGGAGAAACGGGCGTTCCCCACACCCAGCCCTCCTCCACCCAGCGGTCGACGGTTTCGGCGTTGACGGAGGTGTAATCCTCCCGGTTCCTGTTTTTCTCCATTTTTCTCTCCTCTTTTCGTTCCGTGCTGAGAGCGGGAGCAGTCTCCCCTTTCCCGCTCAAGTCCCGCCGTCAGCCCTGATTGAGCGCCTTCATCACGTTGGCGACCTCCTCCTGCGTCTGCTCGGCGTTGAAATAGTCCCAGGAGTAGAAGAGGAAGCCGTCGCACTCCACCGTGCGGCCGAGGCTCACCTGGCGGGCAAGAATGTCGCTCGCCGTCTTCCAGGTGCCGTCGTCGGCGTCGGAGCCGGCCTTGTAGACGGCCAGGCCGAAGTAGAGATCGATCCCCGGGCTGACGACGAGGTTTTTCCAGGCCTGCGCCGCCGGGCCAAAGGGCAGCGTGGGGTTCTCAAAGTTGACATAGAGCTGCGGACAGATATAGTCGAGATAGCCCTTCGCCGCGCACCAGGCCGCCGCGTCCGCGCCCATGTTCAGGTTGTTCTGCAGGTTTCCCTGGGGGGCGATGCCGAACCTCACCTCCGGGTTTGCCGCCTTGACGCGGCGGTAGACCTCGGAGATCAGGGCGTTGATGTTGGCCGCGCGCCAGTCGAGCAGGGAGAGAGGCTCCCCGCTCCCGGCAACCGACTCCGTATAGGCCGCGTAGGCCGCCTCGTCGAAGGCTGCGTCCTGCGTGGGGTAAAAGTAGTCGTCGAACTGGATGCCGTCCACGTCGTAGTTCAAGGCGATCTCCTCCGCACAGGCGGCGATCTCCGCCCGCACCTCCGGATACGCCGGGTTATAATACTTGCCGGAGCCGCTCTGCACCACCCAGCCCGCCTTGGCCTCGTCCCCCTGCCAGAGGTTCCAGGGATTCCCGTCGGCGAGGACGGACGGCGTGTCGTTGACCTGGATGCGCAGCGGGTTCATCCAGGCGTGGAGCTCAAGGCCCGCCGCGTGGGCAAGCTCCACCATGACCGCAAGCGGATCAAAGCCGGGGTCCTCCCCCTGCGTCCCGCTGACAATGTGGCTCCAGGGAACGTGGTCGGACGAGTAGAGCGCGTCGCCGAAGGGGCGGACGTGCACAATCAGCGCGTTCATCCCGTATGCCTTCGCGCCGTCGACAATCGCGGAGAATTTTTCGCGGAACAGCGCCTCTCCGCGGTTTTCGTCGCCGCTCATATCGAGCGTCATGAACGGCACCCACACGCCGCGCATCTCCTCCTCCTCCGCCACGGGAGCGGCCGTCTGCACGGAAGGCTGCGAGACGGCGCTGCCGGAGGACAGGGCTGACACGGCGGAGGACGCAGCCGCGTCCGATCCCGCGGAAGCGGATTCATTCGGCTGGGAGGCGGCGGAAGCGGACGCGCCGCTTAAGACATCCGCAGCGCCCGCAGAGGAAGAAGCCGCCGCCGGAACCTCCCCCGCGGAGGAGGACGCCTCAGAGGAGGACGCCGCCCCGGCGGAGGAGAGCGGCGTGAGAAAGGGGACGGTCTCCTCTCCCCCGCCGCCGAAAAGCATCGTGAGCACCACCGCGAACATCAGCAGGGCGGCTCCCGCCAAGATGCTGTGCCGCCTGACAAAGCGAAATTCCATGCACATCACGCCTTTCTTTTGACATCTTGTCCCGAATCCGGTACAATCTTCTTACGCAATCATATGCCTGGGAGGAAACCGTCATGACGATTCAACCGATTCTGCCCTATGTAATCGGCTGGCTGTGCCTGATCAGCCTTGCCGCCGTCTGCGTCACCGTGTCCGACAAGAAGCGGGCCCGGCAGCACCGCCGCCGCGTGCCGGAGAGCACGCTGCTCTGGCTTGCCGCCCTCGGAGGGGGCGCCGCCATGTATCTCACCATGCGCAAAATCCGACACAAGACGCTGCACAGGAAATTCATGCTCGGCATTCCGCTGATTGTGCTCGCCGAGGCGGCGGCCGTCGCAGCCCTGTTCTGGTTCCGGCTGCTCATCTGGTAGCTCACACGCCGACGCCCATCGCCACGATGAGCCCGGTGATGCAGGCCACGCTGACGATAAAGGAGATCGACGCCGCGAAGCTCGGCAGCGAGCCGTCCCCGCTGAGAAGCTCCGTGAAATACGGCGACATGCAGGGGATCGGCGAGAAGCTCAGCAGCACGAGCACCTGGCGGATCTCGATCGGAAACGGAAGCGCGAAATAAAACAGCAGGGCAAAGACGACGGCGGCCACATAGCGCAGCGACAGCACGAGGGCGGCCTTTTTCACGCTGCTGCTCTCAAACGAGAACTCGAGCATCATGCCGATCATCAGCATGGAGAGGAAGGGATTGGCGTTGCCGACGCGCTCCGCGAAGGCGATCACCGGCTGCGGGACGGAGATGTGCAGCAGGCTCAGCAGCAGCAGCGCCAGATAGGTGTCGATCGTCACCGAGGAGAACAGGCGGCGCAGAAAGGTTTTGAGCCTGCCGCCCTCCGTCTTGCCCATCAGGGTGGAGGTGATGGCGTAATTGCCGCCGGTGCACATCAGGGAATTGCCGATATCGAACATGCAGGCCGTCACCACGCCGAAGGAGCCGAGGAAGCTCTGCACGAAGGGCAGGGTGAACGCCCCGATGTTGTAGCCCGGCAGATTCTGCGTGTAGAACGCGCGGCTCTCCTCTCCCCTGCCCCGCGTGGCAAAAAACGCGCTCGCCCACAGCAGCACGCCTGCGGAGAGGCCGAGCAGCGAGACGAGGTACAGCGTCGGATCCTGATTGAAGCCCTCAAAGAACGCCGTGGCCACCGCGCACGGCAGCGTGATGCGGAAGACGATTTTCGACACGACCTCGTAATCCTTCCGCGCGAACATGCCCACACGCTTGAGCAGATACCCGAGCGCGATGATGGCGAGCAGGACGCCCGCCTTTGTCAGTACCTCAGCCACAGAAAAGCTCCTCCCTCAAGAAAGAAACCGTGCGCATTCCGGGCAAAGCCGAAGGAATGCGCACGGTTTTTGCGTTACACTCTCATATTATTTTGCGACGATATTGACCAGCTTGCCGGGGACGCAGATCTCCTTCACGATCGTCTTGCCGGCGATCTCAGAGGCGATTTTCTCGTCCGCCTTGGCGGCGGCGATGGCGTCCTCCTTCGACAGATCGGCCGCAATCGAGATGCGGGCGCGCACCTTGCCGTTGACCTGCACGGCAATCTCCACCGTGTTCTCGCGGCACTTGGCCTCCTCATAGACGGGCCACTTCTGCTGGCAGGCAAAGCCGCCGCCGAAGCCCACGTTCTCCCACAGCTCCTCGGCCACATGGGGCGCGAACGGCGAGAGGAGAATCGCGAAGATGCGCAGCTCCTCGCGGGTGACGGAGCCGGTGTCGTAGATCTCGTTCATCAGGCTCATCAGGGCGGCGATCGCCGTGTTGAACTTGAGGTTTTCGATATCCTCTCCGACCTTCTTGATCGTCTTGTGGAACGGCGTTTCAAGCTTTTCGCGCAGACCGCCGTCGGTGAGGATGTTCTGGAAGCCCCAGAAGCGCTCGATGAAGCGGCGGCAGCCGCGGATGCTGGCCGGATTCCACGGGGCGGCCTTCTCGAAGTCGCCGATGAACATTTCGTAAAGGCGCATGGTGTCCGCGCCATACTCGCGCACGACGTCGTCCGGGTTGACGACGTTGCCGCGGCTCTTGCTCATCTTCTCGCCGTTCTCGCCGAGGATCATGCCGTGGCTGGTGCGCTTGGCATACGGCTCGGGCGTGGGAACGACGCCGATATCGTAGAGGAACTTGTGCCAGAAGCGGCTGTAGAGCAGGTGCAGCGTGGTGTGCTCCATGCCGCCGTTGTACCAGTTGACGGGCGACCAGTATGCAAGAGCCTCCTTGGAGGCGATGGCGTTCTCGTTGTGCGGATCCATATAGCGCAGGAAGTACCAGGAGGAACCGGCCCACTGGGGCATGGTGTCCGTCTCGCGGCGGGCGGGGCCTCCGCAGTGCGGGCAGGTGGTGTTGACCCAGTCCGTCATGTGGGCCAGCGGGGACTCGCCGTTGTCCGTCGGCTCATAGGACTTCACATCCGGCAGGCGCAGCGGCAGCTCGCTCTCCGGCAGCGGCACAAAGCCGCACTTCTCGCAGTGGACGATCGGGATCGGCTCGCCCCAGTAGCGCTGGCGGGAGAAGACCCAGTCGCGCAGCTTGAAGTTCACCTTGCTGTGGCCGATGCCCTTCTCCTCGAGGAACTCGCGGATGCGCACCTTCGCGTCCTCGACAGAGAGACCGTCGAGAATGCCGGAATTGACCATGACGCCGGTCTCGCAGTCGGTGAAGGCCTCGCGCTCGACGTCGCCGCCCTTGACGACCTCGATGATCGGCAGGCCGAACTTCTTCGCGAACTCCCAGTCACGGGTGTCGTGGCCCGGCACGGCCATGATGGCGCCGGTGCCGTAGGTGGTGAGGACGTAGTCCGAGATGAAGATCGGGATCTCCACCCCGTTGACCGGGTTGACGGCCGCCACGCCGTCGAGGCGGACGCCGGTCTTGTCCTTGGCGACCTCGGTGCGCTCAAAGTCGGATTTGCGCGCCGCGGCCTCCTGATAGGCCTGCACCTCGTCCCAGTTTTTGATCTGATCCTTCCACTTGTCGAGCAGGGCGTGCTCCGGGGAGAGAACCATGTAGGTCACGCCGTAGAGCGTGTCGGGGCGGGTGGTGAAGATGGTGAGCTTGTCGCCGGTGGTGGCGGTGAAGTCGACCTCCGCGCCGGTGGAGCGGCCGATCCAGTTCTTCTGCTGGGCCTTCACGCGGTCCGGATAGTCGACGAGGTCGAGATCGTTGATCAGACGGTCGGCATACTCGGTGATCTTGAGCATCCACTGGGATTTAACCTTGTGGACGACGGGCGCGCCGCAGCGCTCGCACACGCCGTCGACGACCTCCTCGTTGGCGAGGACGCACTTGCAGGACGTGCACCAGTTGACGGCCATCTCCTTCTTGTAGGCCAGGCCGTGCTTGAACAGCTGCAGGAAGATCCACTGCGTCCACTTGTAGTAATTGGGGTCGGTGGTGTTGATCTCGCGCGACCAGTCAAAGGAAATGCCGAGGGACTGAATCTGCTGTTTGAAGCGAGCGACGTTCTTCTTCGTCACCTCGGCGGGATGCACGTGATTCTTGATCGCGTAGTTTTCCGTCGGCAGGCCGAAGGCGTCCCAGCCGATGGGATACAGGACGTTGCAGCCCTCCATGCGGCGCTTTCTGGCTACGATGTCCAGAGCGGTGTACGGGCGCGGATGGCCCACGTGCAGTCCCTGGCCGGACGGATACGGGAACTCGACAAGCGCGTAGAACTTCGGCTTGTCGAAGGAGTTTTCGGCGTGATAGACGCCGGCCTCCTCCCATCTGTCCTGCCATTTCTTTTCCAGGAGTTTATGGTCGTATTTTTCACACTTCATGCTGTTGTCGCTCCTACTGTGTTTAAAATTTGCGATGGGGATGACGGGAAGCGCCGCGGCTCACTCCTTCGGCAGGAAGGGGGCCACGTCGACGGGCGTGCCGTCCTGCCAGAGGCGGTCGAGGTCGTAGAAGGCGCGGGCCTCCGGGGTAAAGATGTGGATGATGACAGACTCGTAGTCGAGGAGGATCCAGGAGTTGGAGCGGTAGCCCTCCACGCGGCCTGCCGGGACGCCCCTCTCCTTGAGCTGAAACTCCAGCTCGTCGGCCAGGGACTTGACGTGCGTGGCGCTCGTGCCGGTCGCAAGCACAAAGTAATCTCCGAGCGTGGAGATCTGGGAGATCTCAATCAGGCGCAGCTGATCGGCTTTCTTGCTGTCCAAAATCTGTACGGCGGTGATTGCCAGTTCCTTGGCATCCATAGGCTCTCTCCTTGCTCTTTATTTGCTTTTGCCGCTCTTGCCGGCGGCCGCCTGCTCGAGCAGCAGGCTGTTGTAGAGGGAAACGGTGTCGGGATGAATGAGCGCCTGATGCGAGGCCAGCTCCGCGATGGTGAAGGCCGTGCCCTCGCGCATGGCGGCGGCCAGATCCTCCTCCGCCAGGCGGCGAAGCTTCTCAACGCCCTTGTAGTCCCGGTCCTCGGAGACGAAATCCGCCGTGAAGACGATGCGCTCGAGCAGCGTCATCCCGGCCTTGCCGGTGGTGTGCCAGCGCACGGCGCCGAGGATCTCGGGATCCGTCACGCCGCACTCGCGCTCGAGATAGGCCGCGCCGAGGATGGCGTGCCAGATCTTGCGGCTGCGGCGCTCCGTTTCCGTTAGTATTATAGCAAAGGCGTCCATCATTTGCAATTGCTTCTCCGCGGGAATCTCCTTGGTGATATCGTGCAGGAGACCCGCGAGCTCCGCCTTCTCCTCGTCCGCGCCGCAGCGGCGGGCCAGACGGACCGCCTCCTTGGCCACGCAGAGCGAATGATGGTAGCGCTTGTCCCCCAGCATCGGGCGGATCAGCGCCTTGGCTTCCTGTGGCGTCACAGAGGGACGCCCCCTTTCGTTTTCGTGAATTCAGACTGCGCGGTAGAGCCCGCGCTCCCTGATATAGCGCCCGACCGGCGGCGGGACGAGCCCTGCGAGGCTTTTCCCCTCGCGGACAGCCTGGCGCACCATGGTGGACGAGACGGGCAAAAATTCGATCGGGCACAGATGCACCCGCGCGCCGAGCGCCTCGAGGCGATCCTGCTGCTCGTAGAGCTCGTCGCGGATCCCCTGGCTGCGCGGCGCGACACAGATATCGGCGGCTGCCCAGATCCGCTCCGGCTCGCGCCAGTCCTGCAGGGTGAGGAACATATCCTCGCCCATGAGGAGGAACAGATGCGTGCCGGGATACTCCTGCGCCAGCCCCTGGAGCGTGTCCGCCGTGTAGCTCTTGCCGCCGCGGCGCAGCTCCGTGTCGCTCACGCGGCAGAACGGATGATCGCGCACCGCCAGACGGCACAGCTCAAACCGATCGGACGCGGGGGCCAGGTCGGGCACCTCCTTGTGCGGAGGGACGGATGTGGGAATCAGGAGCACGCGGTCGAGCGCGAGCAGGCGCGCGAACTCCTGCGCAATATGCAGATGGCCGAAATGAATGGGATTGAAGGTTCCGCCAAACACACCCAGCCTCATATTCGTCACACTCCTCGCGGCGCTTTGGGCAGCTGATAGCCTGATTCCTTCTCCTTCTGGCGGAACAGGACGAATTTCGATCCGATCACCTGCACCACCTCGGAGGACGTGGCCTGCGCGATCTCCTCGGCGGCCTCGCGCGGGGAGAGCGGGCACGTCTCCGTGAGCACCTTGCCCTTGATGAGCTCGCGGGCGGCGAGGGCGTCGTCGGCCTGCTTCAGAAGCTCCGGGCTCATGCCGGATTTTCCGACCATCAGGATGGTGTCCAGATCCACTGCCAGAGAGCGCAGATACGCGCGCTGTTTACTCGTAAGCATCATACCCCTCCTTCTGTCAGTTCTGAGCGGCGCGCTCCTGCAGGCGGGCGGCCAGCAGGCGAAGCGCCTTGCCGCGGTGGCTGACGGCGTCCTTCTCGGACGGAGTCAGCTCCGCATACGTCTTTTCTCCCACCAGGAAGATGGGATCATAGCCGAAGCCGTCGCTGCCGCGGGGCGCGTGGGCCACGCGTCCCTCGCAGACGCCGGTGACGGTGAGCGCCTCCCCGCCGGGGAAGGCGCAGCAGACGGCGCTGACAAAGCGCGCCGTGCGCTTCTCGTCCGGCACATCCCGCAGCTCGGCGAGGAGCTTATGGTTGCGATCGGCATCCGTGGCATCCGGGCCGGCATAGCGGGCGGAATGGACGCCCTGCGCGCCGCCGAGCGCGTCGACCGCAATGCCGGAGTCGTCCGCGACGCTCGGCAGGCCCGTCGCGAGGCAGGCCGAGCGGGCCTTGAGCTCGGCGTTCTCCTCAAAGGTCGCGCCCGTCTCCTCCACCTCCGGCAGCTCGGCGGTCGTCACCTCGATGCCGAGGGGCTCGAGGATGCGCTGCAGCTCCTCCACCTTGTGCCGGTTGTGCGTTGCCATGATAAACGTTTCCAAACAGCTTCTCTCCTTTTATTCCTGTTCAAACAGAGCCCGCGCGAACTCGTCCGCGTCGAAGGGCTGCAGATCGTCGAGCTGCTCGCCCACGCCGATGAACTTGACGGGGATTTTCAGCTCCTCGCGGATGGCAATGACGACGCCGCCCTTCGGCGTGCCGTCCAGCTTCGTGAGCACGATGCCGGTGATATCGGCGGCGTCCTTGAACTCGCGCGCCTGGTTGACGGCGTTCTGGCCCGTGGCGGCGTCGAGCACCAGGAGAACCTCCTTGGCGGCGCCGGGCAGCTCGCGGTCGATGATGCGGTTGATCTTCGCCAGCTCGCCCATCAGATTTTTCTTGTTGTGCAGGCGGCCCGCGGTGTCGCAGATGACGACGTCCGCCCCTCTCGATTTCGTGGCGGCGATGGCGTCGAAGACAACGCTTGCCGGGTCGCTGCCCTCCGCGTGCTTGATAAGCTCGCAGCCGCAGCGGTCCGCCCAGATCTCGAGCTGATCGATGGCGGCGGCGCGGAAGGTGTCGGCGGCGGCCAGAATCACGCGCTTGCCCTCGCTCTTGAGGCGGTGGGCGAGCTTGCCGATGGTCGTCGTCTTGCCCACGCCGTTGACGCCGATGACGAGAATGACGGACGGCTTGGTGGAGACGTTCAGCTCCTCCCCGCCGCGCATCATCTCGGCCGTGATCTCGCGGATCAGGCCGTAAATCTCATTCGGATCGCTGATATGGCGCTCCTTGACCTGACGGCGGCACTCCTCGCAGATGCGCTCCGCCGTCGGCACGCCGACGTCGCCGAGCACGAGCAGCTCCTCGAGCGCCTCGAACAGCTCCTCGTCGATCTTCTGAAAGGAATGGAGCATCTTTTCGATCGAGGAGCTGACGTTCTCCCTCGTCTTCTTGAGCCCTTCCTTGATCTTTGCAAATAAACCCATATTGTCCTCCCTGTTCGGAAGTAATCTCATCCCCCGCGCGCCGGAACGGGCGGCATGGGGATACTCTTTTATTGTACCGCCTCGCCGCCGCCGCGTCAAGGCTCGAATCCCGATCCGGGCGATTTTGAAAACGGCGGAAATCAGCCGTTTTTCTGGGAAAGGAGGTGCTGCTCAATCTCCGCGGCGGACATTTTCAGCAGCTTGGAGACGCCCTCGTCCTGCATCGTCACGCCGTAGAGCACGTCGGCCTCCTCCATGGTGCCGCGGCGGTGCGTGATGGCGATGAACTGGGTGCGCCGGTTCATGCGCCGCAGATAGGCGGCAAAGCGCGTCACGTTCACGTCGTCGAGGGCGGCCTCGATCTCGTCGAGCACGCAGAACGGCGGCGGATTGACCTTCATGATGGCAAAATAGAGGGCGATGGCCACCAGCGCCTTCTCGCCGCCGGAGAGGCTCTCGAGATTGTTGACAATCTTGCCGGGCGGCTGCACGGCGATGTCGATGCCGCACTGCAGCACGTCCTCCGGATCGCTGAGCGAGAGCTCGGCTGTGCCGCCCCCGAACAGCTCGCGGAAAACCTCTGTGAAATGGCGGGAGATCTCGGTGAAGCGGTCGAGGAAGAGCTCCTTCATCTGCCGCGTCAGATCGGCGATCAGCCGGCGCAGGCTGTCGCGGCTCTTCTCCACGTCGGAGACCTGGGCCGAGAGGAACTCGTAGCGCTCGCTGACCTCCCGGTACTCCTCGATCGCCGCCACGTTGACGGCGCCGAGCGCTTTGACGGCGGATTTGATCTCGTTCAGGCGGCGGCGCGCGCGCTGCGGATCGTCCGGCTTGCGGTATGACTCCTCCGCCTCGCGGCGCGTGAGCTCATACTCCTCCCACAGGCGGGCGGTGATCTCGTCGTACTCCTTCTGCAGGCTGCCGCGGCGCTCCTCCAGGCGGGCAACCTCGTGACCGGCCTTCTCGCGCTCGGAGGACTTGTCCCTCTCCCGCGCGCGCAGCTCGGTCGTCTGCCGCTCATACTCCATGCGGCGGCTGTTGACCGCTTCGATCCCCTCCTCCGCCTTTTTGGCCTCGGCGCGCAGCTGCTCCGCCTCGGCGCGCAGGGCGTCAATCCGGGAGCGGATGCCGGCGAGGGAGGCCTCCACCGCTTCCTTCTCGCGGCGCAGCGCTCCGGCGCGATCCTCGTGGGACGCGCGGCGGCGCGTGAGCTCCTCCGCCATGGCCTGCAGGGCGGAAACGTCCTTGCGCAGCTCGAGCAGCCGCATGCGGTGCTCCTGCAGACGGGCGGTCAGCTCGTCGGAGCGGCGGGTGCTCTCGTCGCGGCTCTCGTGAATCCTGCCGAGCCGCTCCTGCAGGGAGGCGATCTGCCCGGCCAGGGCGGAGGCCTTCTCCTCTGCCTCCCGCTGGACGCTCTCGAGCTCCGCGAGGCGGCGGGCGGACTCCTCGTCCTCGCGGCGCAGCGCCTCCTCGTCGCGCCCGAGCGCCTCGAGCGCCGCGGCAGCGCTCTTCTCCTCCGTCTCAAAGCGGACGGCGTCCTCCTGGGCCGTGGAGAGCTCGGCCCGCACGGCGGTGAGCTCGGCCTCCTCGCGGGCGGCCTCCTCCTGCAGGGCCTTCCACCTCGCCTGCGCCTGCTCTGTCTGAGCGGCGAGCTCCTTCGCCTCCGCGCGGAAGCGATCGATCTCCGCCCGCCTGCTGAGCAGGCCGGAATTGCGCGCGAGCGAGCCGCCTGTCAGCGAGCCGCCCGCGTTGACGACCTGGCCGTCCAGCGTGACGACGCGGAAACGATAGGAAAAGCGCTTGGCGATCGCGACGGCGCTGTCGAGATCCTCAGCGATGGCAATGCGCCCGAGAAGGGAGTGCAGAATGCCCTCGTACTCCGGCTTGCACTGGCAGAGCGTGCCGGCAATGCCGACGAAGCCGGCGCATTCCTCAAGCCCCTGCTCGCGCAGGAGATTGCCGCGGATCGTGGAGACGGGCAGGAAGGTGGCGCGGCCGGCGTCCCGCTGCTTGAGCAGGCCGATGGCGAGCTTGGCGTCGCGCTCCGTGCTCACCACGATGTTCTGCATGGCCGGGCCGAGGGCCGTCTCGATCGCCACGGCATAGCGCGGCGGCACCTGCAGCAGCCGCGACACCGGGCCGTGGATCCCGGCCAGCGCGCCGCGCTTTGTCTCCCGCATGACCGTCTTCACGCTCTGCGAGAAGCCCTCCATGTTTCGCTCGAGATCCTCGAGCAGGCGGGCGCGGCGCTCGCGCTCCTGGGTATCGAGGTGCAGGGCGTCGCTCTGCTTCCTCGCCTCCTCGGCTTTCCTGCGGCGGCTCTCGAGGCGCAGCTCGCGGCCCCTCACCGCGTTTTTGAGCGATTCGATTTTCGTTTTCGTCTCCTCAAGCAGGGCGGCGCAGTCCGCACGCTGCGCTTCCAGCGAGGCGCGGCGCTCCTGCTTCTCCAGGCGGCTCTCCTCTGCGGCCTCGCGGCGGCGGCGGAGCTCCTCCGCGGAGGAGGCGGCCGTGCCGGCCTCCACACGCAGCTCGGTGGAGGAGGCCGTCAGATCGGCAATCTGCCGGGAAAGATCGGCGATACGCCCGGCCACCTCGTCCATGCCGCGGCGCAGCGCGGCGAGCTCCGCGCCGCACGCCGCCTCCTTCTCCTGCTCCGCGCCAATCTCACGGTTTTTCTCCGCGATCTCCGCCTGCCTGGCGGCGATCTCCTCGTCGGCGCTGCGGCCCGATTCCGCCGCCTCGCGCAGCTCGCGGCCAAGGCGGGCGATGTTCTCGTTCGCGTGCAGAATATCGTTCTCGAGCACGGAGATCTCGCCGTCCTTGCGGGCGGCCGCCTCCTCATGGCGGGCGCTCTCCTGGCGCAGCTCGTCCGCCCGCGCGGTGCAGGCGGTGCTCTGCCGGAACACCTCGTCGATTGCTGCGTCGATCGCTTCGATGGCCTTCTCCGCGTCCTCATACTGGCTGCGCGCCACGAGCAGCTTGTCGTCGTGCTCGCGCAGGATGCGGCCGGAGCGCTCGAGCGTTTCGAGCCACAGGCCGATCTCGATCGTCCGCTTCTCGTTGGAGAGCGAGAGGAATTGCTGCGCCTTCTCGGACTGCTCCCTGAGCGGCCCGATGCGCTCCTCGAGCTCGGCGAGAATATCGCGCAGGCGCAGCAGGTTCTCCTCGGCGCGGGCCAGGCGGTTCTCGGAATCCTCCTTGCGGTAGCGGAAGCGGGAGATTCCGGCAGCCTCCTCGAAAATCTCGCGCCGATCCTCGCTGCGGGCGGCGACAATGCTGTCGATCTTGCCCTGGCCGATCATCGAGTAGCCATCGCGGCCGAGGCCGGTGTCGAGGAAAAGCTCGGTGATGTCGCGCAGGCGCACGGCGGCCTTGTTGAGCTGGTATTCGCTTTCGCCGGAGCGGTAGTAGCGGCGGGTGATGGAGACCTCGTCGCTGTCAAAATTGAGGCCGCGGTCGCTGTTGTCGATGGTGAGCGTGACCTCGGCAAAGCCCTGCGCCTTGCGGTGGGGCGTACCGTTGAAGATCAGGCCCTCCATGCGGGCGCAGCGAAGCGTCCTGGCGGATTGCTCCCCCAGGACCCAGCGGATCGCGTCGGATATGTTGCTCTTTCCGCTGCCGTTCGGGCCCACGACAGCCGTCACGCCGTTGTCGAAGGACAGCGTCGTGCGGTCGGGAAAGGTTTTGAAGCCCTGTAATTCCAGAGTTTTTAATCGCAAAGAGCCATGCCCTCCTTACTCGTTTGCCTTTGTTTCGCTGTGCGGGAAGCCTCCTTTTCGGGCCTTCCGGAGCCGGCGTCCCCTCTCACAGCGCCGGAGCCTCCTGCGGGGAAAAGAGGCGGCCCGTCTCCTCCCCCGGGAGGCAGACGGCAAAGCAGCCGCGGGGAATCTCCCCGCGCGGGACGACGGCGAGGCGAAAGCCCCGCTCCCGCAGAGCCTCCACGTTCGCGCGCTTCTGGCCGAGGACGGCGGAGAGGTCGCGCGGGGAGACGAGCAGGCGGTATTCGCCTTCCCGCCCGCCGAGCGCGCTCTCGATCCGGCGCAGAAACAGGCGGCTCTGGCACAGCTCGCGGAACGCGGGATGATACGGCCCCGCAATCCGGCTTCGCTCGAGCTCCGGCGAGCTGTGCAGCCCCAGCCGGATGACGCGCACGCCGCGCCCCTCGAAAAAGCCGAGCAAATTCGCGCAGAGCTCCACCGCCTCCCCGAGCTCCATCGGGCGATAGCTGCCCTGCGCATACCAGCGGGCGATCGCCGTGCCGGGCAGAACCACCGTGGGGTAAATGCGCACGGTGTCGGGGCGCAGCGCAGCCAGGCGGCGCGCCGTTTCCCGCGCTCCCTCCGCCGTGTCCCCGGGCAGACCGGCCATCATCTGCAGGCCGAGAGAGAGCCCCGCCTCCCGGATGAGGGGGGACGCGCGCTCCACGTCGGCGGCGGTGTGGCCCCTGCCGTTTCGCAGCAGGACCGTGTCGTCCATGCTCTGCGCGCCGAGCTCAACCGCCTTCACGCCGTAACCCTTCAGAAGCGAAAGGATCTCCGCGTCAACGCAGTCGGGCCGGGTGGAGCAGCGGATGCCGGTGAACACGCCGGAGCGCAGAAAAGGCTGCACGGCGCCGAGCAGGGAGCACATGGTCTCCCTGTCGATCGCCGTGAAGCTGCCGCCGAAAAAGGCAAATTCCGCGGGAACGCCGGGCGGCAGCGTCTCCGCCGCCCGCAGAGCCACCGCCCGCACCTCCTGCGGCCCCGGCGCGCTTTGGCAGCCGGTGATCGCCCTCTGGTCGCAGAAGCTGCAGCGGTGCGGGCAGCCGATGTGCGGCACGAAGACGGCCGCGTTCGCGTGGCGCATCAGTAGCCCATGAGCTCGAGGGCCTCGCGGGCAGCCTGCTGCTCGGCTTCCTTCTTGCTGCGCCCGCCGCCCTTGCCGATGACGTTCGAATTCAGGTGCACCTCGACGGTGAAGTGCTTGTCGTGGTCCGGGCCGCTCTCGCCGATGAGAACGTACTCGAGCGACTCCTCGGGATTTTTCTGAATGATCTCCTGCAGCATCGTCTTATAGTCCTTGAAGGGCTTCGGCCGCGTCGTCTGCAGCATCGGCTTGACAAAGCGCAGGATGAAGCTGCGGGCCTCCTCCATACCGCCGTCGAGATAGATGGCGGCGATAATCGCCTCGAAGGCGTCCGCGAGGATCGAGGGGCGGGAAGCGCCGCCGGAGTTCTGCTCGCCGTGGCTGAGCAGAAGGTATTTCCCCACCTCGAGCTGGCGCGAAAAGCCGCAGCACGCCTTCTCGCACACCAGGGCGGCGCGCGTCTTCGTCAGCTCGCCCTCCGGCAGGTGCGGGCAGTTGCGGAACAGATAGTCCGCCACCACATAGCCGAGCACCGAGTCGCCCAGGAACTCGAGGCGCTCGTTGCTGCCGGAGGATTTTTTGCTCTCGTTCGCGTAGGAGGAGTGCGTCATCGCGTTTTTGAGCAGGCCGATGTTGCGGAAGGTATAGCCGATGTTTTTCTCGAGGCTCTTCCAATCGGGTGAGGGAGCGGCTTGCCTGGGACGGCTCATGCGTCGCCCTCCCCCTTCAGGGCCTGGATGGAATCGGCGATCTCCTGCACGACGTTGCCCTCCACATACGCCTTCGTCAGGCGCAGCGCGCTCTTGATCGTCTTGGCCTTGGAGCTGCCGTGCGCCTTGAAGACGGGCTTGGCCGCGCCCATGATCGGCGCGCCGCCGTACTCGTTGTAGTCCATCTCCTTCTTCAGGCCCTTGAGATCCTTCATGATGAGGGAGGCGGCGATCATATTCTTGGCGCTCTTCTTGAAGATTTCCTTGATCTTGCCCATCATCAGCATGGCGACGCCCTCATACAGCTTGAGAATGCAGTTGCCCGTGAAGCCGTCCGCCACGATGACGTCGGCGGCGTCGTAGGGAATGTCGCGCGCCTCGATGTTGCCGATGAAGTTTACCGGGGAATCCTTGAGCAGAGCGAACGCCGCGTGCTGCAGCTCGCCGCCCTTGTGATCCTCCACGCCGACGTTCGCGAGGCCGACGCGCGGATTCTTCACGCCCATCACCTTCTCCACATAGATGGAGGCCATCACGCCGAACTGGCGCAGCATTTCCGGCTTGCAGTCCACGTTCGCGCCGCTGTCGATCAGCATGAAGAAGCCCTTGTCCTTGGGCATGACGGGCGCGAAGGCCACGCGCTTGACGCCCTTGATGCGCTTGACGATCATCGTCGCGCCCACAACGAGCGCGCCGGAGTTGCCGGCGGAGAGGAAGGCGTCTCCCTCGCCCGCGGCCAGCTTTTTCAGGCCCACGGCCATCGAGGAGTTGCTCTTCGCTTTCATGATATCGCCGGCGGCGTCCTCCATGGTGATGACGTCCGGAGCGTCCGCGATCTCGATGCGATCGAGGGAGATCTGGTTCTCCTGCGCAACGCGGCGGATCTCCGCCTCGCTGCCCGCCAGCATGATGTCGATGTCGAGCTCCTTCGTGGCCTCGGCACAGCCCTTGATGATTTCGAGGGGAGCGTTGTCCCCGCCGAACGCGTCTACAATGATTTTCATAAGTACATCCCCTGCTTTTCATATATTTCGGAAACAGCGCCGATTCGCGCGGCGCAATCTGACCGTTTGTGCAACCGGCGTCTGCCGACGGAACTCATTTCAGTTTATTTCGGGTGATTTGCGCCGGTCAGTCCTCCGCGTGCTCGCGGAAAAAGGCTTCCAGGGCGTCGAGCCCGCGCTGGGCAAAGACGGCGTAGCGATCGCGCTTGTCCTTGATTTTAAGGCCGAGCGGCGGCACGATGCCGAAATTCGCCCCCATGGGCTGGAACTCGCCCTCCCCGCCCGCGGCCATGTAGCGGCTCAGCGCGCCGATCATCGTCTCGCGCGGAAGCACCCACGTCTCCTGCCCGCGCAGGCGGCGCACGGCGTTGCGCCCGGCCATCAGGCCGGAGGCGGCGGACTCCATGTAGCCCTCCACGCCGGTGATCTGCCCGGCAAAGAAGAGCTGCGGCCGTCCGCGCAGGCTGAAGTCGGCGTCGAGCAGGGCGGGCGAATTGAGGAAGGTGTTGCGGTGCATCACGCCGTAGCGCGTGAACTCGGCGTTGGCGAGGCCCGGAATCATCCCGAACACGCGCTTCTGCTCGCCGAATTTCAGATTCGTCTGAAAGCCCACGAGATTATAGAGTGTGCCCTCTCGGTCCTCGCGCCGGAGCTGGACCACCGCCCAGGGGCGGCGCCCCGTGGCCGGATCGCGCAGGCCGACGGGCTTCATCGGCCCGTAGCGCATGGCGTCCATGCCGCGCTGGGCGAGAATCTCGATCGGCATGCAGCCCTCGTAAACCTTGGGATCGCGCACGTCGAAGTCGTGGACCGGGGCGCGCTCCGCCTGCACCAGCGCCTCGCGGAAGGCCTCGTAGGAGGGCTTGTCGAAGGGGCAGTTGAGGTAGGCGTCGTCTCCGCCCTTGTCGTACCGGGAGGCGCAGAAAATTTTGTCCATATCGAGGCTCTCTGCCGTGACAATCGGCGCGGCCGCGTCAAAAAAGCTCAGCCCGCCGCCGCACAGCCCGCGGATCTTCTCCGCCAGCGCGTCGGAGGTGAGGGGCCCGGTGGCCACGATGGCGAAGCCCTCGCGCGGCAGCTCGCAGACCTCCTCGCCGGTGCGCACATGAATGCGCGGGTGCTCTGTGATCCGCCTCGTCACCAGGGAGGAGAACGCCTCGCGGTCGACGGCCAGCGCGCCCCCCGCCGGGACGGCGCAGGCAGCGGCGCATTCCGTGAGCAGAGAGCCGAGGCGGCGCATCTCCTCCTTGAGCAAACCGGCGGCGCTCTCAATCCGCGCGGCCTTGAGCGAGTTCGAGCAGATCAGCTCGGCAAACAGCGGGCTCTTGTGGGCGGGGGAATAGCGGGCGGGCTTCATCTCGATGAGCTCGGCCTCCTCCCCCGCCTGCGCAATCTGCCATGCCGCCTCACAGCCGGCCAGGCCGGCTCCTATGACCTGAATCATTCCTCGTTTTCCTCAACCTTCTCGTACCCGCACTCGGGGGTCACGCAGTAATACTTCGGCTTCTTGCCCTTCTTTTTGAGCAGCGTCTTGCCGCAGCGCGGGCACTTCTGCATCGTGGGCTCATCCCAGGAAACGAAGTCGCAGTTCGGGTAGTTCGAGCAGCCGTAGAAGACGCGGCCCTTCTTCGATTTCTTCACCACAACCTTGCCGCCGCACTTCGGGCAGTCTGCGCCGTTCTCCTGCACAAGCTTTTTCACGTTCTTGCACTCGGGATACCCGGGGCAGGCGATGAAGCGGCCGAAGCGGCCCGTCTTGATCACCATCCGGCGGCCGCATTTCTCGCAGATGATGTCCGTCTCGTCCTCCTTAAGCTGGATCTTGACGCCCTTCATCTCTTCCTTTGCCTGCTTGAGCGTCTTGTCGAAGTCGGTGTAAAAGCGGTCCAGCGTCTCCACCCAGTCGCTCTCGCCGCTCTGCACGCCGTCGAGATCGTTTTCCACCTGGGCGGTAAACTTGACGTTGACGATCTTCGGGAAGCGCTCCTTCATCAGCTTCGTCGTCACCTCGCCGAGCTCCGTCGGCTTGAGCGCCTTGCCCTCGCGCACGACATAGGTGCGCCCCGTGATGGTGGAGATCGTCGCGGCGTATGTCGACGGGCGGCCGATGCCGTTCTCCTCGAGGGCCTTGATGAGCGTCGCCTCGGTGTAGCGGGCCGGGGGCTGGGTGAAGTGCTGGTTGCCGGCGATTTCCTTGCAGCGCAGCTTCATCCCGTTCTCGAGCGGGGGCAGGCTGCCCTCGTCCGCCGTCTCCTCGTCCTTGCCCTCCTCATAGAGGACGGTGAAGCCGTCGAAGGTGACGGTGTAGCCGGAGGCCTTGAAGAGGTATTCGGCGCCCGACGCGCCGTTTGCCGTGATATCGGCCTGCGTGGTGCTCTGCAGGCAGTTGGCCATCTGGCAGGCGACAAAGCGCTCCCAGATGAGCTTATAGAGCTTATACTGATCGTTCGAGAGGCTGTCCTTCACCTTGTCGGGGGAAAGCTCAATCGACGTGGGGCGGATGGCCTCGTGGCCGTCCTGAGCGTTGGCGCGCGTCTTGAAGTGGCGCGGGGAATCGGGCAGATACTTCTTGCCCCAGCGGCCCTCGATATAGGCCGTCACCTCGCTGATCGCATCCTCAGAGATGCGCAGCGAGTCGGTTCTCATGTAGGTGATGAGGCCGACGGCGCCGAGCTCGCCGATCTCGACGCCCTCGTAGAGCTCCTGCGCGGCCTTCATGGTGCGCTTGGCCTGGAAGCCGAGGCGGCGCGAGGCCTCCTGCTGCAGCGTGGAGGTGATGAACGGCGGCGCGGGCGACTTGCGGCGGGTGCCCTTCTTCACCTTCGCCACCTGGTAAGCGGCGTCCTTGAGATCGTCGAGGATGCGGTTGGCCTCTTCCCCGTTTTCGATCTTCAGCTTGCCCTCCGCCGTGCCGTAGAAGGTGGCGGGAAAGGCTTTGCGCGAGCCCTGCGGGATCATTTTGGCGTCGATCGTCCAGTACTCCTCGGGCTTGAAGGCGCGGATCTCCTCCTCGCGGTCGACAATCAGGCGCACGGCGACGGACTGCACGCGGCCCGCGGAGAGGCCGCGGCGGATCTTCTGCGAGAGGAAGGGGCTGAGCTTGTAGCCCACGAGGCGGTCGAGAATGCGGCGCGCCTGCTGGGCGTTGACGAGATTCTGGTCGATGCTGCGCGGGTGCTCCATACCGGCGGTGATGCCGGTCTTGGTGATCTCGTTGAAGGTGACGCGGTTCTTCTCCGTTGTGTCGAGGCCGAGAATGTAGGCCAGATGCCAGGAGATGGCCTCTCCCTCGCGGTCCGGGTCGGTTGCGAGGAGGACGCCGCTGCTCTTTTCGGCCTTTTCCTTGAGCTCCTCGACGAGCTTTTCCTTGCCCTTGATGATCTCGTATTTGGGGGCAAATTTCTTCTTGATATCCACGCTCAGCCGGGATTCCGGCAGATCGCGGATATGACCCATCGTCGCGACCACGTCGTAATCCGCGCCGAGATATTTTTTAATCGTTTTCACCTTGGTAGGCGACTCCACGATGACAAGCTTGCTCATAAAACATACACCTCATCTTTCTGTTCCAATGTGAGGGGGCACAGGCTGGGCGGACGGCTCTTCCGTCCGCACGGGACAGTCCTGCTCTGTTAAAATCCGCCGTTTGGGCTTCGCCGGTGGATTTTAACAGAGCATGGCTTCGCGGCGCCTTCGCCGCCGTTATCTGCTGAATCTGCGCCCGGAAAACGACCGCGCCCAGCCGCCGAGCTCGAGCTCCGTCATCGCGGTGAGCGCCCGGCTGACGGGCAGCCCCGCCCTGCGGGAGAGCTCGGTGATATGGCGCGGCTCCGTCCCCAGCGCGGCGTAGAGGCTTCCGGCGTCCGGGGAGAGCGTCCCCGGATCCCGGGGCGGCGCGGGCGGCTGCTCCGCGGCGCGCTCCTGCCGCGCGGGAGCGGTCTGCGCCGGGGCTTTCTTCCTTTCCGGGGCGTCCTGTCTTCCCGCCGCTCTCTTTTGCGCCGCGGCGGGCTGATGGGCCGGGGCGGCAGGCTCGGGAAGCTCGAGCGGAAGACCGGCCTCCTCCGAAACGGGCACGAGCGTGCGGCCGGGGTATTCCTCGAGAATATCCTCGGCGCACAGGGCGGGCTTCGCCCCGTCGCGCAGCATGCGGTTGACGCCTCTGGCCTCAGGGTTGAGAATCGTGCCGGGGACGGCGAAGACGTCTCTGCCCTGCTCAAGGGCGGTGGCGGCCGTGATCAGCGCGCCGCTCTTCTCCGGGGCCTCCACGACAATCGTGCCGGCGCACAGGCCGGAGATCAGCCGGTTGCGGACGGGGAAGGTCTTCTTCGAGGGAGGGGTGTTCGGCGGAAGCTCAGAGAGAACGGCCCCGTTCTGCTCGATCGTCTCGCGCAGGGAGGCGTTCTGCATCAGATATTTGTAGTCGACGCCGCAGCCGAGCACACAGAGCGTGCGCCCGCCGGCCCGCAGCGCGCCGACGTGGCTCGCCGTGTCGATCCCCAGCGCGCCGCCGCTGACGATGACGACCCCCTCCCTTGCCAGCTCATACGCCAGCCGGGCGGCTGCGTCGATGCCGTCCCGCGTGGCGCTGCGCGTGCCGACCATGGCGATGCACAGCGCGTCCGGCGGGGGCAGCGTCCCTCTGTAGTAAATCGCGCACGGCAGAGCCGGGATCTCCCGCAGCAAAACGGGAAACTGCGGCTGATCGGGGCAGACGACGCGCTGGCCGAGCCGCTCGGCGAACTCGAGCTGGGCCCGCGCCTGATCGAGCGTGCCGTGGGAGAGGCGGTGCAGCTCGCCGGGCGTGAACAGCGCGTCCCGAAGCCAGCTTTCCCTGCCGGCCTCATAAAAATCCCGCACGGTGGCGTAGCGCTCCAGAATTTTGCGCGGCTTGACGCTGCCGGGCTCGAAGGCCTGCTGCAGCCAGAGCCAGTAGGGGCGATTATCCGCCATGGCGCGCGCCCCCTCCCCGCATCATTTCCCACATCAGAATAGCGGCCGAGGAGGCGGCGTTGAGGCTCTCCGCGCGGCCGAGCATGGGAATGGTGACGCGCGTTTCGCAGGCGGCGATCGCCTCCTGCGAAAGGCCGTTGCCCTCGTTGCCGACGGCCATCACGCAGGGGCGGGAAAAGTCCGCCCGGGTGACGGGCAGAGCCGCGCTGTCCGGCACGGCGGCGCAGGAGGAAAAGCCGCGCCCGTGCAGCTCGCAAAGCGCGCCGGGGAGCGTCTCGCTGAAAAAGACGGGCAGGCGGAAAACGGCCCCCATGCTCGCGCGCAGGACCTTCGGGGCATACACGTCGCAGCACTCGCCCGCCAGCAGAACGCTGCCGAGGCCGAGCGCCTCCGCGGTGCGCAGCACAGCCCCGAGATTGCCGGGATCCTGCAGCGTCTCGAGCGCGAGGCAGTGCGCAAGGGGCAGCTCAGAGAGAACGCGGGCCCCGCGCATGGCGCAAACGCAGAACACGCCCTGGCTTGCGTCCGTGCTCGCAAGCAGGGACGCCACCGGCTCCGCTATCTCATACGAGCGCGCCGCCGCCTTTAGAACGGGAGCGAGATAAGAGGCGTACTTTTCCGCCGCGCGGGCCGTATAGAAGAGCTCCCGCACCGCGACGCCGCTGCGGGCCGCGTCCGCGCACAGACGGGCGCCCTCGGCGAGGAAAAGGCCGCTCTCGCGGCGGCGGGCGGCGCTCTGCGCGAGCTTCGCGGCCGCGCGGACAAGCTCGTTTTTTCTGCTGGTGATCTGCTCGCTCATCGCGCTCTCCTCTCCCCGCCGTCCCCGGCGGCTTCTCTTCCCCTGCTCCCGCGCGCGCCTGAGCCGCAGGCGCAAAACAGGAAATTGACCGAAAAACAATGCGCCCGGGAAAGCTCCGGGCGCACTGACAGCTTTTTATAAAGCGGCTTTTGCCTTCTCCACGAGAGCCGTGAACGCGGCCTCGTCAGCCACGGCGATCTCAGCGAGCATCTTGCGGTTGAGGGCGATATTCGCCTTCTTCAGACCGTTCATGAAAGCGGAGTAGCTCACGCCGTTCATGCGGCAGGCAGCGGAAATGCGGGTGATCCACAGGCGGCGGAAATCGCGCTTTCTGGCTTTGCGGCCGATGAACGCATAGTTGCCGGACTTCATGACGGCCTGCTTGGCCATCTTAAAGTGCTTGCTCTTTGCGCCCCAGTAGCCCTTGGCCAGCTTCAGAGTCTTCTTTCTTCTTTTGCGAGTCATCATCGCGCCCTTAATACGAGCCATTTATCATTACCTCCAACTATTCGTGGTTCTT
>CALWRP010000057.1 GCA_944383955.1 uncultured Clostridia bacterium
CCGACAGCGGACTCCTCATTGGCCAGGGCGCCGTCGACAATTCCCTGCAGATTCACCGAATCAAACAGCAGATACACCGCTCCCACCCGCACCGTTCCGATCTTCTCCTGCTCGACATACATCGGCATGCCGACCTGAAAATACGTCTCTCCCGTTGTCTCGTCACGGATGCAATCGGAGAAATTGGAAAGGCCGGAGAGCAGGATTCCGTCCTGCCGCGGAAAAAAGATATCTCCCTTTGCGGCGATCAGATGGTCGTCCTCATCGTAGAGCATGATATTCTGCAGGCTCTGGTTAATTCTCATATTGTTTCCCACCACCTGCAGAAAGCCGTCGAGGTTGTCCCAGCGCTCCGCCACCGTATCCGCCGTGAAAAAATTTGTGACGGAAACGTTGCGAACCACGTTCATATAAAGGCTTGCAATATCCTCCTCGAAGATGGTCACGCGATCCTCTGCCTGCTGAAAGATAACGTCCGCGGACTGCTGCGCCTCCTGCCGTGCCGTGTCGTTGAACACGGTGTTGGTGATCAGGAACGACAGGCAGACCACCGCAGCCACGACTGCGAGAAGCAGAATATATTCATGAAGCAGCTTTCGCTTTTTTCTCCGCATGCTCTTTTCTCCTTTCCGCTCCGTCTCCCGCAGGACGGCATGATTCCAACAGCGCTTCACGGCCGCCTCTTCGACAAAACGGGCAGAAGCCCAAGCGTCGGCACACACCGCCCGCCCCTTCCGGTCCGCACGGCAGGAAGCTATCATATTCATGTTTATTTTACATTTTTTGACCTTTTATTCAAACATTTTTTGCATTTCGCTCTTTCGGCGCAGTCCGGCATTCGCTCCGTTTCGCCACGCCTGCATCATGCCGGCACGAAAGGAGGGGAACACGGCCCACCTCCTTCCCGCCGGGATGCAGAAATTTCGTGCCAAACGGGCCGCGATATGGTAAGATGGAACCAGAAACACGGCGGAACCCCCTGCCTGAAAAAAGGAGTGTGCAGCGCTATGGAAGAAAAGAGAAATCCGTCGCCTGCGGCCGACGAGCTGGCCCAGGAGACACAGAAGGTGGTCTACGGAGAGAGAGTCATCGAGCAAAGCATTCCCGCCCTGGCGCGCCGGGCGGCAGCCGAGGGCATCGTCCTGCTCAAAAACGAGGGAGACGTGCTGCCTCTCCCCACCGAGGAGAAGGTGGCCGTTTTCGGCCGCGTCCAGCTCGACTATTTCTATGTCGGCTACGGCTCCGGCGGCGATGTCAACCCGCCCTACACCGTCAACCTGATGCAGGGCCTGCGCGCCGCCGGGGTGCGGGTGGACGAGCCCCTGGCCGCCGCCTACGCCGGCTGGAGCGCGAAGAACCCGCCGGACATGGGAGAGTGGGCGACGTGGCCGCGCTTCTTTGAGGAGATGCCTCTCGCAGATTCCGCCGTGCGCGAGGCGGCCGCGCGCTGCGGGACCGCTCTGGTCGTCGTTGGGCGGTCGGCGGGAGAATCGCGCGAGAACGCGCTCGAGCCCGGCAGCTATTACCTGACACAGGCGGAAAAAACGCTGCTCTCGCAGGTGACGTCCGCCTTCTCCCGCGTGGCCGTTGTCATTGACGCGGGCAGCGTGATGGATCTGTCGTGGCTTGACGAGTACCCGATCGGCGCGGCCCTTTTCGTGTGGCAGGGCGGCATGGAGAGCGGCAGCGCCGCGGCGGACGTGCTCACCGGAAGGGTCAACCCCTGCGGCAGGCTGACGGACACCGTCGCAAAGCGCTACGAGGATTACCCGAGCGCGAAGGATTTTCTCGGCGAGGACTTCAACTGCTACACCGAGGACATTTACGTCGGCTACCGCTACTTCGAGACATTTGCTCCCGAGGCGGTGCAGTTCCCGTTCGGCTTCGGCCTGAGCTACACGAGCTTCGCTCTGCAAAACCTGCGCACGCAGGCGCAGGGCGACACGGTGCGCGTATGGGCGACCGTGGAAAACACCGGCTCCCTCTCCGGCCGGGAGGTCGTGCAGGTGTACGGCAGCGCGCCGCAGGGCGCGCTCGGAAAGCCCGCCCGCGTGCTCGCCGCCTTCGGCAAGACGCGCACGCTCGCCCCCGGCGAGACGGAGACGCTCGCGCTCTCCTTCCCGCTCTCCGCGCTCGCCAGCTACGACGACGGAGGCGTGACCGGCTGCAAGTCCGCCTGGGTGCTCGAGGCGGGCGAATACGGCGTTTACGCCGGAACGGACGTGCGCCGCGCCTCGCTGTGCGGCAGTGTGACCGTGCCGAAGCTGCGCGTTGTCAGCCAGCTGCAGGAGGTCTGCCCGCCCTCGTCCGCCCATCCCTTTGATCGCCTCGTCAACCGCGGCGGAAAGGCCGTCTATGAACCCATTCCCACCGCGTCGCGCTCGCTGCGCGACAGGGTGCTCGAAAACCTGCCGGAGGCGCTCCCCTTCACCGGCGACCGCGGCATCCGGCTTCGCGACGTCGCGGACGGTCTGGCGACGCTCGACGAATTTGCCGCGCAGATCACCCCCGAGGATCTCGACGCGCTCAGCCGCGGCGATATCACCATGGACAGCCCGCTCGGCACGAAGGGCAACGCCGCCGTCATGGGCGGCATCACGGAGAGCCTGCGAGCGCTCGGCGTGCCGCCCATCACCACGACGGACGGCCCCTCCGGCATCCGGCTGCAGTATTACACCTCCCTGCTGCCCTGCGGCACGGCCCTGGCCTGCACGTGGGAGCCGACCCTCGTTGAGGGGCTGTATCAGGCGGTGGGGCGCGAGATGGTCGAAAAGGGCAGCGACGTGCTGCTTGCGCCCGGCATGAACATTCACCGCAATCCGCTGTGCGGCCGCAACTTCGAATACTTCTCCGAGGATCCGCTCGTCTCCGGGCGCGCGGCGGCGGCCGTGGTGCGCGGCATCCAGAAAAACGGCGTCTCCGCCTGCCCGAAGCACTTCGCCTGCAACAACCAGGAGACGAACCGTAACCGCAACGACTCCCGCGTCTCCGAGCGCGCCCTGCGCGAGATCTATCTCAGGGGCTTCGAGATCTGCGTGAAGGAGAGCCGCCCGCAGAATCTCATGACAAGCTACAACCTCATCAACGGCGTCTGGAGCCACTACAACTACGATCTGTGCACCACGGTGCTGCGCGGCGAATGGGGCTACGACGGCTGCGTGATGACGGACTGGTGGATGCAGCCCAGCGCCGACCCCGACTTCCCGGAGCTGCGCGACAGCGCCTACCGCATCCGCGCCCAGGTGGACGTGCTGATGCCCGGAGCGAAGCCGGGCGGCTTCCCGCCGGCAGGCGAGGCGGATCCCGCCCCGCTGGCGTCCTGCGCGAAGGAAAACGGCCTCACGCTGGCAGAGCTGCAGCGCGGGGCGAAGAACGTGCTCGGCTACATTCTGCGCTCGAACGCACTGAGAAACTGGAAGGAGTAAGAAACCCGCGCGCCTGTTCGGAACGTGAAAGCCGGCAGAAGGCGCCGGACGGGAGCGGGAGCTCCTCCTGAAGCATGAGAAAAGGCAGGTCCCGGCCGGGACCTGCCTTTTCTCTTCCATGATACGCTGTGTATAGGGGGTGCCCCCACCGCCTGCTGTCATAGGCGGCGGAAGACGTTGTAAGCAGAGAGGACCGAATTATCCCTTGACCGCGCCGATCATAACGCCCTTCTCGAAATACTTCTGGATGAAGGGATAGACGCAGAGCA
>CALWRP010000058.1 GCA_944383955.1 uncultured Clostridia bacterium
TTTGTGAGATGATCCAAAAAGCGCAGGCAATCCTTGCCGGATTGGCGAGCATTTTTGGAAAATATCACGGAAAATTTTGGCGCGATACGCCGCCTGAGCCCAAGGCGCGAATTGTGCGGTGGTGCCACAGATTATTATAGCATTGCCTCCCGCTCAGGGCAAGCGTCTTCTTTGGCCGCGGCGCGGCGGGGAGCGCGCGCGGAGCCTCCCTTTTGCGCGAAATTCTGAATTTATTGTGAATTCTCTGTCGAACTTTGGACAAAACTTCGTGAAACGATTGACAAAGAACGGATTTTGAACCATAATAAATAAAGTATGAACTGCCATGCGGCCTTATTCTATATTCACGGAACAGGAGGAATCCCTGATGGGACTTACCATTGCGCAGAAAATCATCAAGAATCACCTTGTGAGCGGCGAGATGACCGTCGGCTCCGACGTCGGCCTTCGCATTGACCAGACGCTGACGCAGGATGCCACCGGCACCATGGCCTACCTCGAATTCGAGGCCATGGGCGTGCCGCGCGTCAAGACCGAGCTGAGCGTGGCCTATATCGACCACAACACGCTGCAGACCGGCTTTGAGAACGCGGACGACCACCGCTATATTCAGAGCGTCGCGAAAAAGCACGGCATCCGCTTCTCCCGCCCCGGCAACGGCATCTGCCACCAGGTGCATCTCGAGCGCTTCGGCATCCCCGGCAAGACGCTCATCGGCTCGGACAGCCACACCCCCACCGGCGGCGGCATCGGCATGCTCGCCATGGGCGCGGGCGGCCTGGACGTGGCCGTGGCCATGGGCGGCGGCGCGTATCACATCCCCATGCCGAAGATGCTGCGCGTCAACCTGACCGGCAAGCTCTCCCCCTGGGTCTCCGCCAAGGACATCATCCTCAAGGTGCTCGAGATCCTCTCCGTCAAGGGCGGCGTGGGCAAGATTGTCGAGTATGCCGGCGAGGGTGTCGCCACGCTGACGGTGCCGGAGCGCGCCACCATCACCAACATGGGCGCGGAGCTCGGCGCGACCACCTCCATCTTCCCCTCCGACGATATCACCCGCGCCTTCCTCAAGGCCCAGGGCCGCGAGCAGGACTGGACGCCCCTTGCCTCCGATCCGGACGCCGTCTACGACGAGGAGATCACCGTCGATCTCTCCGCCCTCACCCCGATGGTGGCCTGTCCCCACAGCCCGGACAACGTGAAGACCGTGGAGGCCGTGGGCAAAATTAAGGTTGACCAGGTCTGCATCGGCTCGTGCACCAACTCCTCCTATCTCGACCTGATGCACGTGGCCGCCATCCTCAAGGGCAAGACCGTTCACCCGGACGTGAGCCTCGCCATCGCCCCCGGCAGCAAGCAGGTTTACAACATGCTCGCCGAAAACGGCGCGCTGGCCGACATCATCGCGGCGGGCGCCCGCGTGCTCGAGTGCGCCTGCGGCCCCTGCATCGGCATGGGCCAGTCTCCGAACTCGCACGGCGTCTCCCTGCGCACCTTCAACCGCAACTTCGAGGGCCGCTCCGGCACCGCCGACGGCCAGGTCTACCTCGTGAGCCCCGAGACGGCCGCCGTCTCCGCCCTCACCGGCGTGCTCACCGATCCGCGCTGCCTCGGCGAGGCCGTCTCCGTGCCGATGCCGGAGGCCTTCCTCATCAACGACAACATGGTGGCCGCCCCCGCCCCCGCGGAGGAGATGGACGCCGTTGAAATCCTGCGCGGGCCCAACATCAAGGAGTTCCCCGTCACCGAGGCCCTGCCGCAGAGCCTCTCTGTGAAGGCCCTGCTGAAGGTGGGCGACAACATCACCACCGACCACATCATGCCGGCCGGCGCGAAGATCCTGCCCTACCGCTCGAACATCCCCTATCTGTCGAACTTCTGCTTCGGCGTCTGCGACAAGGAGTTCCCGCAGCGCTGCCGCGACTTCGGCCCGAGCATCGTCGTCGGCGGCCAGAACTACGGCCAGGGCTCCTCGCGCGAGCACGCCGCCCTCGTGCCGCTCTATCTCGGCGTGAAGGCCGTCCTCGTCAAGAGCTTCGCGCGCATCCACTGCGCCAACCTCGCCAACGCCGGCATCCTGCCGCTCGTCTTCGAGAACGAGGCGGACTACGACCGCATCGACCAGATGGATGAGCTCGCGCTGCCGAACGTGCGCGCCGAGATTGAGGCCGGCTCCGGCGTGACGGTGGAGAACCGGACGAAGGGCTTCACCTTCAAGGCGCAGCCCGTGCTCTCCCCCCGCCAGCAGCAGATGGTGCTCGCCGGCGGCCTGCTCAACTACACCCGCGAAAGCGGCGCAGAGGCCTGACGCCCGGGAAACGCCGGATTTGGAATGATTGGGAGGTTTGTGTCATGAACAAGATTCAAATGAAAACGCCGCTCGTGGAGATGGACGGCGACGAGATGACCAGAGTCATCTGGAAAATGCTCAAGGAGATTCTGATCGAGCCCTATGTCGAGCTCAAGACCGAATACTACGATCTGGGCCTCAGGCACCGCGACGAAACCGCCGACCGCGTGACGGTGGAGAGCGCCGAGGCGACGAAGAAATACGGCGTGGCTGTGAAGTGCGCCACCATCACCCCCAACGCGGCCCGCATGACGGAGTATGACCTGCACGAGATGTGGAAGTCGCCCAACGGCACCATCCGCGCCATCCTCGACGGCACCGTCTTCCGCGCGCCGATCCTCGTCAACGGCATCGTTCCGTTCATCCCCGGCTGGAAGAAGCCCATCACCATCGCCCGTCACGCCTACGGCGACGTCTACCGCAACACCGAGTGCGCCGTGCCCGCGGGCGGCAGGGCCGAGCTCGTCGTCACCGCGCCGGACGGCACCGAGACCCGCGAGCTGATCCACGCCTTCAAGGGCGCGGGCGTCGTGCAGGGCCAGCACAACCTCGACGACAGCATCGGCAGCTTCGCGAGAGCGTGCTTCAACTATGCCCTCGACACGAAGCAGGACCTCTGGTTCGCCACGAAGGACACCATCTCGAAGAAGTACGACCACCGCTTCAAGGATATCTTCCAGGAGATCTTCGACGCGGAATATCAGAAGAAATTTGAGGAAGCCGGCATTGAATATTTCTACACGCTGATCGACGACGCCGTGGCCCGCGTGGTTCGCTCCGAGGGCGGCTTCATCTGGGCGTGCAAGAACTATGACGGCGACGTGATGAGCGACATGGTCGCCACCGCCTTCGGCAGCCTCGGCCTGATGACGAGCGTGCTCGTCTCCCCGGACGGCGTCTATGAGTATGAGGCGGCCCACGGCACCGTGACCCGCCACTACTACAAGTGGCTCAAGGGCGAGGAGACCTCCACCAACTCGATGGCCACCCTCTTCGCCTGGACGGGCGCGCTGCGCAAGCGCGGCGAGCTCGACGGCATCCCCGAGCTCTGCGAGTTTGCCGGAAAGCTGGAGAAGGCCTCCGTGCAGACCATCGAGGAGGGCGTGATGACGGGCGACCTGATTCCCCTCTCCTCTCTGCCGAACAAGCGCAAGGTGGACACGGAAACCTTCCTGCGCGAGGTTGGGAAGCGCCTGGAGGCCATGCTGTAAGCTCCCCTGTGCCTCTGACTGTCTATCTAGGAGGTCCTATTCCCCATGCCAAAACGTGAAAACATCTCCATGTCGGTCATCCGCCGCCTGCCGCGCTATCACCGCTTCCTCAGCCATCTGCGCGAGAAGGGCGTGACGCGCATCTCCTCCACGGAGCTCTCGGCGAAGCTCGGCCTGACCGCCTCGCAGATCCGCCAGGATCTCAACTGCTTCGGCGGCTTCGGCCAGCAGGGCTACGGCTACATCGTCGATCAGCTGTGCGACGAGATCGGCATCATCCTCGGCCTGCAGAACCAGTATAAGGCCATTCTCATCGGGGCGGGCAACCTGGGCCAGGCCATCGCCTCCCACATGAACTTCCCGGAGGACGGCTTCAGGCTGGTCGGCATCTTCGACAGCTCTCCGTTTAAGATCGGCAACCGGTTAAACGGCATCGAAATTCTCGATATGGAGCGCCTCGAGCCCTTCTGCGAGCGCGAGAAGCCCGCCATGGCGGTGCTCTGCGTCCCGCGCGAGGCCGTGAGCGAGCTCAGCGACCGGCTGTATGCGCTCGGCGTGCGCAGCTTCTGGAATTTCAGCCACTACGACGTCGCCGTCAAGCACACCGACGTGATTGTGGAGAACGTCCATCTCAACGACAGCCTCATGACGCTCTGCTACCAGATCCACAATGCGTCGCAGCAGGCGGAAAAGGAATCATGAAACCGAATCGCCGGACAGCGCCTGCCCGGCGATTCTTTTTTCCGCGCTCCCGCGCGGCCTTCCTGTTTTTCCTTCCCCTGCCGGCAGCGGCTTCATCATGTCAGCGGCCCTTCGCCCGGCCGCGGAAAAGGAGCATTCCATGAACCCTCTGATTCTCACCCTCGTCATCCTGATTGCCGTCGTCCTGCTCGTGGTGCTCGGCGGCGCCGTCTGGCTGATTTCCGGCTACAACAGGCTCGTCAGGCTCTCTGCCCGCGTGGACAACAGCTGGGCGCAGATTGACGTGCAGCTCAAGCAGCGCTTCGATCTCATCCCCAGCCTTGTGGAGAGCGTGAAGGCCTTCGCCGAGCACGAGAAGGACCTGCTCGAGAGCGTGACGAAATGGCGCACCGCCGCCCTCACCGCCGCCTCGCGGCGCGAGACGCTCGAGAACAGCGCCGGCCTCGACCGCGCCGTGCGCGACCTCTGCGTCAGCGTGGAGCGCTACCCCGAGGTTCGCTCCAACGCGAACTTTCTCGACCTGCAGTCCCGCCTCGCCGACCTGGAAAAGAAGGTGGCCATCTCCCGCCAGTTCTACAACGACACGGTGATGCGCTACAACGAGGCCATCGGGCAGATGCCCGGCAGGCTCATCGCCGGCATGTTCCACTTCGAGCCCAAGGAGTATTTCCAGGCGTTCGACAACGAGCGCTCCGCGCCCCGGCTCAATTTCTAGGAGGTCTCACATGAAACTGCGCGCACGCATTCTATCCCTGGCGCTCCTTCTCCTGCCCGTTCTCCTGTTTTCCGGCTGCCAGAGCTACGACGCGGACGCCGACCAGCTTCTGCGCGCCGTCTCCATCGAGGCCGAGGCGCTCGATAACGGCGACCTGCTCATCTCTGAGCGCTGGGATATCTCGCTCTACGACCGCGGGCGGGAGTACAGCAACCTGTTCAAGTCCTTCCCCTATGCCAGAGACCAGGAGGTCGCCGGCTTTTCCCTCGTCGACAACGCCACGGGCCAGGCCTACACGTTCTCCGGCGAGTACCGCTCCCTCTATCAGGTGCCGGAGGAGCCGCAGACGTGCTACCTCATCCGCAGCGACGCCGGGACGGAGCTCGGCTGGTTCCTTCCGCCCGTGGATGAGGGCGGCGCGAGCTTCACCCTCTCCTACACGGTGAAAAACGCCGTGGAGCGCTATGACGACGTGGGCGTCCTCTATTTCGGCTTCATCGGCAGCGAGTTCACCATCCCCATCGAGAGCTTCACGGCGCGCGTCACGCTGCCCGCGGGGGCGCAGCAGAGCGAGCTGCGCGGCTGGCTGCACTGCGCCGCCTCCAGCGAGAGCCTGCTCACCATCGATTCCGCCTCCTCCGTCACGCTCACGGCCAGCGAGGTGCCGCCCGAGACGTTCATCGAGACGCGCATCTGCGCCCCGGCCTCCCTCTTCCCCTCCGCTTCGCTTGTCAAAAGCGGCGCGGTGCTCGAGCAGATCGCCCAGGAGGAGCAGGCGTGGGCCGACGAGTGGAGCGCCAAAATGGCCCGCGAGCGCTTCTTTGCCATGCTCTCCCTCGCGGGAGGGGCGGCGGCCGCCCTGCTCGGCCTCGGCCTCGGCATTCTCTGCCGCGTCCGCAAGCGCCGCCACCGGGTGGAGTGCCCCGAATACTGGCGGGAGATTCCGGACGGCGCGAGCCCCGGCGGCGCGGCCGAAATCTTCTACTACTACAGCGGCGGCCTGAAATCCGGGAGGGTGAAAAACCGGGTGGCGGCCGCCACGATGATGGACCTCGCGCGCAAGGGCTGGATCTCCTTTGAGGAGAATCCCCACGGCTCCGCCACGAAGGACAAGGACGACGATCTGCTCATCCGCATCGCGCAGACCGGCAAGGACGCCATCACCATGAGCGAGCGCTGCTTCTACGAGCTCCTCAGCGAGGCCGCTTACCGCCGCTCGCAGGAGGGGGTCCTCACGCTTCATGACCTCGAGCTGTATGCGAAAAGCCACCCGCAGAAGTACCGCGACACCGTCAACCGCTTCCACGGGCTGTGCCAGAACGACATCGCCCGCCGCGGCTTCTTTGAGCGGGAGCAGTCCATTGTCACCGTCACGCGCGGCGGGGCCGTGCTGGCCTTCCTGCTGGCCGTTGTGCTCTTCGCCGCCAGCGACGGCTGGTCCGCCGTGCTCTCGGCGGGTCTCGCGCTCGGCTCCGTGCTGGCCTTCGCGCTCAGCTCGGGAACGGTTCGCCTGAGCGAGGAGGGCGAGAACGAGCTCGGCCGCTGGAACGGCCTCAGGCGCTACATGCTCGACTTCTCGAACATGAAGGAGTACGGCGTCTTCCAGCTGCCGCTGTGGGAGGAATATCTCGTCTACGCGGCGATGATGGGCATCTCCGAGGAGGTGGCCGAGCAGCTGCAGAAGGCGTACCCGCAGGTCATGGCCCCGCAGGAGGGCGACCCGTATCTCTTCCCGCGCACGTCCTATCTGTTCTGGATGTACCACCCGATGTACCGCCGGTATCACAGCCCGGCCCTCTTCACCCGCCAGCTCACCCACACGATGGAGAACGCGGGCCGCGCGGCCCAGAACGCCATCAGCGCCATGCAGCAGAAGACGTCCGGCGGCTCCGGCCGCTTCGGCGGGGGCTTCGGCGGAGGAGGCTTCGGCGGCGGCGGCTTTGGCGGCGGAGGCGGCGGCTTCGGCTCCGGCGGCGGAGGCGGCGCGCGCTGACGCGGCTGTCGTTTCGCCCGGCCGGGCGGCTGCCGTCTTTCCGGCGGCGGTTTCCCTGTTTCGTGCTGTAAAAAAAAGCGCCCGTCCGGCTTGCCGGATGGGCGCTTTTGCTGGGTGGGTGATTCTGAGATTGCTATGCGGAGCGCCGGGGTACGGCGCTGCTTTGGGGCGGGCGGGCGGTGGTTTTGATTGCTGCCGGCGAGCGGGTTTTGGGCTTGCAGGGAATGGGCTGGGTGTGGGAAAGTGCCTGAGTGCGCCGCCGTCCGGAAAAAGACGCTTACGCTGTTTTTCCTGGCTTTTTTCTGTGCTTCGCGATAGGATCAGCGGCAGCTGAGTGGTCGGGGCTCTGCCCCGCGCCCCGCCGGGTCTCCGCTCCCGCTCCGGTCGGCGC
>CALWRP010000059.1 GCA_944383955.1 uncultured Clostridia bacterium
CAAATTCCCTTAGTTTCTCCATACCTATCACACTCTCATCATTTGGCAAATGCTTTTACATAACCAATATATGCCATCATGTTGTGCTTTCAAAACGATATAATCAGCGGATACACACACTGTAAAGATACTCTGCATCCTCGATCATTTTATCCCAAATACCCCGTACCCTCTCTATCGAACATCCTCGAAGATAGTTGTGCCAGTGGATAAACGAAGTATTTAGATTAGCCAAACTCATCTGCATTGAGATTTCATCATGTGTAATATCGGCAGTCGAGAATCGACAATACATTTGAATAGCTTTTTCCTTGCTGATTTCTAATCCATCGGCAGATAATCTGCTTAGAAAAAAAGATATATCGCCTGACACATGACCACTATTAACGTTTTGCCAGTCACAAACAATTATTTTTCCTTCGTCATCTACTAATAAATTATCGAAATGAAAATCACCATGGCAGCACATTTTCTTTGGGGTATATGCCTGTTTATTGATCGTATTTATGTTCTCTCCTATTTTGATGAGATCACTCTCTGAAAAAACATCACCATGCTCTCTGATTACATCACACCAACCACTCAAATATTGATTGATTTCATCCTTTTCAAGCCATAATGCGCCGGTATCCATTTTAGGTAAGAACTCTGGAACCGGCATATTATGAATCTGAGCCAACACATCAAAAACTTTTTCCAGCACGGCATCATCCAGATTGTATCTGTTAACCGGACAGTATTTCTCCATGATGAGTTGAATTTCCTCATCCGTCTGGTGGCAATGATATACCCTCGGCAGGAAAGGGAATTTTTCAGATGTGTAAGAAGAATAAAACTGCGACTCACGCCGATATGAATCCCAATCAGCACCAGATTGCATCAAACTACGCCGGATATGCTTTGCTATGTATATATGATCCAGCTCATATACACTTGCCCCGCTCTTTCCGATTGTAATTTGTTCTGTCATATGCTCGTCAATATATTTTTGAAAATTGTTAAAGCGCACCATCTTCGCCCTCCTTAAATCATGCCGAAGTGCTTCAATGCCTCCTTGATCGCTTTTTCCTTATCCGGTGGGCATTGTGGCTGCTTAGCATCCTCAGACTTCGGCTTATTGTAATTATCACGCTCGATGATACCGCACTTTTGCTTTACCTGTGCGATATACAAGCTGCTGATTTTCAAGCCGCTATGCTCCAGCACATAATCTTTGATTTCTTGATAGGTAGCTTTCTTTTCCGCATCGGTTAGATCAAGCTCGTCCATATCCAAATTTATCTCGATATGTTGCTTCGCATTAAGTTTGGACAATAAACATACCGTCTCCACATGGTGCGTCCAGGGGAACATGTCCACCGGCTGGGAGCGGCGGGCGCGGTAGCCGTGGGCCGTCAGATAGGCCACGTCGCGCGCCTGCGTCTCCGGGTTGCAGGAGATGTACACGACGCGGGAGGGGGCCATGCGGCACACCGCGTCCAGAAATTCGCGGCTGCTGCCCGCGCGCGGCGGGTCCATCAGCACCACGTCGACGCGCTCCCCGGCCGCGGCGGCGTTCTGCAGGAACTCCCCCGCGTCCCCGGCGTAAAAGCGCGCGTTTGTCACGCCGTTGAGACGGGCGTTCTCCGCGGCGTCGCGGGCGGCGGCGGGGTTGAGCTCCACGCCGATCACCCTTCCGCGCGGCACAGACGCGCTCGCGGCCAGGCCGATCGTGCCCACGCCGCAGTAGGCGTCGAGCACGGTCTCGTCCCCGGCGAGCTCCGCCAGCTCAATCGCCGCGCGGTAGAGCCGCTCCGTCTGCACGGGGTTGACCTGGTAGAACGAGGAGGCGGAGATGCGAAAGCGCAGCCCGCACAGCTCGTCCTCGATCACGCCCGGCCCGTAAAGCACGTGCTCCTCCTCGCCGAGCACCATGCTGGTGTGGCGGCGGTTCACATTGAGCACCACCGTGGTGATCTCCGGGTGGAGCTTCAAAAGGGCGCGCAGGAAATTGTTCTTCGCCGGGAGCACGGGCGACGCGCAGACCAGGGCCACGAGATACTGCCCCGTCGCCCAGCCGCGGCGCACGAGCACATGGCGCAGAAGGCCGCGCCCCGTGTCCTCGTTAAAGGGCACGAGGTGGAACTTTGGCAGCAGGGCCTTGATGTCGGCGATGATGCGCCCGGCGTTCTCGTCCTCGATCATGCAGCGCTCCACCTGCACAATGTGGTGCGTGCTCGACTGGTAGATCCCGCAGACAAATTTGCCCCGCACCACGCCGAACGCCGCCTGCACCTTGCAGCGGTAGTGCAGCGGCTCCTCCATGCCGAGGATGGGGCTGACCCGGCAGAATTTTCCCAGCAGGCGCACCACGAGGGCCTGCTTCCAGCTGAGCTGCTCCGGGTATTCCATATTCTGCAGCTGGCAGCCGCCGCACTTGCGGAAGTACGGGCAGCGCTCGCTCCTCGGCCGCTGGGCGGCTCGCTCCGCCGGTCCGCGAACGGGAGCGGCTCTGCGCGCGTCCTCCGCCTCCCGCGGCGCGGGGCCGTGCGCCCGGGGGGAGGCCTTCTGCCGCGCGGGCTGCTCCTTTTCCCGCCCCGCCTTTCCTTCGCGGGAGAGGGGAGGCGCGGGCTGCCTGCTCCCCCGCGGCGTTTCGCTCCCCCGCGGGCGCGGGGAAGCGGCGTGCTTTCTTTTCGTCTCGCTGCCGCGCACGGGGCTTACCCCTTCACGGCGACGGCCTCGGCCTCGAAGAGCGCGCCCTTGGGCAGGGCGGCCGCCTGCACGCAGGAGCGGGCCGGGAAGTTGGAGGTGAAGAAGCGCGCGTAAACCTCGTTGACGGCGGCGAAATCGCCCATGTCGGCCAAAAAGACGGTCGTCTTCACCACGTCGCCGTAGTCCATCCCGGCGGCCTTGAGAATCTCGCCCAGGTTTTTCAGCCCCTGCTCGGCCTGCTCTGTGACGGTAGCGGCAAGCGCGCCGGTGGCCGGATCGAGGCCCAGCTGGCCGGAAATGTAGAGGGTGCTGCCCGCCAGCACGGCGTGGGAATACGGGCCGAGGGCGGCGGGGGCGTTCTGTGCGGTGATGGTCTTGTTGCTCATAGCTTGTTTCCTCCTGTTTGGGCTCCCGCCCCTGTGCGGCGCGGGAGAAAATAATCGGTGTGTTTGCGCGGCGCTGCGCCTTTCCCGTGTCCGGGCGGATCGGGGCAGCGCCCGCCGGCGCCGCCTCCTGTTTTGCCGCAGCGGCGCGCAGGGCCCGGTTCCGGCGAAACAGGAGGGAGAGCGGTTTCAGTATAGCATGTTCGCGCCTGCCGCACAATGCTCATTTTTCCGGCGGACGCCGCTATTATTGTAGCAAAAACTGTTTTCCAATTCCATGCACAAAAAGCAAAAAATTCTGCGGGTTTTCTCTCCTCTCAGCGCACCGCGATCCGGCGGCAGCGCAGGCGGCTGCCGCCGCGCACGGCCAGGCCGATGCCGCCGCGCAGATAGGGCCGATCGCTGTCCGCGGCCTCCACGCGCGTTTCGCCGATCGAGGCCGTGAGCCGGTTTCCGTTCGCCGTGACGCGCAGGGAAACCGGCTCCCCGGCCTTCGCCTCAAGCGGCGCGGCGGCCAGCTCCTTCAGGCCCTGCCGCGTGTTCTTGAGCAGCACGAGCCTTCCGTGCGAGAGCCCGGCAAAATAGGAGCGCACGCCGCCCTGCACGCGCACACAGGCGAACTGCTCCTCCCCCATGAGCGGCTCGAGCAGGAACTCCGCCTCGTAGTCGTCCCAGTCGTACCGGCCCGTGTACGCCTCGCCGAAATCGGCGCAGGAGAGGTCGGCCGCGCCGTCCATCAGGCAGAAGCGTCCCTTCAGGCAGGTGAACTGGCTGACCTCCTGGTGCAGGGCCGTCCACACCTCCATGGTTTCCCGGGAAAAGTCCACCGTGCAGCAGGGCCTGCCGCAGGCATACAGATCGTCGAGGAAGACGCAGAAGGGATCGGAGCGCACGGCCGGATCGAAGGCCGCGCCCATCTCGTCGAGCAGCGCGCCCTCCATGGCGGGGATGTCGTAGGAGAGGGGCGTCCATTTCCCCGGCTCGAGCGCCACGGCCGGGCCGGTGAGGAGCGCCCCGGAGCGCGCGTCGCGCACATAGAGGCAGGCGGCGCACGGCGCGGCGTCCTCCGGCAGGCGCACGGCGGCGCGGATGGTCTGGCCGGGATAGAGCAGCGGCGAGAAGGCGGGCTGGTAGCGGTCGTCGTGGAACTCGTCCGGGCGCAGGTACGTGCGCCGGTACACGAGCACGCGCTCGCCCTCCGCCACGGGCTTGACGCTCACCAGCAGGCTGCGCCGCCCGGTGAAGGCCGTCTCGTCCGTGTTGCGCAGGAACACCTCCGTCGTGGGGTGGGTGAGCGGGTCGGTGCGCTCCAGACGCGCCTCCATGGCGTGCGTCGATCCGGGGAACTCGAAGTGGCAGCTGTCCGCCGCGTTCTGCAGGGCCGAGCGGTACGGCTCGGGCAGCTCCTCCCCGGCCATGGCCCACGCGAGCCGCGCGATGTACAGCGCCCCGAAGGGCAGATCCTGCAAATTGAGCGAGCCGACGACGCTCGAGCAGGCCAGGAAATCGTTGATCGGCCTGCGCCACCTCTCGCCGATGGCCGCGAGGCCGCCGCGCACGCCCATGATGGTGGCCACATTGCCGACGTTGCAGTCGGTGTCCCAGCCGCAGCGGCAGCAGATGGTGAGCGTGTCGGAGAAATCGCCGTTTCCGTAGAGCAGGGCGAGGATCATCACCGCTGTGTTCGGCAGGATGTGGCATGCGCCGGGGTATTTGTCGTAGCCGTGGTTGGCGCGGATCCACTCGAAGCACGATTCCCAGTCGTCCGGGTGCGCGTCGTGGAAGGCCATGACCTCGCGCACGAGGCGGGCGTAGCGGCTCTCCGGCGGCAGGAAGGAGAGGCCCGTCTCCAGAATCCGGCGGATGCCGCTCTCCTCGAACGCCGCGCTGATGCACGACGCGATGAACACGCCGCCGAGCACGCCCTCCCCGCCGTGGGTGACGCTCGCGGCCTTCTCCGCCAGCCGGGCGGCCTGCGCCGGGCTGCCGGGTGAGACGAGGCCCCAGGTGTCGATGAAGATCTGCCCGCCGATCTGCTCCGCGATCGTGCTGCCGTTCTGCTCCACGCTGCCGGAGCGCGGGGCGGGGATCCCGGCGCGCAGGTTCAGGTAGGCCGTGTGCTCCGTGGAGACGCCGTAGCCGCCCCACCAGAAGAAGCCGTGCTCGAAGGGGGCGTAGTTGAGCAGGGCCTCGGCCACGTCGTCCGCCGTCAGCTCCTGCGCGGGCTTGCCGCAGTCCTCGAGCGCCCGCAGGAAGAAGAGCGGGCCGTTGCTGTCGTCGTCCGCGGCGAAGCGGCGGTAGTCGGTGGGGTAAAAGCTGAGCGCGCCGTAGACGGCCCTGATCTTTTCATACGTCCAGCTCTCCACCGGCGCGCCGAGGCGGATGCCGGCGATCTTCGCGAGCCAGCCCGCGTAAATTTTTTCGATCCATTCCGGTTTCATGTGCATGAGCGGTTCTCCTTTCGCGATGGGCCCGCGCCGGGCTGCTCCGGGCGGGGCGGTGGTTTCCGGGGAAAACAAAGGCGGCGCGGCGGGCTGTCCTTCCAGCCTGCCGCGCCGCGTTTTCGCGTTTTTTGTTCCAGCGTGCTCCGCGCCTCTGCGGCCGGCGCCGGCGGGTTCAGAGAGCGGGCTCCGGCTGTCCCGCGCCGCGCGGGCCCTGCCTGGCGCAGGCGGGGGATTCATAGAGCCTGCCGTGGGTGAAATGGTTGTAGGAGCGGCAGCCGCCCCCGCAGACGCAGCCGTAGGGGCAGGAGGAGCACGGGCCGGTGAGCAGCTCCGGGGTGAAGCGGCGGTTGTAGGCGAAGGCGTCCGGGTCGTTCCAGATGTCCGCCAGGCTCCGTTCGCGCAGGCTGCCCTCGTTGAAGCGCTCGTCGTACAGCGACTCGCAGCCGCGCACGTTGCCCACGCTGTCGATGCCGATGGCCGTCAGCCCCGCCTGGCAGCCGCCGAAGCAGGCGCGCCCGCTGGGGTTGCCGCGCAGGGAGCCCTCCCCCGGCGTGAAGTAGCCGATGTTGTCGGCGATCCCCACAGAGAAGGGCGCGTCGCCCAGGCGGGCCTCCACGAAGCGGATGACCTCGCCGAAGCCGAAGCGCCAGTCGATCCCGCGGGCGGCGTTGCCCATCGGCGAGCAGGCCTGGATCTGCCAGGCGAAGATCGGCTTTTCGCGCAGGACGGCATAGAGCTCGCCGAGCAGGGGCGCGCTCTGCGCGTGCAGGGTGGTGATGACGGAGACGGGGATGCCCCCGGCGGCCAGCGCGTCCACCGCGGCCAGGGCGCGGTCGAAGCTGCCCTGCTGGCGGTATGCGTCGTGCAGCTCCCGCGGGGCGTCGATCGACACGGCGACCGACTCGACCTGCGCGCCGCGCAGCCTGTCCACGAGCTCCGGCGCGAAGCGGAAGCCGTTGGTGATGACGGCGGTCTTCACCCCGCGGCTCGTCAGCGCGCGCACGATCGTCTCCCAGTCGGGGCGCAGGAACACCTCTCCGCCGATGAGCGACACCCGGCGGCAGCCGAGCGCCGCGAGCTGCTCCGCGACGCCGAGGCATTCGGCCGTGGTGAGCTCGTTCTCCCGCGCCCTGCCGCCCTTCGAGCCGCAGTATTTGCAGGAAAAGCAGCACGCGAGGGTGATCTCCCACACGCAGGAGCGCAGCCGGTACGGGGCGCTCACGGCTTTTTCCTCCCGCCGAACAGCCGCCCGAGCAGGCCCTTGCGTCTCCGGCCGGCATCCTGCCCGGACAGCTCCGGCGGCGGGCCTGCGTAGACGGCCATCATGCGCGGCTCGTCCGGCATGGGCGCGGCGTAGACGGGGGCGGTGCGCGGCTCGTCCGGCGGGGGCGCGGCGTACACTGGGGCGGTGCGCGGCTCATCCGGCGGAGGCGCGGCGTACACTGGGGCGATGCGCGGCTCATCCGGCGGGGGCGCGCCGTACACTGGGGCGGTGCGCGGCTCGTCCGGCATGGGCGCGGCGTACACAGGAGCGGTGCGCCGCTCGTCCGGCCTGCGGAAGGCGCCGCCCGCAATCTCATACCGCTGCGGATAGAGCCTGCCCGCGGGCACTCCCTCGTTTTCGTCGATCACCCACTGCGGAGGAGCGTACACCTCGTTCATCTGCTGCCCGGTCACGCCGGGACAGGAGGCGGCGGAGGACGCCTGCGGCCCGGAAGGCTCCCGCCGCTCGCTGCCGCTCCCTGCAAAATATTCCGGCGGGGCGTCTACGCTCCTCGCCGGCGGAGCCGTCTGCGGGGGGCTGGACTGCGGCGCGGGAACGCCGCGCGGATTGGTTTTCTCTGCCATCGGTTTTCTCTCCTCTCACAGGCCGCGCCGCGGCGCGGGCAGGGTGGAAGGGGGCGCGGCGGGCGCTCCTTCCCCGTTTGATCCGCGGGCGCGGGGGCTTTTTCCCTGCCGCCCCGCGCCCGTTCCGGCGCTGTTATCAGCATACCACGGCGCGCGCCGCCCGGCAAGAAAAAGTTGACAAGCGCGCGGGGACGATGCTATCATGGGGAAAACCAAAGGAGGTGTGACAATGCGCAGCGTGAGCCGGAGCGGGGATGCCCGCATGGTTTCGCGGTCCGCCGCGGCCCTGTATCCCAATGGGCGGCGCAGCGGGCTCGCCTTGTCATACCCTTATCGCGGCGGCGGAACCCCGCCTTTTTCCCGATAAGCGAACGACAGCGCGATCCGCGGGCTACCCGCCGGACCGCGCTGTTTTTTCTTTCCGCGGCAATGCCGCGCCGCCCGCGCCGCACAAGCCCGGCGCGGGCTTCCCCGAATCAGGACAAGGAGGAATGGCACATGCTGACACACAAGGGCACACAGGAGATCCGCACGAAACGCCTGACGCTGCGGCGGTTCGCCGTCGCGGACGCGCAGGCCATGTTCGACAACTGGGCGAGCGACGGGCGCGTGACGCGCTATCTGACCTGGGAGCCGCACACGTCGCCCGGGGCGACGGCGCAGCTGCTCGCGGAATGGGAGAACGCCTACGCCTCCCCCAATCACTACAACTGGGTCATCACGCTCGGCGGCACGCCCATCGGCAGCATCGCCGCCGTGCGCGTCGACGAGCGCAGCGAATGGGCCGAGCTTGGCTACTGCCTCGGCTGCGCCTTCTGGGGGCAGGGCCTGATGACGGAGGCTGCCTCCGCCGTCATCGCCTTCCTTTTCGACGAGGTCGGCGTCAACCGCGTCTCCATCTCCCACGCCGTGAAGAACCCGGCCTCCGGCCGCGTGGCGCAGAAGTGCGGCCTCACGCCCGAGGGTACCGCCCGCGCCTACTTCAAATCCGCCGCAGGCGAGTTCCTCGATATCCGCACCTGTTCCATTCTGAGGGAGGAGTTTGAGAGGGGGAGCGGAAGAAGCTGAGAGGCCCTCCGCCCGTCCCCGCCGTTTCCGATATGCTTCGCAGACCGGTCACTTCGACTCGTTCCAATACCGCTTCGCCTGATTGGCGTGGCGGTAGCCGTCGTAGGTGCCCGCGCACTTTTTCGCCTGGTTGGCATGGAAGTACGCCTTGCTCCGCGCGGCCCGGCGGGCCTCGTCCCGGCGGCGCGCCTCGTCCTGCTGCGCCCGCTTCTGCGCCGCGACGGAGTCATACCACCGGCTGAACCGACGGTTTTCTGCCTGAATTGCCTCAAACGGATCCCATCCCATCAGGCGGCACAGCAGAGACTGGCAGAGCCTCGACCGGAACAGCCTGTACGCCGCCAGCAGGAGCAGGACGCTCCCGATAAACTCCGCGAAGGAAAGATTGCCGGCCGTCATCTCCTCAAACAGGCAGACCAGCATGGCAATCCCGCCGAGGATCACCACCAGATTGACAAGCTTGACCGCAATTCTCTGCAAAAATTTCATAAGACCGCTCCTCTCATGTTGTTCACCCATGGAACGATTCAGAGGAGCGGGCGGTTGCAGGAATTTAAGGCACCACCGCACAATTCGCGCCTTGGGGCTCAGGCGGCGTGTCGCGCCAAAATTTTCCGTGATATTTTCCAAAAATGCTCGCCAATCCGGCAAGGATTGCCTGCGCTTTTTGGATCATCT
>CALWRP010000060.1 GCA_944383955.1 uncultured Clostridia bacterium
AGCCTGCGGCGAAGTCATACCCCTTGTTATATCAGCATTCGCTTTCGCGAGCCACTGACAGGGAGAAAACGTAAGAGAACACGGCTTCACAAAAGGGGCGTGCTTACCAAACAAGACGGCACACGAGTACCAATCGTGCGCGCTTGAAGGAACCTTCGTCGGAGACAGGCCATCAAGCCTTATGACAATATATCGGGGCAGCTTCCACCTGCTCCGATTGTTGTCATATCCAAACTCTGCCTTTTTTGTTCAGGGCTTGGATATGACAAAAGGCCGATTTCTCAGCCTTTTGTCATTTTCTGGTGGACGATATAGGACTCGAACCTATGACCCTTCGCACGTCAAGCGAATGCTCTAGCCAGCTGAGCTAATCGTCCATATTTCATTTTTCGGCGTCTCTCTCGAGTGCTTGATTATTATACCCTATGATTTTTGAAAATGCAAGCCTTTTTTTCAAAAAACTCAAAAAAATTTTATCGCGCCTATGGCTGCCCTTTCCGGACCTGATCACGGACGAATTTTCGCTATGCCGCACAAGGCTTTTCTGGAAAAGCAGCAGGAGAGGTCCGTTGTTCCCAGGGGCCAATATGTGCCGGCGGCACGCAGGCAAGGCAGCGGCACGCAGGAAAAGCGGAGGCACACGAGTCAGGCGGCAGCGCACAGGCAAAACGAAGGCCGCAGCGCCGCGGAGAGCCGCGGGGAATACCGGCGGTCCGGACTGCCCATGTGCGCAGCCGTCCGGTTTTGCCCTGCGGCGTTCCGCATGCGGGAGCTCTTTCCGTGCCGCCCCAAGGGGAACGCTTTGACAAACCGCGGGACTGTGCGCGCTCCCTCTGTCGGGCTGCCGGGCATGCTTCGCGTGGGATGCGGGAGCGTTTTCCGCCCTCACTTGCTTTTTGTCTTCAGCCCTCCGCGCGGATTTTCTCATCCAGCTCATGCAGATAGACCCAGCGCTCCGTCTTTTCCTCGAGCAGGCGATCCGCCTCCTCTTTTTCACGGGAGAGCTCCTGCAGGCGCGCGAAGTCGCTCGCGCATTCCTCCATCTGCGCGGCGAGGGCGGCGCACTTTTGCTCGAGGACGGCGACCTCGTCGTCGATCGTCTCGAATTCGCGCTGCTCGCGGAAGGTGAATTTGGGCTTCTGCTGGGTGCGGCGGCGCTCCTGCTTCGGGCGCGGAGCCTCCTGCGCCGCGGCGGCGGGGGCCGGGCGGCGGGCGAGGTAGTCGCTGTAGCCGCCGAGGTGCTGGCGCAGCGCGCCGCCCTCCTCGAAGGCGAAGAGGTGCGAGACGACGCGGTCCATGAAATAGCGGTCGTGGGAGACGGCCACAACGGCGCCGGGGAAGGTGTCGAGATAGTCCTCGAGGATCGCGAGCGTTTCCACGTCGAGGTCGTTCGTCGGCTCGTCGAGGAAGAGCACGTTCGGCGCCTGCATGAGGACATTGCACAGCTGCAGGCGGCGGCGCTCCCCGCCGGAGAGGCGGGCGATCTCCGTATACTGCAGGGCGGCGGGGAAGAGGAAGCGCTCGAGCAGCTGCGAGGCGGAGACGGTGCCCTCCGGCGTCTCGATGCGCTCGGCGGTGTCGCGGATGAAATCGATGACGCGGCGCGCCGGGTCAAGCTCCTGGCCCTCCTGGCTGAAAAAGCCGATCTTCACCGTTTCCCCCAGCGTGACCTTGCCCTCGTCCGGGGCGAGGCGGCCCGCCAGCACGCGCAGCAGCGTGCTCTTGCCGCAGCCGTTCGGCCCCACCACGCCGAGGCGATCCTGGCGGGCCAAAAGATAGGAAAAGTCATGAAACAGCGTCTTCCCGTCATACGATTTCCCGACGGCTTCGGCCTCAATCACCTTTTTTCCCAGGCGGCTCGAGAGGGCGGAGAGGGCCAGCGTTTCCTCCTGCTCCGGGGCGGTCTGGCTGCTGAGCTCCTCAAAGCGGTCCACGCGGAACTGCGCCTTTGTGCCGCGGGCTCTCGCCCCGCGCTGGATCCAGGCCAGCTCCTTTTTGAGCAGGGCCTGGCGCTTGCGCTCGCTCGCGGCCAGCATCTCCGCGCGCTGCGCCTTGAGCTCGAGATATTTCGAGTAATTCGCGGGATACTGGTAGAGAGAGCCGCCCTGCACCTCCACGATGCGGTTCGAGATGCGCTCGAGGAAGTAGCGGTCATGGGTGATCATCACCACCGCCCCGCTGAACTTCGCGAGGAATTCCTCGAGCCAGAGGACGGTGTCCATGTCGATGTGGTTCGTCGGCTCGTCGAGGAAGAGCAGCTGCGCGTGCCCGGCGAGGGCGGCGGCCAGGGCGGCGCGCTTTCTCTGCCCGCCGGAGAGCAGGGAGACGTCGCGGTCGAGGTCGCGCAGGCCGAGGCGGGTGAGCAGCGCGCGGCACTCGTATTCCGCCGAGTCGCCGCCCGCGGCGTGCAGCATGGTCTGGCGCAGGACGGAGAGCCCCTGCGTGAACGACGGGTTCTGCGGCAGATAGGCCGTGCGCAGGCCCGTCATGCGCGTCACCGTGCCCGCGTCGGGCGTCTCCTCGCCCGCCAGGAGCTTGAGCAGCGTGGACTTGCCCGTGCCGTTCACGCCCACAATGCCGATGCGGTCCCCCTCGTTGACCGTGAGGGAGACCTCGCGCAGCAGCGTCTTCTCGCTGTAGCTCCTGCTGATTTTTTCCGCCGTGAGATATACCGTCATCCGTTTGCGACCGTCCTTTCCGTTTTCGCGCCCTCCGGCGCGCCGTCCTCCCTATTGTACAACATCGCGCCGGGAAAAGCAAAGCCTTCTCCGCGCTTGAAAAGAAGGGGGGATCGTCCTATAATGAAAGCATACCGGCGGCCGCGGGAGCGCCTCCGATCCGCGGAGGCGGGGCGGCTGCGAAGGGAGGAATTTTCATGTCAGTCGGTCTTGTCCTCGAGGGCGGAGGCACGCGCGGGGCTTATACCAGCGGCGTGCTCGACGTCCTGCTCGAGGAGAACATCTCGTTTCCCAGCGTCTACGGCATCTCGGCGGGCGCGTGCAACGCGGTGAGCTTTCTCGCGGGCCAGCACGGCCGCAATTTCGAGATCTTTTACAACTATATTCGCGACGAGCGCTATCTGAGCGTGGCCAGCCTCTACAAAACGGGGGCCATCTTCGGCTTCGATTTCATTTTCGGTGAGCTCTTTCACGAGCTCGTCCCCCTCGACTACGACAAGCTCTTTTCCTCGCCCGTGCGCCTGCGGGTGGGGGCCACGGATCTCCGGTCCGGAGAGATTGTCTTCTTCGACAAGGAGGAGATGGACGACATGCTCGTGCCGGTGCGCGCGTCGAGCTCGCTGCCGTTCGTCTCGCCGATCGTGTCCTACCGGGGCTATGAGCTCCTGGACGGCGGCTGCGCGATGCCGATCCCGCTCGAGCAGTCGCTCGTGGACGGCAACAGCCTCAACGTCGTCGTCCTCACGCGCGACGCAGCCTACCGCAAGAGCATGCGCTCCGATTTCCCGCGCTCTGTTTTGCGCGTCAAATACGCCGATTACCCGAACTTCGTGCAGACGATGCTCGGCCGCGGCGCGGCCTACAACGCGGAGCTCGAGCTCTGCCGCGTGGAGGAGCGCCTGGGCAGGGCCGTGGTTGTGCGGCCGAAGAGCCCGCTGCTCGTCAGCCGCTACGAGAAGGATCCGGAGCGCCTGCGGGCCGTCTATGAGCTCGGGCGCGCCGACGGGCTGGAGAAGCTCGGCGAGATCCGCGCCCTGCTCGCGAGGGACGGAGAGGAAAACGGAACGGCATAAGGAGGGAGAGCCTTGAACCGGGAAGAGCTTTTGAACGTCGCCGCTGAGGCCGGCGGCCTGCTGCTGCGAAGCGGCGCGGAGATCTACCGCGTGGAGGAGTCCATGCACCGCATCTTTGAGGCGTACGGCGTGCGCGACGGCAACGTCTTCGCCATTCCCAGCTGCATCAACGTCACCATCAACACAGACGGCGGCGCTCCCCTCACCCGCGTCATGCGCATCCTCGACCGCCAGACGAATCTCGACCGCGTGGACCGCGCCAACGACGTCTGCCGCCGTATCTGCCGGGAAAAGCCCTCCTACGAGGAGGCGATGGCCCTGCTCGACTCGGTCAGGCGCCGCCCCGTCTACGGCCTGCCCGCCCAGCTGCTCGCCAGCCCGCTCGTCGGCTTTTTCTTCTGCCTTTTCTTCGGGGGCAGCCTGCTCGACAGCGTGTGGGCCGCCCTGTGCAGCGTGGCCATGCGCCTTCTGCTCGCGTGGCTGGAGCGCTGGCATGTGAACGCCTTCTTCTGCAACCTGATGGGCGGGGCCGTGTCGGGCTTCATCACCATGGCGGCCGTCCTGCTCGGCTTTGCCGTCAACACGGATAAAATCATCATCGGCGCCTTGATGAACCTCGTGCCCGGCATCGTCATCACCACCTTCATGCGCGACATGATGGCGGGCGACGTCGTCGCGGGGCTCATCCGCTTTTCGGAGAGCCTGCTCGTCGCCACGGCCATCGCCCTGGGCGTGGGCGTCTCGCTGATGCTGCCGCGGCTGATCTTCGGCGTGTGAGAGGGGGAGAGGGATGGAGTATTTACAGTGCCTGTACGCCTTCGCCTCCTGCGTGGGCTTCTGCATTCTGCTGCACATCCGCGGCTCGTCCATCTTCTGGATGTCGCTCGGCGGGGCGATCGGCTGGTTTTTCTATCTGCTGTGCGCGCCCGCGCAGAACGACATCTTCCAGTATTTCATCGGCACGCTGGCCCTGGCCGTCTATGCCGAGGTGATGGCCCGCGTGCGCCGCGCCCCCGCCACGGGCTACCTGCATGTCGCCCTGCTTCCTATGGTGCCGGGCGGCGGCATCTACTACACGATGGAATACGGCATCGCCGGCAACGCCGACCTCTTTCTGGAGACGGGAATGCACACGCTGAGCATTGCCGGCTCGCTGGCCCTCGGCATCCTGGTGGTGTCGTCGGTGGCCCGCCTGGCCGCCCTCATGGGCGAGGAGCGCCGCGCGCGCAGAGGATGCCGCGGGGAGTAAACGCGCGCTTTTGCGCGGATGGCCAAATTCCTTTCACCGCGCGGGGCGCAAATTGTTTCGAATATCACTTTCATCTAAAGGAGCAATATGCTACAATAAAAAGCAGAAAAAGGGAGAACGCGGTCAGCCTGCCTGCCCGCGCCGCAACTTGGCCGCAAGGCCGGAAACGAGGGAAAATATGTCTGACGTGATTCGCGTATTTGTGGAGAAAAAACCGGGCTTCGACGTCGAGGCCCAGCACATCCTGGCCGATCTGGTGGAGAATCTCGGCATGAAGTCCGTCACGGACGTGAAGCTGCTCAACCGCTACGACGTCTCCGGCATGAGCCCCGAGGAGTTCGCGCAGGCGCGCGGCACCATCTTCTCGGAGCCGAACGTCGACAACGTGTACGAGGAGACCTACGAGGCCCCGGCGGGCTACCGCGTCTTCGCCATGGAGTATCTGCCCGGCCAGTACGACCAGCGGGCCGACTCCGCCGCCCAGTGCGTGCAGCTGCTCACCCAGGGCGAGCGCCCGCAGGTGCTCACCGCCCGCGTCGTCGCGATCGGCGGCAGCGTCAGCGACGAGGAGCTCGAGCGGATTGAGAAGTATATGGTCAACCCGGTGGAGAGCCGCCTGGCCTCCCTCGAGAAGCCGGAATCCCTCGATATGAAATCCGACGTTCCCGCCGACGTGGCCCGCATCACGGGCTTCATCTCCTGGAACGACGCGGAGATGGAGGCCTTCTACGGCCGCATGGGCTTTGCCATGAGCCGCGAGGATCTCTTCTTCTGCCGCGA
>CALWRP010000061.1 GCA_944383955.1 uncultured Clostridia bacterium
CGACAACAAAATTTTGAAAAAGTATTGACTTAATTGCCGATTTTATTTAAAATAGACAGAGCAAGGCCACGGCGCGGCATATTTTAAGGGGCAGGCATAAATGGCGGCGGGCCTTGATCTTTATGCGGTCCTTGTGGCCGGATATGAAAAAAGTTTAACTTTAACTAATTTTTACAGGGCAGATTTTATCATGGACATCATCAACCAACTTACTTCCGAATTCAGTCTCAAACCCGACTACACCAAAAACATAATAGCGCTGCTCGACGAAGGCAATACGATACCCTTCATCGCGCGCTACAGAAAGGAGATGACGGGCGCCATCGACGACCAGGTTTTAAGGCAGTTCGTCGACAGGTACGAATATCTCAAAAACCTTGAGAAGCGCAAGGAGGAAGTGCGCAAATCTATCACCGACCAGGGGAAGATGACCGACGAGATAGAGGCCGCCATAGAGGGCTGCCTTACGCTCACAGAAGTCGAGGACGTCTACCGCCCCTACAAGCAGAAAAAGAAGACGAGGGCGTCCGTAGCCATAGAGCGCGGCCTTCAGGGGCTTGCCGACTTCATTCTCGCCCAGGAGGGCGACCCCTACGCCGAGGCAGACAAGTACATAGACGAGGAGAAGGGCGTGCCCGACAGGCAGTCGGCCATAAACGGCGCGAAAGACATAATCGCCGAAATAATCTCCGACAACGCCGAACTCAGAAAGAAGCTGCGCGAGCTCTTTGAAAATCACGGAGAGCTGCAGTCGAAGATGGTAAACGACGACGGCAAGGGGACGTACGCAATGTATGCCGACTATGCCGAGATAGTGCCCGAAATAAAAAATCACCGCGTGCTCGCCGTGAACAGAGGCGAAAAGGAGGGGTGCCTCAAAGTAAAATTATACTTTAACCCCGACCTCGCAAAGCGCGAGTGTGCGGCAAAATACGTACATTCTACGGGCGCGTGCGCCGAGCTTATAAAGGAGGCCGCCGACGACGGCTACGACAGGCTCATAGAGCCCTCGATAGAGCGCGAAGTGCGCTCGGCCCTCTCGGAGCGTGCGGGCGAACAGGCCATAAAGATGTTTGAAGTAAACCTCCGCCCGCTGCTTTTGCAGCCTCCCGTAAAGGGCAAGGTGGCGCTCGGGCTCGACCCCGGCTACAGAATGGGCTGCAAAGTCGCCGTGGTGGACGAGACGGGCAAGGTGCTCGAAACTTCGGTAATCTATCCCGTTCCGCCGTTCAACCGCATTGAAGAGGCCAAAAAGATAATCAAAAACTTCATTAAAAAATACGGCGTGGATATGATAGCCATAGGCAACGGCACGGCGAGCAAGGAGACGGAGATATTCGTCGCCGACCTACTGAAGGAAGTCGATCGCGACGTGAGCTACATGGTGGTAAACGAGGCGGGCGCCAGCGTATATTCGGCCAGCCCGCTTGCCGCGGAGGAATTCCCCGACTACGACCTCAACGTGCGCTCGGCCATATCGATAGCGCGCAGGTTGCAGGATCCGCTTGCCGAACTTATAAAGATAGATCCCAAGTCGATAGGCGTGGGGCAGTATCAGCACGACGTCGACCAGAAGAGGCTCGATTCAGCCCTCGGCGGCGTGGTGGAGGACTGCGTGAACAGCGTGGGCGTAGACCTCAACACGGCAAGCGCCTCCCTTTTGGAACACGTGGCCGGCTTAAATTCCGGCATTGCCAAAAATATAGTCGCCTACCGCGAGAGCAACGGCAAATTTACCAGCCGCTCGCAGCTGTTAAAGGTAAAGAGGCTGGGCGAAAAGGCGTATGAACAGTGCGCGGGCTTTTTGCGCATTCCTGGCGGCGACAACATCTTCGACAATACCGCCGTGCACCCCGAGTCGTACGAAAAAGCCCAAAAGCTGTTAAAGCTCTTCGGCTACAGCGAGGAGGACGTAAAGGCGGGCGGGCTTGCCGAGCTGCCGCAAAAGGTAAAGGCGTTCGGCGAACAGAAGGCCGCGGAATACGCCGGGCTCGACGTCGCCACCCTGCGCGACATCGTCACCGAGCTGCTGCGCCCGGGCAGGGACATACGCGACAGCCTCCCCGCACCCAAGCTGCGCAAGGATATAATGGGAATAGAGGACCTGCACGTCGGCATGGTGGTCGACGGCACCGTGCGCAACGTCATAGACTTCGGCGCGTTCGTCGATATCGGCGTGCACCAGGACGGCCTCGTCCATATTTCGCGCATCTGCAAGCGCTTCATCAAGCACCCCGGGGAGGTGCTCAAGGTCGGCGATATCGTCACCGTGCGCGTCCTCGACGTGGACGTGAAGAAAAAGCGCATCTCGCTGACGATGCTCAGGGAGTGAGCGGCGGGGCGCGGGCGGTTCCTTGCCCGCGCCTGAAGCCGTTCCCCGGCAGACGCCGCGCCAAAACCAATGCCGCGCCCCTGCGGCGCTCAGGAGGAATCTTTCGCATGACAAAGCCCAACATGATCCTGTTCGACTACGGCCAGACGCTCTGCACGGAGCGCTGGGACGATCCCCTCGGCGGGCACCGGGCCGTGCTCGCGGCCGCGGCGGAGAACCCGCGCCATATCACGCCGGAGCAGCTCGAGGAAGCCTTCCGCGCGATGGACGGCGTGGTCTCCCGCCTGACGGAGGACCCCTGGCAGACCGGCCCGGAGCTGTGCTGGCACGCCTTCGCCCGCGCCGTCTTTGAGTCGCTCGAGCTCAAATTCGACCTCGATTACCAGCAGCTCGAGGAGCTGCACTGGTACGAGCGCACCGAGCCCACCGTCGCCGTGGACTACATGCCGGAGCTGCTCGAGTTTCTCCACCGCGAGGGCATCCGCACCGGCGTGGTGAGCAACCTGTGCTTCAATGAAAAGACGCTGCGAAAGCGCATCGACAAGTGCCTGCCGGGCCATCATTTTGAATTTATCATGGTCTCGAGCGAATACGCCCTGCGCAAGCCGATGCCGGAGTTTTACCGTCTCGCGCTCACGAAGGCGAAGCTTTCCGCGCAGGACGTGTGGTTCTGCGGCGACAACGCCGTCTGCGACGTGGACGGGCCGAAGGCCGTCGGTATACAGGGGATCTGGTACACCGGCGCGATGCTCAACCCGGAGAGCTGCCGCCTGCGCCCGCAGAGCGAGGGCCATCTCGAGATCGGGGATTGGCGCGAGCTGGAGCGGATACTCACAGGCATGTAAGCGCGGCGGCATACGAAGGGTCGCCGGGCTGCGGAAGCGTTTGCCCCGCCGCTCTTGTGAAACGGCCGCGGATGTGCTATACTACTACCGTCTGCGCGGTCCCGCTCCGGCGGGCCCCGGCAGGGACACAATGAGGAACAGGAAAGAGGTAGAAATACATGAAGCTTGGCATTGGCATTCAGACGCCGGATTCCATATCTCCATACTTCTCCACAAACGCCGCTAAAGCCTGATACAGCGCCGTTTTACACAAAACCAACCAAGTTATAAGTTCATATTTCTCTATGTAGCCACACGCAGAAATGGCGTAAAAATGGCGTAGAGAAACCGACTGATTTGCAGGTGGAGAAGAGCACTACTACTCTAAGAAAACACAAAGATGAGCACGGCCTATACAAACGGTTCGTGCTCATCTTTTTC
>CALWRP010000062.1 GCA_944383955.1 uncultured Clostridia bacterium
CCTGTGTGCGGCGGAGCTGACGTGATTTCCTTGACGCGCCCGGCGCGCCGTGGTATGATTTTCCCAGAGAGAACAAAGGGCCGCTGCCCCGGTTTCGGGACGGCGGCCCTTTCGGCGCAGACAGGGAAGCGGCCTTTCTTCCGGCGCGAAGGAAAAGTCCCTCTTTCCCGCCTGCGGAAAGGAGATCCCGGCATGACTCTCAGGGAATTTTTTCAGGAACACAACCGCGCCGCCCTCGCCTTTTCCGGCGGCACAGACTCGGCGCTGCTGCTGTGGGCGGCGGCGAGGTGCGGGGCGCAGGTGCGCGCCTATTTTGTGAGGACGCCGTTTCAGCCCGCGTTTGAGCTGCGCGACGCACAGCGGCTCGCGGACGAGCTCTCCATGCCGCTCACGGTGATCGAGTTCGACGTGCTCTCCGTGCCGGAGGCGGCGGCAAACGGGCCGGAGCGCTGCTACCACTGCAAGCGCGCCCTCTTCACCCGTTTGCTGGAGGCCGCGCGGGCGGACGGCTTTTCGCTGCTCCTCGACGGCACCAACGCCTCCGACGACGCGGGCGACCGCCCCGGCATGCGGGCGCTGCGCGAGCTCTCCGTGCGCTCGCCGCTGCGCGAGTGCGGGCTCACAAAGGAGGACGTGCGCCGCCTCTCCCGCGAGGCGGGGCTCTCCACGTGGGACAAGCCCGCCTACGCCTGCCTCGCGACGCGCATTCCCACGGGGGAGGCGATTTCCCGGGACATGCTGGAGCGTGTGGAGCAGGCCGAGGACGCGCTTGCCAGGCTGGGCTACCGCGATTTCCGCGTGCGCGTGTGCGGGGGAGCCGCGCGGCTGCAGCTCACGGAGGAGGAGCTCGCCCGCGCGTTTGGCCAAAGGGAGGAAATCACCCGGGCGCTGCGGCCGTGGTTCCCCGCCGCCCTGCTCGATCTGGAGCCGCGCCAGCCCTCGCGGTGAGGAGGAATGTTCATGGATAACAAGCATGAGATTTTACAGCTGCTGCGCGGCGTTGCCGACGGCTCCGTCACGCCGGAGGACGCGCTGCTGCAATTCAAGGAATCTCCGTTCGAGGACCTGGGCTACGCCAAGGTGGATTTTCACCGCAGCGTGCGCCAGGGCGCGTCGGAGGTGATCTACGGCGCGGGCAAGACGCCGGAGCAGATCCTCGGCATCGCGTCCGCGATGGGAAAGCGCGGCTGCCGCAACGTGCTCATCACGCGCATGAGCGAAGAGGCCGCCGCCCATGTCGGCGCGGCCGTCCCGCTGGACTACCACGCGGACGCGCATCTCGGGGTGGCCTTCCCCGGCGAGCGGCCCTCGATCGGGAACATCGTCGTCGCCACCGGCGGCACGAGCGATCTGCCCGTGGCGGAGGAGGCCGCCCTCACCGCAGAGGTGCTCGGCAACCGCGTGGTGCGCCTCTACGACGTGGGCGTGGCGGGCCTGCACCGGCTGCTCTCGCACCTCGACGAGCTGATGCGCGCGCGGTGCGTGGTGGCGGTGGCGGGCATGGAGGGGGCGCTTGCGTCGGTGATCGGCGGGCTGGTGGATTGCCCTGTGATCGCCGTCCCGACGAGCGTCGGCTACGGGGCGAGCTTCGGCGGCCTGGCCGCCCTGCTCTCGATGCTCAACTCCTGCGCCTCCGGGTGCAGCGTGGTGAACATCGACAACGGCTTCGGCGCGGGCTACCTGGCCGGCCGCATCAACCAGATGGAAGGATGGAAAGAGCACGATGAAAACCCTGTATCTTGAATGCGCGATGGGCGCCGCGGGCGATATGCTGATGGCGGCCCTCTATGAGCTGCTCGACGACCAGGAGGGCTTTCTGCGCACGATGAACAGCCTCGGCCTGCCGGGCGTTGAGGTGCGCGCCGAGCCCGCCTCCACCGCGGGCATCGCGGGCACGCACATGCGCGTTCTCGTCCACGGCGAGGAGGAGGGCGAGCCGCAGGGGCACGAGCATTGTCATGAGCACGGGCATGAGCATATGCACGAGCACGGGCATTGCCACGATCATGAGCATGAGCACATGCACGGGCATTGTCACGATCATGAGCATGAGCACATGCACGGCCATTGCCACGATCATGAGCACGAGCACATGCACGGACACGGCCATTGCCATGAGCACGCGCACGGCGGGCTGCCGCAGCTGCATATTCGCCCGGCGGGGGAGCCGCATGCGCACCCCCACACGCACGGGCACACCCACAGCCACGCCGGACCGGGAGAGATCGCGGCGCTGATCGACACGCTGCCGCTGCCGGAGGAGGTGCGCCGCCGGGCGCGGGCCGTCTACGACCGCATTGCGCAGGCCGAGGCGAAAGCGCACGGCTGCCCGGTGGGCGACGTCCACTTCCACGAGGTGGGAGCGCTGGACGCGGTGGCCGACGTGACGGGCGTGTGCTACGCGATGTATCTGCTCGGCGCGGAGCGGATCTGCGCCTCCCCGGTGCACGTGGGCAGCGGCACAGTGCGGTGCGCGCACGGCGTGATGCCCGTCCCGGCCCCGGCGACGGCCTTCCTGCTCGAGGGCGTGCCGATCTACGGCGGGGAGGTGCGCGGCGAGCTGTGCACGCCCACGGGCGCGGCCCTGCTGCGCGAGTTTGCCGCCTCCTTCGGCCCGATGCCCGCCATGGTCCCGGAAAAAACGGGCGTGGGCGTGGGCACGAAGCAGTTTGAACAGGCCAACTGTGTGCGCGCCTTCCTCGGCGAGCCCTTAGCCGCGGCGGCTCCCGCCTCCCCCGCCGTCCGTTCCGCAGAGGAGGCCAACGGGGAGATCTGCGAGCTGGTGTGCAACCTGGACGACATGACGCCGGAGGCGCTGGCCTTTGCCTGCACGCGGCTGCTGGAGCTCGGCGCGCTCGACGTCTATCTCACGCCGGGCACGATGAAGAAGGGACGCCCGGGCCACGTGCTCACTGTGCTCTGCGACCCGGCCCGCGAGGCGGAACTGGCCCGGCTCATTCTGCTGCACACGGCGACGATCGGCCTGCGCGTGCGCCGCTGCGCGAAATACTTCCTCACCCCCGGCTCGGAGACGGCGCAGACGCCGTGGGGCGAGGTGCGCGTGAAGACGGCAAAGGGCTTCGGCATCGAAAAGCGCAAAATTGAGTTTGAGGACGCGGCCGCCCTCTCCCGCGCGCACAACGTTCCGCTCTCCGAGGTGGAGGCGGCGGCGCTGCGCGGCCTGTAACCGGAGACCGACAACTTCCCGCCGTCCGGCGGAAAAGGAGGAGATTTTTTCATGTGGACCAGACAACAGCTCAAGGAGAACGCCAAATACGCGCTGCGCGGCCGGTACGGCAAATGCCTGCTCGCCTCGCTGGCCGTGGAGGCCATTCCGCTTCTGTACAGCCTGATCACCACCATCGCCATGCTCACCGTGGTGATCCCCATCTATGTGGAGCTCTTCACGAACCCCTACGTGGTGCAGTCCGACACATGGATGTGGAGCATGATCAGCAGCATCCAGAACATGAACGCCCGCATCAACGCCACGCAGTTTCTCTACTATCTGATGGCGATCTTCGTGGTTCTGCCGCTGACGATCGGCGCTGCCCGCTTCTTCGTGCACAACCGTTTCGGCCACGTTGATCTCGGCCTGGTGAAGACGGCCTTCACCGCCAGCTACAGCCGCAGCATGGGCGCAATGTTCATCACGCAGCTGTACATTTTCCTGTGGGGCCTGCTCTTCGTGATTCCCGGCATCATCAAGCTGCTCGAGTACAGCATGGTGCCGTGGCTTCTCTCCGACAACCCGAACCTGACGGGCGAGCGCGCCCGGGAGATCAGCCGGATGATGACCTACGGGCAAAAGGGGCAAATCTTCATTCTGGAGCTGTCCTTTCTGGGCTGGTACCTTCTGGGCAGCCTTGCGCTGGGTGTGGGCACCATTTTTGTCGGCCCCTATTACCGCGCGACATTTGCGGAGCTTTACGTCTGCCTGCGGGAAAACATTCTCGCCAGCGGCAGCGTGACCCCGGCGGAGCTTTGTCTGGCCCCGCCCGCTCCGCAGCCGCCGTATCCGCCCATGGTATGATTTGCAGAAAGGCGCCGCTCCCCGTTCGGGGAACGGCGCCCTTTTCCATATACGGCGCGTCACACCGCGGCGGCGGAAGGAATAGCATGAGAGAAAGACCTCTGCCCGGAAAGGAGCTTTTCCCATGACCTGTCCACTTCCCCCCTGCTGTCTTCCCTGCTGTCCGCCCTGCCCCGCCGGGCCCACAGGCGCCACCGGCCCCACCGGGGCAACGGGCCCGACCGGCCCGACCGGAGCAACAGGCGCAACCGGCCCCACAGGAGCGCCCGGCGGCGTCACCGGCGTCACGGGCCCCACGGGAGCAACCGGGCCCACCGGCGCAGCGGGCACAACCGGAGCGACCGGCCCGACCGGCCCCACCGGGGCAACCGGCGCAACCGGCCCCACTGGAGCGCCCGGCGGTGTCACCGGCGTCACGGGGCCCACGGGAGCAACCGGGCCCACCGGCGCGACAGGCCCGACAGGCCCCACAGGCCCCCAGGGCGTCGCGGGCCTCCCTGGCGCACAGGGCGGCACCGGCCCCACCGGGGCAGCGGGTGCAACCGGAGCAACAGGCGCAACCGGCCCCACAGGCACGCAGGGCCTCCCCGGCGCGGACGGGGCCACCGGGCCCACAGGCCCCACCGGAGCCACCGGCGCGACAGGCCCCACCGGCCCGCAGGGGGAAACGGGCCTCCCCGGCGCGCAGGGCGACACCGGCCCGACCGGGGCCACCGGCACGGCTCCCGCCGACGTGTTCGCCGCCTTCGGCAATTACCTCGGACGGTTCGCGGTCAACCAGCCGATCCCTCGCTATCC
>CALWRP010000063.1 GCA_944383955.1 uncultured Clostridia bacterium
TCACCCTCGGCGACGAGCTGACGGTGCACCTCTCCGAGTGCCGCCCCGGCCTCGGCAATCTCGACTACCGCACCTTCCTCACCCGCCTCGCCGCCCTTCCCGACGACGTCCCCCTCATGCTCGAGCATATGACTCAGGAGGAGGACTACGCCGAGGGGACGAGGTATCTCAAGCAGCTCGCGGAGGAGATTGGCGTGCGGTTTGAAAAGTAAAGAGGGAAGAAGCAGCGCGCAGCTGCGGCCGCGCAAAGGAAGAAGGAATAGGGAAGAAGTAACAGAAGCGCCGTGCCCTCGGCTGAATCATGCCAGGGCGAGGCGCTCTTCTTTTTTATATTCGCGACGCCGCGGCGTCGCCGCCACACCTATTCCTTATTCCCTATTCCTTATTCCCTCGCGGACGCGGCCGCGTCCGCGTCCGCCCCCTGCTGCACGAGGGCCGTGACCGCCGCCTGCACCTGCGCGTCGTCCGCGAGCGCGAGCTGGCGGCGCAGGAGCAGCTCCGTCTGCGCCTCGTCGAGCGATTTCTCCACGTCCGGCGTCACGCCCGTGCCGCTGATGGCGGAGCCGTCGAGCCGCAGATACTCCGCCACGGAGAGCATCACCGCGGAGCCGTCCGAGAGCTGCAGAATCTCCTGCTTCTCCCCGCGCCCGGCGGTATTGTCGCCGACCACGAGGCCCTTTTTGTAGTCCTGGATATCGGCGGCGAAGATCTCCGCCGCGCCGTAGGTGGAGCCGTTGACCAGCACGCTGATCGGCACGCCGATCTCGTTGGCGGAGCTCGTGTACTCCACCGTCACATTCCCCGCGCTGTCGCGGCTGCTCACCATCGCGCCGGCGGGCAGCAGCACGTCGAGCATGTTGGCCATGGCCTCCATGTCGCCGCCGGAATTGTTGCGCAGGTCAATCACCAGGCCGACCACGCCGCTTTTGAGCAGGGCGGAGAGCTCGTTGCTGAACTGGCTGTCGGAGCCCTCCCGGAACTGCGAGACGGCCAGATAGCCGACGTTCCCGTTGATCGTCGCCGCAGTGATGGAGCGCTGCACATACTCCGCGCGCGTGATGGTGAAGGTGATCTGCTCGGCCGTTCCGCCCTCCTCGGCGGCGGGGCGCAGCACAGAGAGCTCCACCGTGGTGCCCGCCTGCCCGTCGAGCTTGTTGACGGCCTCGCCGTAGGTCAGGCGCACAATCTCCTTGCCGTCGAGGGAGACGACCACGTCGCCCGTCTTCAGCCCCGCCTTCTCTCCGGCGGAGCCGGGCAGCACGTCCACGATCTCCATGTTGCCGTCCTCGTCCTGCACCGTGGTGATGCCCACGCCCACCTCGCTGCCCGCGAGGCCGGCCTGGTATTCCTGATACCGGGCGGCGGAATAGTATTTCGCGCCCGCGTCGCCGAGGCCTGCCACATAGCCGGCGCAGATCGCGTCGGTGAGCGTCTCCTCGTCGATCACGCCCACGTAGTCCTGGCGCACGGCCTGATCGATCTCGCTCAGCTTCGTGTACATGGCCTGCCGCTCGTTGACGTCGGCCATCTTCTCATTGAAATGGTTCATCGCGTAGACATACGTCAGCGACACGGTGATCGCCGACGCCACAGCCGCCAGGGCAATGCCCGCGCCGAGGGAAATTTTTCTGCTCAACCGTCTTCTCTCCTTCGTCCAGGCGGCTGTGCGCCGCTCACGAGAAATAGCTCATCGGGTTTTTCAGCGTCCCGTTGAGGATCACTTCAAAGTGCAGGTGCGCGCCGAACGAGTCGCCCGTGTTGCCCACATAGGCGATCGTCTGGCCCTTCGTCACCGTCTGCCCCTGCGTCACCGCCAGGCTGCTCGCGTGCGCGTAGCGCGTCACATAGCCGCCGCCGTGGTCGATATACACGCAGTTGCCGTAGGAGTTGTTCCACCCGGCCTTGATCACTTTGCCGGAGTCCGCGGCCACGATCGGCGCGCCGTAGATGCTGCGCCCGCCCGTGCTCGCAATGTCGATCCCGCGGTGATAGCCGCCGTACGTCCACTCCTGGAAGAGGGTCGTCAGGCGCGTGAAGCCCGGCACCGGCCAGGTGAAGCTGCCCGTGCTCACATAGCCGCCGCTGCCGGAGGAGCCGCCGCTGGAGCCGCCGCCCGTCGAGGGCTTTTGCAGCGAGGCATAGTAGTCCGCCAGCCAGTCGTCCACCGCCTGGTCGGCCTCGGCCTTCTTTTTGGCGATCGCTTCGCTCTCGGCCTTCACGGAGGCCACGCTCTCATTGAGCTCCGCAAGCACGCGGTCGGCCTCCGCCTGCACGGCGGCCAGCTCCACGCGCCTGCTCTCCAGCTCGCCGCGGGCCGCGGCGACCTCCTCCTTCTGCCGCTCAATCTCCTGCCGCTCGGCGGCGATCGATTCCATGTCGGCGGTGAGCCGGGCGATCAGCTTGGTGTCGTGCTCGGTGATGATGTTGAGCAGCTCCACCTTCTGCGCCATGTCGATCACGCTCTCAGACTGCAGCAGGATCTCCAGCGTGCTCGCGTCGCCCATCATATAGATGGCGCACAGCCGCTCCTTGAGCGTCTCCACGTCCTCGTCGATGTTCCGCTGCTTTTCGGCGATGGCCGCGTCCTTCTCCTCGATCGAGGCGTCCAGGCCGCTGATCTGCGCGTTGAGGGAATCGATCTGGCTCTGCAGATTGTTCACCTGCGCGTCGAGCGCGTCCTTATACTCCTGCTGCCTCGTCTGGTCGGCCTTGAGCTCGGCGAGCTTCGCGTCGTTCGCCTCCTGCTCCTGCTCGAGCCTCTCCTGCTCCTGCTGCAGCTCGGCCAGCGTGGCGGCCTGCGCCTGCGCGGCGGGCTGCACGGCCTGCGTCAGCGCGAGCACGGCGGCCAGAGCCAGGGCGGCTATCCAATGGCGGTGCCGTTTCATTTTTCTTCCTCCCATTGCGGCGAACGGCCCGGCAAGCGCGTTTCGCCCGCCGTGCCGTCCTCAAATGAAATACAGAATGGAATATCATTCCGTATGATTACAAATTGTAAATCAGCTGAACCAGTTAAACGGGTTTTTGCGCACGCCGTTCACGCGCACCTCAAAGTGCAGATGGTTGCCGGTCGAGTTGCCGGTGGAGCCGACATACGCGATCGTCTGGCCCTTCGTCACCGTCTGGCCCACGCTGACCGCCAGGCTGCTCGCGTGCGCGTAGAGCGTCGAGTATCCGCCGCCGTGGTCGATCATCACATAGTTGCCGTAGCTGTAGTGGTAGGTGGCGGTCACCACCTTGCCGGAGTCGGCGGCGACGATCGCCGCGCCGTACATGTTGCGCCCGCCGCCGGAGATATCGATTGCCTTGTGGCCGCTGCTGTAGCCGCAGCTGATGTTGGTGAAGCCCGGCACCGGCCAGTTGAAGTTGCCCGTGCTCACATAGCCGCCGCTGCCGAGCGAGCTCGACGAGCCGCCGGACGAGCTGTTGTTCTGCGCGGCGAGCTGAGCGTAATAGTCCTTCCACCACTGATCGATCTCGGCGGAGGCCTGCGCCTTCTCCTGCGCGATGCGCTCGCTCTCGGCCTGCACCTCGGCCACATTCTGGTTGAGCTCCGCAAGCACGCGCTCCGCCTCGGCCTGCACCGCAGCCAGCTCCGTGCCCTTCGCCTCCAGCTCGCTGCGCGCCAGCGCAACCTGCTCCTTCTCCGCCTCGATCTCCACCTTCTCGTCGGCGATGGCCTCCATGTCGGCGGTCAGCTGGGCGATCAGCTTCGTGTCGTGCTCGGTGATGATGTTGAGCAGCTCCACCTTCTGCGCCATATCGATCACGCTCTCAGACTGCAAAAGAATCTCCAGCGTGCTCGCGTCGCCCATCATATAGATGGCGCACAGCCGCTGCTTGAGCGTCTCCACGTCCTCGTCGATGCTCTGCTGCTTCTCGGCGATGGCCGCGTTTTTCTCCTCGATCGAAGCGTCCAGGCTGTTGATCTGCGCGTTGAGGCCGTCGATCTGGCCCTGCAGATTCTGCATCTGCGCGTCGAGCGCGTCCTTATACTCCTGCTGCTTCGTCTGGTCCGCCTTGAGCTCGGCGAGCTTCACGTCGTTCGCCTCCTGCTCCTGCTCGAGGCGCTCCTGCTCCTGCTGCAGCTCCGTCAGGGAAGCGGCGAGCACCTCTCCGGCCCCCGCGCCCTGCAGCATGCACACGGCCAGCGCCAGCGCGAGCGCCGGCTTGACCCACCGTTTCCAAAGCCTTCTCTTCAAACCACAGTCCCTCCCATCACACAAGAAGCCTTACAGCGTCGTCAGAACGCCGACGTCCTTTTTCAGATAGCGCCCGATCGAGATCAGGCCGCCGAGCATGCCGAAGCCCGCGCCCACCAGCAGGAACACCAGCACAATCCGCAGGCGGTAGGGGTCGAGCGGCAGCGGCGTGAAGAAGCTCAGAATCGAGAGCGACGAGATAAAGTTGTCGTAGGCCACGTTGAGGATCAGGCTTGCCAGCCCGCCGGACACGAGGCCGATGATCACGCCCTCCACGATGAACGGCACGCGCACGAACCAGTTCGTCGCGCCCACGGATTTCATGATGCTGATCTCCAGCCGGCGCGAGAACAGGGCCACGCGGATGGTGTTGGCGATGATGAAGAGCGACACCACGCCCAGCAGGAGAATGATCCAGAAGCAGACCGTCGTCACCATGTCGTCGAGCTCGGTGAGCTGGTCGGCAATCTCGGAATAGTCGATGATCTTTTCCACGCCCTCGATCGACGTGATCTGTGCCACCGTCTCATCATAGAGCGAGAGGTCGGCCATCGAAATGCGGTAGGAGTCGGGCAGGAAGTTGTCCTCGCCCATCAGCCCCTCGAGCACGGTGCCGTTGTCGCCGAGCACCTCCAGCATCTCCTCCACGGCCTGATCCTTGGGCACCAGCTCGCACTCGGAGATGTTGTCGATGTCCTTGATCGCCTCGCCCACCTGCACGGCCTTAAGCGTCGGCAGGCCCTGCGTGCAGTAGACGGTGATCGTGTTGCTGCCCTCCACGCTCTGCATCGCGCTGTCGATGTTCATGGAAAAGAGCACCGCCGCCCCGGTCAGGAGCAGGCAGGAGACAAGCACGCCCACGGAGGCGAAGCTCATCGTGCGGTTCGACCAGATATTTTTCGCGCCCTCCTTCAGGAGGTAGCCAAGACTCGAGAGCTTCATCAGCGCACCTCCACCTTTCCCGTGTCCGCCACCACGCGGCCGCCGTGGATCTCCACAATGCGGCGGTGGAAATGCTTTACCAGGCTGTGCTCGTGCGTCACCATCAGCACGGTGGTGCCCTGGCGGTTGATCTCGCTGAGCAGATCGACAATCTCAAACGAGAGCGCCGGGTCCACGTTGCCAGTGGGCTCGTCCGCGATGATCAGCTTCGGGTTGTTCACCAGCGCCCGCGCCAGGCCGACGCGCTGCTGCTCGCCGCCGGAGAGCTCCGCGGGCTTGCAGTGCGCCTTGTCCTGCAGATCGACGAGGCTCAGAAAATACGGCACCTTGCGCCGGATCTCCTTGTTCGAAGCGCCCACCACGTGCATGGCGAAGGCCACATTCTCATAGACGTTCATATTGTCGATCAGGCGGAAATCCTGGAAGACAATGCCCATCATGCGCCGCAGGTAGGGGATCTGCCTGCGTTTGAGGTCGGTCACCACCGTGTCGCCGATGATGATCGTCCCCTCGCTCGGCCTCTCCTCGCACATGATCAGCTTTAAGAAGGTGCTCTTGCCCGCTCCCGAGGAGCCGACAATGAACACGAATTCTCCGGTGTCTATGTTCAGGTTCACATGATTGAGCGCGTGCGTCCCGTTCGGATACATCTTGCTCACGTTCTGAAATGTTATCACGAATGCAACCTCATTTCCCGTTCTCAAAAATCTTCCTGCGCGGCCGTCTCCCCCGCTCTCACGCGGGCAAAGCAGCCGCAAAAAAATGCGCAGCATCCCTTTGCCGGCATGTTACCATAATACCAAGGGACGCTGCGCTTTTTATTCTTTAAAAGAATATATTTGTAATAAATCTGTAATCTTTTGTCCCGCCGCCTCGTTTTGCGCGATCAGAACTTCACCGGGTTGGCGGAGAGATACTTCTTGACCATGAGCGCCACCTTGAAGATGATCGCGTCCTCAAACTCGCGCAGGTCGAGGCCGGTGATCTTCTTGATCTTCTCCAGGCGGTAGACGAGCGTATTGCGGTGCACGAAGAGTTTGCGGCTCGTCTCAGAGACGTTCAGGTTGTTCTCGAAGAAGCGCTGGATGGTGAAGAGCGTCTCGTGGTCGAGGGACTCGATCGAGCCGCGCTTGAAGACCTCCTTGAGGAACATTTCGCAGAGGGTGGTGGGCAGCTGATAGATCAGGCGGGCGATGCCGAGATTGTCGTAGCTGACGATCGGGCGCTCCGTGTCGAACACCTTGCCCACCTCGAGGGCGACCTGCGCCTCCTTGAAGGAGCGGGCCAGATCCTTGATGCCGCTCACGGTGGTGCCGATGCCGACGACACAGTGGGTGTAGAACTCGCTCGAGAGCGTGTCCACGATGGAGCCGGCCAGCTTGTCGAGATCGCGGGGCTCGATGCCGGTGCGGATCTCCTTCACCAGGGCGATATCCGTCTCGTTGATGTTAATGACGAAGTCCTTGGTCTTGTCGGGGAAGAGGTTCTGCACCACGTCATAGGCGGAGACGTCCGTCTTGTTCGTGATCTTAATGAGCATGCACACGCGGCTGACATCGGAGTTGAAGCGCAGCTCGCGGGCTTTGAGATAGATGTCGCCGGGCAGGATATTGTCTAGGATCACGTTCTTGATGAAGTTGCCCCGATCGTACTTCTCATCGTAGTACTGCTTGATGCTGTTGAGCGAAACAGCCAGCAGAGAGGCATAGCGTGCGGCCTCCGGATCGTTGCCGGACACAAAAACGGCATATTCCGGGCGGGGATGGTTTCCGAACGCGCGGTACGTGTAGCCGTTGAGAACGAAGGTGCCGGGAGCAGCCATAACCTCTGCCGTGATGTTGTCGTTGACCTCGCCGATACGGCCGAGATCGCTGCACGCGATGATCACCGACGTCTCGTCGACCACGCCGATGACGCGGTCGATCGCATCCCGCATCTGGTGAATAACGCCCTGGAATAATCTGTTTGACATGATTCTCCCTCACTTTATTCTAGAATGATCAGGCAGCCGCCAAGCTGACCGCCCCGCGAGGAACCCCCTCGCCCGGCCGCCTTCCCTTTGGCATACGAAACCTATTTACTCTATTCTACACAAAAAGAAAGTACTTTTCAACACTTTCTTATCATCTCTCGAATAATTTCCCCGTATCCGGCCGGCCCAGCGCGGTCCGGCACATCTTGGCGGCCGTGTTTTCTCCGCTTTCCGCGCCTCTTCGCCGCACGAAAAGCGGGGAAAAAACAGCCGCGGAACACAGCATGCTGTGTTCCGCGGCTGTCGTATTGATAATCGCTTAGTTCAGGATGGTTTTCTCGGTCTCCTGGTCGAACAGGTGCATCTTGTTCAGATCGAACGCGATCTTCAGGCCGCTGTCGCCAGCCTTCGCGGTGGAGGTGGGCTCCACGCGGGCGGTGATGGAGTTGCCCTCGCAGGTGAGGTAGAGATAAATCTCAGCGCCCATCAGCTCGGTAACCTCAACGTCAGCCTCAACGATATCGGCAGCGTTGACCTTCGCAAGGAAGTCGGGCTCGTCGTGCACGTCCTCAGGACGGATGCCGAAGATAACCTGCTTGCCGACATAAGCGTTCAGATCAACATTCTTCAGCTTCGCAGCCGGAATCTTGATGCTGTTCTTGCCAAACACCATGGCATAGCCGTCGTCCTTCTTCGCAATCTGAACGTTGAGGAAGTTCATCTGCGGAGAGCCCATGAAGCCGGCGACGAACTCGTTGACAGGATAATCATACAGGTTCTGAGGCGTGTCGACCTGCTGGATGAAGCCGTCCTTCATAACCACGATGCGATCGCCCATGGTCATAGCCTCAGTCTGGTCATGCGTAACGTAAATGAACGTCGTGCCGAGTCTCTTATGTAACTTGGAGATCTCCGTTCTCATCTGAGCACGCAGCTTAGCGTCCAGGTTGGAGAGCGGCTCGTCAAGCAGGAAGACCTTCGGGTCACGGACGATAGCACGGCCCAGCGCAACACGCTGTCTCTGGCCGCCGGACAGAGCCTTCGGCTTTCTGTCGAGCAGGTGGGAGATGTCCAGGATGCGGGCAGCCTCTTCGACGCGGCGCTTGATCTCGTCCTTCGGGGTCTTGCGCAGCTTCAGGCCGAACGCCATGTTGTCAAACACGGTCATGTGCGGATACAGAGCGTAGTTCTGGAACACCATCGCGATGTCGCGATCCTTCGGCGCGACGTCGTTCGCGAGGGTCTCGCCGATGTACAGCTCGCCCTTGCTGA
>CALWRP010000064.1 GCA_944383955.1 uncultured Clostridia bacterium
AGATGATCCAAAAAGCGCAGGCAATCCTTGCCGGATTGGCGAGCATTTTTGGAAAATATCACGGAAAATTTTGGCGCGACACGCCGCCTGAGCCCCAAGGCGCGAATTGTGCGGTGGTGCCTTAGAAAGGGGAAGTCAGCCTTCTGTCCGCTCCTGCGGGCAGAGCGTGACGCGGGCGGTGAAAACGCCGTCCTGCCAGTGAAAATCCGCCGTGCCGCCGCAGCGCGCGGCGATGCCCTCCACGGCGCGCAGGGCGGCGTCCGGCCCGCCGGACGGCGGAGCGGCGGCGCTGCTGTCCACGCGCAGCGAGAGAACGCCGGCCTGATCGCCGGACACGGAGAGGCGCACAAAGGGCTTCTCCCGGTCGCGGCACAGGGCGAGCGCGTTTCCCAGCAGGCTTCCGGCCACCACGCACAGATCGGAGAGGGCGGAGCCGGGCTCCTCCGGCAGATCGATTTGCAGCTCGGGGGTGACGCCGGCCTCGAGCATCCGCTCCGCGTAGTAGCGCAGCACAGCGTCGAGGGCGTAGTTCCCGCTGCACGGCCCGACGGAATCGTCCGGCGGCAGGGAATCGCCGTAGGAGGCGAGGTATTCGCGCAGGCCCTGCCGGTCTCCGCTCTCGGCGAAGGTGCGGATCAGCTGCAGGTGCTGGCGCAGGTCGTGGCGGGCGCGGCGCGTCTCCTCCATGCGCTTGTGCAGCTGATCGTACTGGGCGCGCTGCAGGTCGAGAATATACTCCGTCTGCCGGGCCTGCTCCTGCAGGGCGGCCTCGCGGCGCACGCTCTGGAGCGACTGCACCAGCACGAAATAGACGAAGAGGACGGCCACCAGCAGGCTCACGCGGGCGATCAGCTCAGACCAGTCGTCGATGGTGTTCTGATCAAAGGCGTTGGTGTAGAAGGCGACCACCATGCTCGAGAGGGTGGGGGCGATCCAGATGGTGTTCCACAGCCTGGGGGCATCCGTGCGGTACACCTCCCGCGCAAAGCGCTTGAGACGGCGCAGCAGCAGCGGCAGGGTGAGGAGGTAGAAGACAACGCACAGCAGGCTCGCCATCCAGGACTGCGCGTCCATCCCGAAGCCCCGCACGGCGGCAAACGACGCGACGCCGCGGGCGATGATCAGGTAATCGAGCACCATCACATAGGTGAACAGGTATTTGGGCAGAGAGATCCGCAGGCACGCGAGATAGACAATCGAGCCCGTCACGGAAAACACAAACTCCACGGCCCGCATGCGCGCGGTGGGCAGCAGCGGAACCAGAACGGCCACGGCGGAGCATTTGAGCGTCATGTTCAGAAGGATGAGGGCGATCGCCGTCCGGCGGGAGCGCCAGTCGAAGTCCCAGAAGAGAAAGAGGATGAGCAGATTGCACGGCAGGGCCGTGATCGCCGAATACAGCACCGTTTCCACGCTACGCCCTCCCTCTCAGCCTGTCGAAGCGCCGGGCCGCCCACGCCGCCTCCAGAGCGGAGCGCCGACGGCGGCTCACCGGCAGCACGGCGCCGTTGTCCATCGTGACGACGGCTCCGCCGAGCGAGCGCACATGGTCGAGATTGACCGCCACGCCGCGGTGACACTCAAAAAAGCGGCCGTCCAGCAGAGGCCTGAGCTCCCCCATGGCCATGCGCAGCTGAAAAGCGCCCCTGCGGGTGACAATGCGCATCTGGTGATCGAGGATCTCGGCGCAGACAATCTCCCCCACCGGGACGTGCACGGCTTTCCCGCGCGCCGCCAGATCGAGCGCGGGCTCCTCCCGCAGGCGGGCCTCAAGCCGCCGCATCAGGCGCTCGAAGCGTTCCTGCGCCGCATCGTCCCCCTTCACCAGAAAGCCCGCGGCCTCCACCTCGTAGCCCTCCACGGCGTAGCCGGCCTCTGAGGTGACGAAGACGACGGGCACGTCCCCGTCTGCAAGCCGCAGCCGGCGGGCCGTCTCAAGCCCGTCCATGTCCTCCATCACAATGTCGAGAAACACGAGGGAAAACTGCTCCCGCTCCGCCGCGGCGAGGAACTCCCTGCCGCCGGAAAAGCAGCGCAGCTCCCAGGCGAGCCCGCGCGCGCCGGCGTAGGCCGAGAGGCGATCCCGCAGCCGTTCGCATTCCGCCCTCACATCGTCCACAATCGCCACCCTGAGCCTGTTGTCCTCCATCGTTCGATCCCCCCCGCGGCGTTCCCGCCCGTCTTCGGCTCTATTATAGCACGCCGGGGAAAAAAGGGGGAGGGGGTTTTTCTGCCGAAACGGGAAATTAACAGAATTCTTCTTTTCTTTTCCCTCTCCATATGATATACTGAACCTTGTATGTACAAACGGACACGGATCCGGATTCGCGGGGAACACTCCCGCAAATACTGAGGTGATAAAAAACATGGCAAATATTCTGGCCAAATTCTTCGGCAACTACTCCAAGCGCGAGCTCAAGCGCATCCAGCCGCTGTGCGACGAGGTGCTGGCCCTCGCCCCGAAATACGAGGCCATGCCCGAGCACGAGCTGCGCGGGCAGACCGAGGTTCTCAAAAACCGTCTGGCAAACGGGGAAACGCTCGACGATATCCTCACCGACGCCTTCGCCGTCTGCCGCGAGGCCACGCGCCGCGTGCTCAACCAGCCCCACTTCCCCGTGCAGATCCTCGGCGGCATCGTGCTGCACCAGGGCCGCATCGCGGAGATGAAGACCGGCGAAGGCAAAACGCAGACCGTCATCCTGCCGGCCTACCTCAACGCCCTCTCCGGCAAGGGCGTGCACGTCGTCACCGTGAACGACTACCTCGCCCGCCGCGACTCCGAGTGGATGGGCAAGGTGTACCGCTATCTGGGCCTCTCTGTGGGCCTGATTGTGCACGACCTCGACAACAGCGCCCGCAAGGCCGCGTACAACGCGGACATCACCTACGGCACGAACAACGAGCTCGGCTTCGATTACCTGCGCGACAACATGGTGATCTACAAGGAGAACAAGGTGCAGCGCGGCCACAGCTTCGCCATCGTCGACGAGGTCGACTCCATCCTCATCGACGAGGCCAGAACCCCGCTCATCATCTCCGGCCAGGGCGACAAGTCGACCGACCTCTATCAGCAGGCTGACCGCTGCGCGAAGGGCCTGCGCATGGTGAAGGTGGCCGAGCTCGACGAGAAGGCCGACAACGACGAGATCTACGCCGACGCCGACTATCTGGTGGACGAGAAGGCGAAGACCGCCACCCTCACCCCGAACGGCGTGCGCAAGGTGGAAGCGTTCTTCGGCCTCGAGAACCTCACCGACCCGGACAACATCACCATCCAGCACCACATGAACCAGGCCATCAAGGCCCGCGGCGTCATGACGCGCGACATCGACTACGTCGTCAAGGACGGCGAGGTCATCATCGTGGACGAGTTCACCGGCCGCCTGATGTACGGCCGCCGCTACAACGAGGGCCTGCACCAGGCCATCGAGGCCAAGGAGGGCGTGAAGGTCGCCCACGAGAGCAAGACGCTCGCCACCATCACCTTCCAGAACTTCTTCCGCCTCTACGACAAGCTCTCCGGCATGACCGGCACGGCCATGACCGAGGAGGAGGAGTTCCGCGAGATCTACAAGCTCGACGTCGTCGAGATCCCCACGAACCGCCCGATGATCCGCGAGGATCAGCCGGACGTCGTCTACAAGACGGAGCGCGGCAAGTTCAACGCCGTCATCGACGATATCATCGAGCACCACGAGAAGGGCCAGCCCGTGCTCGTGGGCACCATCTCCATCGAAAAATCCGAGCAGCTCTCCGCCCTGCTGAAAAAGCGCGGCGTCAAGCACGAGGTGCTCAACGCGAAGTATCACGACAAGGAGGCCGAGATTGTCGCGCAGGCAGGCCACAAGGGCGCCGTCACCATCGC
>CALWRP010000065.1 GCA_944383955.1 uncultured Clostridia bacterium
TATGCGATTTCTGTTCGTCAGACCGGGAGTTTGCCCGTGTCGGCACTTCACTGCCTCCACATCCGGCTTCCTTCAGATTCCACCTCACGATGGACACCCTTGCCTTCGGCTAACAGTTCCTACTGCCAAGTCTGTAGTGGACTTTCACCACCGAGTTATTGCCCATGCCGGGCGCACGCGCAAAAAGCCCCCGCCGGGTGCGGGCCCGGCGGGGAGCTTTCAAAAGAACGTGCGGAAAGAAATGAAGGCAACACCGCATCATTCCAGGTGGTGTAGCGCGCCAAAAAACTTTTTGTGAGATAATCCAAAAAGCGCAGGCAATCCTTGCCGGATTGGCGAGCGTTTTTGGTAAATATCACGGAAAATTTTGGCGCGCAACGCCGCCTGGGCCCAAGGCGCGAATTGTGCGGTGGCGCCTTAAATCAGCAGAAGGGGTTCTCGGTGTCGTAGGGCAGGGAGGCCGGACGGTTGTAGGCGATATCCGGCACGCCCAGATACTGGAACACGGTGAAGAGCGCCTTGCCGCAGTGACGGAAGGCCACCGCGCCGTGGTGCGGATAGTGCTTGCCGACGAGCACATGGCGGTAGAAGCGGCCCATCTCCGGGATGGCGAACACGCCGATGCCGCCGAAGGAGCGGGTGGCAACCGGCAGAACCTCGCCCTGCGCGATGTAGGACTGGAGGGTGCCGTCCGCGCTGCCGTGCAGGCGGTAGAAGGTGATCTGGCTCGGCGCGATGTCGCCCTCGAGGGTGCCGCGGGTGATATCCGGGGTGTTGCCGTTCTCGAGCAGGCGGTTCTGGATGAGCTGGAACTTCACGGCCGCGTCGCTGCACAGCTTGCACAGCGGGGTGTTGCCGCAGTGGAAGCCCATGAAGGTATCGGTGAGCTTGTAGTCGTACTTGCCCTTGATCTCGGCCTCATACATATCCTTCGGCACCGTGTTGTTGATGTCGAGCAGGGTGACGGCCTCGCCGCTGACGCACAGGCCGATGAACTCGCTGAGAGCGCCGTAGATATCGACCTCGCAGGCCACCGGGATGCCGCGGGAGACAAGGCGGCTGTTGACATAGCAGGGCTCGAAGCCGAACTGGCTCGGGAACGCGGGCCAGCACTTGTTGGCGAACGCCACATACTTGCGGGCGCCGATGTTGTTGTCGATCCAGTCGAGCAGGGTCAGCTCATACTGCGCCATGCGGGGCAGCAGGTCGGGATACTGGTTGCCGACGCCGAGCTCCTTGGCCATGTCCTCGACGACCTCCGCGATGCGGGGATCGTTCGCGTGCTCCTTGTAGGAGACGAGCAGGTCGAGCTCGGAGTTCTCCTGGATCTCGACGCCGATGTCGTAGAGGGGCTTGATGGGGGCGTTGCAGGCGAAGAAGTCCTGCGGGCGGGGGCCGAAGGTGATGATCTTCAGGCCGGACACGCCGATCAGAGCGCGGGCCACCGGCACGAAGTCGAGAATCATCTTCGCCACGTCCTCGGCGTCGCCGACGGGATACTCAGGCATGACGGCCTTGATCTTGCGCAGGCCGAGGTTGTAGGAGCAGTTGAGCACGCCGCAGTAGGCGTCGCCGCGGCCGTTGATCAGGTCGTTCATGCTCTCCTCGGCGGCGGCGGCGTACATGACGGGGCCGTCGAAGTTCTGCGCGATGAGCGTCTCGGGGGTCTCGGGGCCGAAGTTGCCGAGGAAGACGACGAGGGCGGTGCAGCCCGCGGCCTTCACGTCCTCGACCGCGCGCAGCATGTCCTTCTCGTTCTCCACGGTGACCTTGCACTCGTAGATCTCTCCGCCGAGCTTCTCATACGCGGCGGCCACCGCGGCGCGGCGGCGCTCCGACAGAGAAATGACGAAGCAGTCGCGGCTCACAGCGATGAGGCCCAGTTTGACTTCGGGAATGTTGTTGAACATAGTAGTTTCCTCCCTTGTATTGAAGTAAAAAGTAATAGGGAATCGTGAAGAAGTACAGGGGAATCGGCGATTTATCCAAGCTTTCAGAGAGCCGCAACCCCAACGCACAGGGAACTTTTGCAATCGAAGATTGCAAACCTGTTCCTGTCAAATGGCCGGCGTTTGGCGGTGCGCAGCACCGCAAGCCGGCCGCGCCTCAGGGAAAGGGGGCGCATGGCTTCAGGGAAGGACCGCAACGGGGGTCAAGGGGGCGGAGCCCCTTGCGAAAAAAGGAAAGGTCAGAACCCAGCCGCTGAAGCGTCGATTTCCGGTGCGCAAGCACCGCAAATTGATGCTTCAGACGCAAGTCTCGGCGAAGCCGGGACTTGCAGCACGTCAGCGTGCGGTCGCGGCAAAGGAAAAACAAGAAGAATGAACCTCTGAGGCAGCTTGCGGCGCGCTGCGCCGGAAATTGACGTTTCAACAGCTGAGTGCTCAGCAGCTTGCCAGCTCCTTGAAGCTCTCCTTGAGCGCCGGATACAGCTTGCAGTACAGCTGATAGAACGGCTCATACTTCTGATGGTTCTCCGCGATCGCCGCCTGCGGCTCGCTGGCCTTCACCAGCTTCCGGCAGGCCGCCGGAACGCTCTCGTAAACCCCCGCGGCCACGCCCGCGAGAATCGCCGCGCCCAGCGCCGGGCCTTCCTTCGAGGAGGAGGTGCGCACCGGCAGATCGTACACGTCCGCCATCATCTGCCGCCACAGCGGGCTCGTGCCGCCGCCGCCGCATGCGAGCATCTCGCTCGAGACAACGCCCATCCCGCGCAGAATGTCCAGGCACTCGCGCTGCGAGTAAATGACGCCCTCCAGCACCGCGCGGAGCATGTCGTACTTCGTGTGAATGGCCGAGAGGCCGAAGAACACGCCGCGCGCGTTCGGATCCAGCTTCGGGGAGCGCTCGCCCATCAGGTAGGGCAGATACAGCAGGTTGTTCGCGCCGATCGGCACGCGCGCCGCCGCCTGGTCCATCAGGAAGTACGGATCCTTGCCGATGCCGTCCGCCGCGACCATCTCCTCCTTGCAGAAGTTGTCGCGGAACCAGTGCAGCGAGAGGCCCGCCGCCAGCGTGCAGCTCATCACCGTCCAGCAGCCCGGAACCGCCGAGCAGAACGTGTGCACGCGGCCCTGCGGGTCGATCGTCACACGGTCGGAGTGCGCGAACACCACGCCGGAGGTGCCCAGCGTCGTGAAGGCCTTGCCCTCCTCGACGACGCCCGTGCCGACGGCCGCCGCCGCGTTGTCGCCCGCGCCGCCCGCGACCGGGGTGCCCTCCTTGAGGCCCGTGAGCGCCGCGGCCTCCTTCGTGACGGTGCCTGTCACGTCGGGGGATTCATACATCTTCGCCAGCAGGCTCTCGTCGATGTCGAGCTTCTCGAGAACCTCCTTGCTCCAGCAGCGGTTCGCCACGTCGAGCAGCTGCATGCCGGACGCGTCGGAAACCTCTGTGGCGTACTCGCCGGTGAGCATGTAGCGCACATAGTCCTTCGGCAGCAGGATGTGGCGGCACTTCGCGTAGATCTCGGGCTCGTTCTCGCGCACCCACAGGATCTTCGAGGCCGTGAAGCCCGTCAGCGCCGGGTTTGCGGTGATCTCGATCAGACGCTGCGCGCCGACCTTCTCCGTGATCTCCTCGCACTGGGCCGCGGTGCGCTGGTCGCACCAGATGATCGAGCGGCGCAGGACCTCGCCGTTCTCGCCGAGCATCACCAGGCCGTGCATCTGGCCGGAAATGCCCAGGCCGCGCACCAGAGCCGGGTCGACGCCGGATTTGTCGAGCACCGTGCGGATCGTGTCCTTCGCGGCGTTCCACCAGTCGGCGGGATCCTGCTCCGCCCAGCCGTTCTGCGGCTGGTACATCGGGTACTCAATGGTGGCGGAGGCCACGGTGTTGCCCTCCGTGTCGAAGAGCACCGTTTTGGTGCCGGAGGTGCCGAGGTCTACGCCGAGCAGATATTCAAGAGCCATCTTGTTTCCTCCTTCTGTTTCTTCTTCGGAGCGGCCCGCGGGCCGTTCCGCTGTTTTTTCACACAGTCGCCGGGGAAATGGGGGCCGTCAGTCCGGAACCTTCAGGTTCTCGCCGTACATGCCGTTGAACGCGCCCTCGATCTTTGCCTCCGGGTGGGCGACGAGCCACTTGTTGCGGGCAAAGAGAAGCTTGTCCTCGCCCTCGCAGGAGGGCTTGCGCTCGAGATCAAGGTTCGTGCCGCGCGGCAGCACCACCACGCAGCGGAACTTCGCCCCGTTCACGCCGCAGGGCGCATAGTGCAGAGACGTCGCGTAGACCTCGATCGCCGTGCCGGCCGGGACGAGGAAGGCCTTCACCTTCGCCGTGTCGTAGCGGCCGTCCGGCTCGATGTCCTGCTCGCGGCCGAGCAGCAGAATCAGGTCCGTGCAGGCCACGTTCAGCTCCGAGGAGCGGTGATACTCGAGGGCGTTGAGAGCGTTGTTTTTGCCGTTGCAGTAGCCGAGCTGGATCGGAATGCCGCCGAAGCCGCTCTCGGTGAGCGCCTGGAAGACGGGCAGCCGCTCGAGCTTCTCGTCGGAGGGGACGTAGATCACCTCGTCCGGGGCGGGCGTCTCGCCCATGGCCTCGATCAGCTCCGCGCAGTCGATGCCCGTGAGGAGCTTGCCGTACTCGGCGAACTCCTTGTCATGTACGGAATAAATCTTCATGCTTCTCCATCCTTTTCGTCAATATTTTCTCTTATCTTGATGACGGGCCTCGCGATCCACCGCGCGGGCGGAACCGCCTGGTTCGCCAGATATTGAAACATCAGCTTCACGGCCCGGTAGCCCTGCTCGAAGGGCTGCTGGCAGACCGTGGCCGGAATCCCGCCCGAGCGCACGAGAGAGCGCGCCGCGGGAATATCGTCGAAGGCCAGGATCGGCGCCCTGCCGAGCAGCCCCGCCTCGCGCAGGGCCTGGCCCACGCCGCCCACGCCCGCGCCCGCCACATACACGCAGCCGATCCCCGGGTGCGCGCCCAGCGCCTCCAGCGTGAGCCGCCGCGCCGCCGCGTCGTCGTCCTCGCATTCGAGCTCCGCCGCCACCGAGAAGGGAACCCCCGCCTCGCGCAGCCGCTCCAGAAAGCCCGCCACGCGCTCGTTGTGGCCGCGCACGCGCCTCGAGCCCGTGACAATTAAAATCGAGGGCTCCGAAAGGCCGAGCAGCAGATAAAGCCCCGCCGCGATGCGCCCCGTCTGGCGGTAGTCGCAGCCGACATAGGAGAGGCAGCCGCACGAGGAGAGCTCTGAGTTGAGCGCCATCACCGGCACGCCGTCCGCCGAGAGGGCGTCGATCTCCGCCCGGATCTCCGGCATGTCCACCGTGGCCGCGCAGATCCCGTTCGCACCCTGCTCCGCCAGCGCCCGCAGCGCCCGCAGGTGCTCCCGCGGCTCGTAGCCGCGCACGCTCTCGAGCACGACGGCCGCGCCGAAGTCCGAAAGGCTCTCCTCCGCCGCCCGCGCGCCGCGGATCACCTCGTCGAAGAAGGGGTTGCCCTCGCTGGGGAGCAAAAGGCCGATGCGCACCGCCTTCTTGAGCGCCGCCAATCCCAGCGCCGCGCGGTTCGGGCGGTAGCTGAGCTCCTCCGCGATGTGCAGGACGCGCTCTCTGACCTCCTCGCTGACGTCGCCGCGCCCATGCAGGGCCCGATCCACCGTCCCGCGGGAGACGCCCGCGGCCGCCGCGATATCCTTGATGGTGACCGCCATCGAGCCGCCCTCCTCTCCGTTTTCCGTGCTCGAGCACGGCTCTTTTTATTTGGATTATACGGCAATTTTGCGAGTGTGTCAAGAGGATTTTTTGTATTATATTCCGTCAAAATCACGAAAATTGGAAAGTAATTTCGTCAAATGGGAAAATTAGCGCGGGAGTACAACAAAAATCCATAATCTTGATACGCTAACCCCTTGTAATTATGCCGTCCGGGAGGTAAGATAAATATAACGGCACGCGTGGAGAAAATTTGTGGAAACACTTGCAACCGCGCGGCACAAAAACGAATTTGGGAGGAATGGGCCATGAGAGCAGAGGAGCTGCGCGCCGCGCTGCGGCGCGAGGAGACCTGTGAGAAATTCGCACATATCTACGCCTGCACCGCAGAGGAAGCGAAAAAGTACGTTCTCCGCGTGGAAAAGGCGATTGATCGCTTTGAGGAATGGTTCGGCGCAGGGCGCGACCTGTATGTGTTCAGCGCGCCGGGCAGAACCGAGGTTGGCGGCAACCACACGGATCACCAGCGCGGCCGCGTGCTGGCGGCGGGCGTGAATCTCGACGCGATCGCCGTGGCGGCCAAGCGCGACGACACCACGGCCTGCGTGCACAGCGAGGGCTACAATCCCGACGTCGTGGACGTGAACGACCCGGTCCTCAAGGACGGCGAGTTCGGCCACTCCGCGGCGCTGCTGCGCGGCATGTGCACGAGAATGCGCGAGCTCGGCTGCGAGCTGACGGGCTTTGACGCCTACACCACGTCGAACGTGCTCTCCGGCTCCGGCCTCTCGTCCTCCGCGGCGTTCGAGGTGCTGCTGGGCACGATGCTCAACGGCATGTTCTTCGGCGACAAGCTCACCGCCCTGCAGATTGCCCAGATGGGCCAGTATGCGGAGAACAAGTTCTTCGGCAAGCCCTGCGGCCTGATGGATCAGGCGGCGAGCAGCATCGGCTCCTTCATCACGATCGACTTCGCGGACAAGGAGAACCCCGAGGTTCGCCAGATCAACTTTGACTTCGCCAAATCCGGCTATGCCCTGTGCATCACAGACACGCACGGCAGCCACTCCGACCTGACGCCCGACTATGCCGCCGTGCCCGCCGAGATGAAGGCCGTGGCCGCGGAGTTCGGCAAGGAGGTTCTGCGCGAGGTGGACGAGGCCGAGTTCTACGCGCGCCTGCCCGAGCTGCGCGGCAAGGTGAGCGACCGCGCGATTCTGCGCGCCATCCACTTCTTCGGCGACAACGCCCGCGTGGTCAAGCAGGTGGAGGCCCTCGAGGCCGGCGACTTCGAGGAGTTCAAGCGTCTCGTCATCGAGTCCGGGCGCTCCTCCTACATGTACTTACAGAACGTTTACTCTCCCACGCACGCGAACGAGCAGGGCGTATCCCTGGCCCTGTCGGTCTGCGAGCGTCTTCTGGCCCCTGTGGGCGGCGCATGGCGCGTGCACGGCGGCGGCTTTGCCGGCACGGTGCAGAGCTTTGTCCCGCTGGACTACGCCGACACCTTCGCGAAGGAGATGGACGCCGTCTTCGGCGAGGGCAGCTGCCACCGCCTCGCCATCCGCCCTGTCGGCGGCACACGCCTTTTCTAAAAGGGTAAAGAGTTTCGCGGCGTAGCCGGATAAAAGTTTTCGCCAGGCCTGTTTCAAAAGGCCGCGTACCCCTTCTCCCGCATCATGCGAAGCCCCAAAAAAGCCAGGGGGAACATCGCAGCGTCTTCCCCCGGACGGCGGCGCCAAGCTGTTGAAACGTCAATTTCCGGCGCCGCGCGCCGCAAAACTTCTTCACTATTCACTATTCCTTATTACTTAAATATATTGGAGGTAATTACAATGGCTGAACTTCGTTGGCATCCTCTGATTAAGGACTGGGTTATGATTGCGAGCCACCGC
>CALWRP010000066.1 GCA_944383955.1 uncultured Clostridia bacterium
GGCGCCCGTCCTGCGGAAGCTCTCCACAAAGAAGCTGCTCTCCTCAAACGTGATGCCCATGGCCGCGAACACAACGGCAAACGGCTCGCTCGTGCCGCGCACCTTCGCCTGACGGGCAATCTGCGCCGCCAGCTGAGCGTGCGGCAGGCCGCTGGCCGAGAAAATCGGCAGCTTCTGGCCGCGCACGAGGGTGTTCAGGCCGTCGATGGCCGAAACGCCCGTCTGAATAAACTCCTGCGGGTAGCTGCGGGCCGCCGGGTTGATCGGCAGGCCGTTGATGTCCATGCGCTTGTCCGGGAGGATCTCCGGACCGCCGTCGATCGGGCGGCCGAGGCCGTCGAACACGCGGCTGAGCATGTCCTCCGAGACGCCGAGCTCCATGCTGCGGCCGAGAAAGCGCACGCGGCTGTTGCTCAGGTTGATGCCGGTGGAGCTCTCGAAGAGCTGCACCAGCGCGTTGCCGCCGTCGATCTCGAGCACCTTGCAGCGGCGCTTCTCGCCGCTCGCGAGCTCAATCTCGCCCAGCTCGTTGTAGGTGACGCCCTCCACGCCGCGCACGAGCATCAGCGGGCCGGCGACCTCCTGGATGGTTCTGTATTCCTTCGGCATCAGAAATCCTCCTTTTGGTGCAGATCCGCAATCTCCTTCGCGAGGGCGCGGCGCGTCTCCTCATAGGCCGCGTCCACGTTCTCGATCGGCGTGTACTTGAAGCGGCCGATCCGCTCGCGGGCGGGCAGGGCCACCAGATCGTCGATCGCAGCGCCTTCGCTGAGGGCGGCCGTCGCCTCGTCGTAGTAGTCGAGCACGAGGCGCATCATGATATCCTGCTTGTGCAGGGGCGTGTACGTGTCAATCTCATGGAAGGCGTCCTGGTGCAGGAAGTCCTCGCGGATCGACCGCGCCGCCTCGAGCTTCAGACGGTCGGGAGCCGAGAGCGCGTCCATACCGACAAGCTTCACGATCTCCTCGAGCTCGGCCTCGTCCTGCAGAAGGCCCATCAGCCGCTGGCGCAATTTCATCCAGTCGGGGTCGACGTTCTCGTCGAACCAGCCGCCCATGTTGTCGGTGTAGAGCGAATAGCTCGTCAGCCAGTTGACCGCCGGGAAATGGCGCTTGTATGCCAGGCCGGAGTCGAGGCTCCAGAACACCTTCACAATGCGCAGCGTCGCCTGCGAGACAGGCTCCGAGATATCGCCGCCCGGAGGCGACACGGCCCCGATGACGGAGAGCGCGCCCTCGCGCGGCTCGCTGCCGAGCGTGTGCACGCGGCCCGCGCGCTCGTAGAACTGCGCAAGCCGGCTGCCGAGGTAGGCCGGGTAGCCCTCCTCGCCGGGCATCTCCTCGAGACGGCCGGACATCTCGCGCAGGGCCTCCGCCCAGCGGGAGGTCGAGTCGGCCATCAGCGCCACGGAATAGCCCATGTCGCGGAAATACTCCGCAATCGTGATGCCCGTGTAGATCGACGCCTCGCGCGCCGCGACGGGCATATCGGAGGTGTTCGCAATCAGAACGGTGCGCTCCATCAGCGAGTAGCCCGTCTTCGGGTCCTTCAGCTCCGGGAACTCGTTGAGCACGTCCGTCATCTCGTTGCCGCGCTCGCCGCAGCCGATATAGACGACAATGTCCGCCTCGGCCCACTTGGCGAGCTGGTGCTGCACCACCGTCTTGCCGCTGCCGAACGGCCCCGGCACGGCGGCCACGCCGCCCTTCGCGATGGGGAACATGGCGTCGATGACGCGCTGGCCCGTGACGAGCGGCATATCCGGCGGCAGCTTGCCCGCGTGCGGCCTGCCGGCGCGCACCGGCCACTTCTGCATGAGCGTCAGCTTCGTCTCGCCGCCGTTCTCGTTGTGGAGCACCGCCACCGTGTCCTCCACGGTGAAGTCTCCCGCCTCAATCGAGGCGACCACGCCGCCCACCCCGGGCGGCACCATGATTTTCTGCTCGACGATCGGCGTCTCGCGCACCACGCCGAGGATATCGCCCTCGCGCACCGTGTCGCCCACGGCGGCCTTCGGCACGAAGGTCCACTTCTTCTCCCGGTCGAGGGAGGGGATCTCCACGCCGCGGTGCAGGTTGTTGCCGGATTCCTCCATGATGCGCACCAGCGGGCGCTGGATGCCGTCGAAAATACTGCCGATCAGGCCCGGCCCAAGCTCAACCGAGAGCGGCGCGCCCGTGCTCTCCACCGGCTCGCCGGGGCCGAGGCCGCTCGTCTCCTCATACACCTGGATCGAAGCCTGATCCCCGTGGATCTCTATGATTTCCCCAATCAGGCGCTCCCGGCTGACGCGCACGACGTCGAACATGCTCGCGTCGCGCATTCCCTCGGCGATGACGAGGGGGCCGGCCACCTTCTTGATGGTTCCTTTGCTCATCCTCTTTCTCCTGCCCTTTCGTGAAAGTCTCCGCCCGAAAGGCATCCGCCCCCGGACGAGGCCAAAGATGCGCCGCTGCCGCCGCGCGTCTCAGTTATTGAAAATGATGTCGGAGCCGACCGCCTGCTCCACGCTCTTCTTGACGGCGCGCAGGCCCGCCCCCGTGTTCCCGGAAACGCCCGGGATCGGGATGACGGCCGGGAAGCGCCGCTCGCGCAGCCGGTCGATCTCCTCCTCGAGCTTCGCGGCCAGCGCCTCCGTGATGTAGATCACGGCATACGGCTCGCTCTCCTGCTCGACAAGGCGGCGCAGCACGCGCGCGCCCTCGGTCTCGTCCTCCGCGGGGAAGACGGAGAGCCCCAGCGCCGCGAAGCCGTACACGCTGTCGCGGTCGCCCACTACGGCGATTCTATACATACGTCTCCCTCACCTTCTCCCGGATGGCCTCCTCGGAAAGGGCGTTGCGCTTGCCCGAGAGGATCATCCGCACGCATTTGACCTCGTTCTCGCGGGCCAGCACATAGGCGGCGAGCGGCGAGATGGTGAACGGGTTGTATTTCTGCGGGCGGATCTCCTCGATAAGGAGGTTGTCGCAGCGCCGCTCGAACGCGGAGAACGACTCCTCGAGCGCCTTGGCCGTCTCGCCGTAGGGCGTGGACAGCAAAAAGGCCGCAACCTCGTCCTCCCCCTCCACGACGGCCTGCGCCAGCGCCTCCACGTCCAGCGTAGCGCACGGGGCCAGGGCCTTCTGCACGAAGGAGAGCGGCTTTTTCGTGCGCGCGCAGCGCACCGCCGTCTTCATGTCGGCCGCCGCCACGCGCCGCTCCGCCCACGATTCGAGCAGCTCGCTGCCCGAGCGCTTCGCCGCCGCGCGGATGGCGTCGAGGGCGGCGCGGTCGAGGATCACGTCGCAGAGCTGGCCGTCGCGCGTGTGCAGCAGCACGTCCATCGCCTCCTGCCCGGCCTCGCGCAGATGGTCGGGCAGAGCCTCCCAGTCGCGCTCCTTCACGGCGCGGTAGAGCTCCTTCGGCTCCGCCGTGCCGCGCGCCAGAAACAGGCGGGTGGGGTCGGCGTTCATGAACACCGCCTTGACCGCCGCCTTGAGGTTGTGGAAATCGGCCTCATAGAGCAGCGCGTCGAACAGCTCCAGCTGATCGGGCACCAGCTCGCGGATCAGCGCCCACGTCTTCTCCTCCTCGGCGGCGAGCATCTCCTCCGCCGGGGCGGACTCCCAGCCCTTTTCGGCGAGCATCCGCAGGCAGTCGTCCTCGTCGCGCGCGCTCACCAGCTGCCCGAGGAAGGCCCCGTCGAGGAGCGAGAGCTCCTTGCAGCGGATGCGCGCGACGGCGTAGGCAAATTCCTTCTCCGCCATACGTCAGCCCTCCCCGAAGAGGACGGCTCGCGCCGCGTCGAGGAAGTCCTCGCGGTTCGCGTCAAACAGCGCCGAGAACGAGCAATTCTCCTCCATCCCGCCGTAGATCAGCACGAACCCGCCGTCGATCGCCTGCGCCTCGCGGGAGACGGCCAGCGAGCCGCCCGCCTTTCCGGCCGCGGCGTCGAGCTTTCCCGGGAAATCCTTCGGCATGCGCTTCAGATCGCGGGCCGAGAACGCGGCCTCGCCGCTCTTTTTCAGGGCGTAGCGCCCGGCCATGCGCAGCAGAAGCTCAAAATACGCCTCGTCCGGCAGGTTCAGGGCAGCCTGCCGCGCGCGCTCGAGCGTCTCGCCCAGAAGCCTCTGCTTCTCTGCGAGCACGGCCCGGCGCGTCTGCAGCGCCGCCCCGGAGGCGGCCCGCTCGGCGATCGACCGGCAGCGCGCCTCGGTCTCCTGCGTCAGGGCGGCCCGCTCGGCCTCCCCGCGCGCAGCCTCGGCGGCAGAGAAGGCCTCGGCCTCCCGGCGGGCGCCGGCCAGCGCCTCCTCGGCCGCGGCGCGGCCGCTCTCCTCAATGGAGGCCGCTATCTTGTCAATTCCAGTCATAACGCGCTCCTTTCGCGTGTCTCACAGAGCGAGAGGAGTGATGCCGAAGACGGCCAGAATGGAGACGAGCAGGGCCAGAATCGCATACGTCTCAACCATCGCGGGCAGGATGATGGCCTTGCCGAGCTGGTCGGGGCGCTTCGCAATCAGGCCGATGCACGAAACCGCCGCCTTCGCCTGCCGGATGGCCGACCACAGGCCGACGAACGCGATCGGCAGGCACGCGAGCAGATAGAGCATGCCCTTGGTGACGGAAACCTCCACGCTGCCGCCGCCGATAACGCCGATCTGCGAGAGGGTCAAAAACGCGATCAGGAAGCCGTAAATCCCCTGCGTGCCGGGGAGAAGCTGGAGAATCAGGAGCTTGCTGAACTTGCCGGGGTCCTCTGTGACGACGCCTGCCGCCGCCTGTCCCGCCATGCCGACGCCGATCGCCGAGCCGATGCCTGCCAGAAGTGCCGCCAGAACCGCGCCGAGAAGCGCCAGAGCCATACCGAGTTGATCCATTTTTTATTTCTCCTCTCGAATTTTAAAATATTTGGTGTGGTCGGCGAAGGGGGTGAATTTTCTCCCGTCGCCGGAATAGAACTTGCCGAAGAATTCCACAAACTGCAGGCGGTTCGTGTGCACGTAAGCGCCCAGCAGGTTGATGCCGATGTTAACCGTGTGTCCCACGAGGAAAATCAGCAGGAAGGCGATGAAGCCCACCACCCCGCCGCCGATCATCACGGCCATGGAGTTGATGACCTCCGCGATGACGCCCGTGGCCAGGCCCAGGGCGAGCAATCGCGAGTAGGAGAGGATGTCTCCCAGATAGCCCGTTACATTATATAAGGCATACGCGCCCTTGAGCAGCCGCTTCACGGGGCTGCGCGATTCCCGCCCGCCGGTGAGCAGAATCCCCACCGCGCCCACGGCGGCGCACGCGCCGCCCACCGTGCCGAACACGGCGGGAAGCTTGTCCATGTCCGCGATCTGCGCGAACATATCGGACGAGAGCAGGGCAAAGATCAGCCCGCCGACCAGAAGATACCAGAACGCCACGTCATAGACGGCGTCCTTCACCCGCTTCTGCCGCAGCAGCTGATACGCGCACAGCGCGAGGCCGGTGAAGATCTGGATGATGCCCACGAGCATCGAGAACAGCAGCATCCGCATCGGGTCGTCCACCGGGGCGAACCACAGCGGAGCGAGAACCACCTCTTGCCCGAGGAAGGTTTTGCTGAACGCGGAGACCACGTCGCCGAAGAAGCTGCCGTAGAGGAAGCCCCAGAACGTGGTGGAGATGCCGCAGAAGAAGAACATGCGCAGGCTCTTGCGCATCCCCGGCTCCATGTTCTTGAATTTGAGCAGGCACAGCCCGCAGGCGATCACCATGATGAGGCCGTAGGCCGCGTCCGAGAGCATCATGCCGAAGAGGACGTAGTAGAAAACGGCCATCACGGGCGTGGGGTCGATTTCGCCCTTGCCCGGCATGGAGTACGACTCCAGCACGCCCTCCACCGGCTCGGTGAACTTGTTGTTTTTGAGCAGCACGGGCACGTCGTCGTCCGCCGACGGCGCGGAGAGCTCCGCCGCCGCCCCGTTCTCCTCGAGCTCCCGCGCGAGCTCCGGGCCGGCCGCGGCGGGCACGTAGCCCGCGAGCAGGAAGGTGTGCTTCGTCTGCTGCAGGCGGTCGATCATGTGGTATTTTTCAATGCGCATCGTGAGGCTGTCGGCCAGAAGCTGCAGCTCCCCGCGCTGTTCGGCGAGCGCCTCCAGCTCCGCCTTCGCCTTTTCCTCCCGCTCGCCGAGGGCCGCGCGCTCCTGCGCGATGGCCTTTCGCCGCTCGGAGGGCGGCGTCTTTCCCGCCGCCGCGGGGGCCGCGAAGCCCAGCGATCGCAAAAACCGCTCCGTCTCCTCGCGGTCCTTTTTCAGGCACACGACGAAGACGCACGTCAGGTCCTGCCCCTCGCTCACGATCTCCGCGGAGATCGGCAGCGGCTCCGCCCTGCCCTCGAGGGCGGCCTGCGTCCACGAGCCGGGCAGCGTGCCGGCAAAGACGGCCGTCGTCCTGGTCCCGCGCGAGCGCAGCGGCACGTCGAGCGCGGCCCACGGCGCGAGGGCCTCCTCCTCCGTTTCCAGGCGGATGAGGGCGGTGCGCACCTCCTCGCGCTCTCTGGCCGCGGCCAGCACGCGCTTGGCGAGGGCCACCGTCTTCGCGCTCTGGGCGCGGAAGTCGATCAGCTCCTGCTCCGTGAGCTGTTTTCTTCCCGCCAGCGGGGAAAGCAGCGGCTTCTTCTCGGGAACGGCCTCCTGCAGCAGCTGCAGGGCTTCCTGCGCCAGCCGCAGCTCCTTCTCGAGCGCCGACCGCTGGGAGGACATGTCCACCGACTCGAAGCCCTCCTCCTCCCGGTCGGGCTCGTCGATCTCCACGACGCCGCGCCGCTGCAGCAGCTCGAGGATGTGCTTCCTCTGCCGCCGCAGCCCGCACACGCGGATGCGCTGCATCTGCACAATTGCCATGCGTGAACCTCCTTCCCGCGGCCGTCAGGCCAGCCGCCGCAGCACGGCCTCAACAGCCGCCTGCCCGTTTTGCTCCGCCTGCCTGCGCAGCGCCGCGATCGCCTCTTCGGCCTCCCGCTTCGCCCGCAGCAGCGCGGCCTCGGCCTCCTGCTCCGCCGCGCGGACACGCTCCCGGTTCTGCGCGAGCGTCTCCTGCGTCAGAGCTTCCTCCCTGGCCGTCGCGGCGGCCTTCTCGCTCTGCAAAAGCTCCTGCGCCCTGCGGCGTCCCTCCTGCTCGAGCGCTTCGGCCTGCTTTTCAGCCTGCCGGATCCTGTCCAGCGTTTCCTGTGCCAAGCTCTCACCACCATTTCCGCCGTTCTCCGTTTTATATTCGCGGAAACGACAAATTTTTGCTTTTCTTGTTTCAAATTATATAAAATCGGAACAGTTTCATTCTACAGGATTTCAAACGGGAACGCAAGGCGATCCGTGTATCATTTTCCCCTTTTCTTCTCTTTCTTTTTCTTCCCTTCCGGGAGCGTTGCGGCGGCGCGTCCGCTGTGCTATAATCAGAGCGGAGCCGCGCGCTGCGCGTTACGCCAATCAAGAGGAGGAATCGCCTTGTCCTGTCCCTACGCCGCCCTTCTGTTCGACCTCGACGGCACCGTCTTCGAATCCGGAGACGGCATTCTGCGCACGGTGCGCGAGACGCTCGCCCACTTTCATCACCCCGTGCCGCCCCCGGACCGCCTGCGCCGCTTCGTGGGCCCGCCCTCCAACGAGAGCTATGAGCGCATCGCCGGCATGCCCCGCGCCGTCGCCTGCCAGGCCGGAGACTATCACCGCGCCCTCTACCGCTCGCGCAACTGGCGCTATAGCCGCTTTTACCCCGGCATGGAGTCTTTGCTGCACGATCTGCGCGTCGCCGGCGTGAAGCTGGCCGTCGCCAGCTCCAAGCCCCGCCCGGCCACCGAGTCGATGATCGAGGCCTTCTCCCTGCGCGGGATCTTCGACGTTCTCTCCTGCGCCGACGAAAACGGCCGCAGCGGCGGAAAGCCCGAGCTCATCGGGCAGGCCCTTGATGCCCTCGGCGTCTCAAACAAGGCGGACGCCCTCATGATCGGCGACACCAAATACGACGCCGCCGGGGCCCGCGACGCCGGCGTCCCCTTCCTCGGCGTCCTCTACGGCTACGGCACCCGCGAGGAGATGCAGGCCGAGGGCGCCTCCCGCTTCGTTTCCTCCGTCTCTGAGCTGCACGCCCTGCTGCTCCCCAACTGAACGCGGGAGAATTGCCCTGATTTTTCGAAAATGTTACAATTATTTTATTGTACATTGCAAAGGATTCAGGGTATAATAAAAAGGAGCCAATCACAACAGACATTCCACGGAAAGGCGGGGGGAACAGTGAGAATCCATCGGTTATTCTGTCTCGCGCTGGCGATCTGCATCCTTTGCGGCCTGACGGCCTGCGGCAGGAAGGGGGAGGAGACCTCCTCCGGAGACGCCGCGTCCTCGCAGGCGTCCGATTCATCCGCGGCGGACGGCACTGCGAGCGGCGACACGACCGACACGATCACCATCCCCTTCGTCGTCGTGCCCGAGCTCACCGTCAAGCTCATTGACATGGTGCAGGTCATCAACGTCAACGAAGGCAGCACCCTCAACGTCCGCGAGGGCCCCGGCACCGATTACGCCTCCATCGGCAGCGCGCAGCCCGGCGAGCGCTTCGTCTACCTCGGCGACGCCGACGGCTGGCGGAAAATCCAGTTCGGCGAAACGGAGGCCTATGTTTCCGCCGAGTATTCCGAGGTGATCTCCGTCGCGGCAAACTGAGGCCGCACGCGGCGGTTTCGCGGATTTCTGTTTTCGGAAAGCAACATAAAAAAACCTCCCCGCCCGATCTCTGCACGAGACGGACGGGGAGGTTTTTTACTTCGCGCGGCAGCGCGGCGCTGCCAAAGAGAATTCAGATATAAACTCGCTTTCGGCGAACGGATAAGCTTTCCTCGACTGCCTCTGAATGAGGCGCGCTGCTTCCGGCAGCTTACTCCCTCAGAGGCAGGTTACTCCGGCGTCGCAGCCCGGAGAACTCCCTCAGACTTGCCGCCGCTGACGCGCCGTCAAGCCAGCTCCCTCGCGGAGGGAGCTACGGTCGCTATCGCTCCCTTGCGAATCGGCCTCGTGGCCGATGCCCTGCGGGCCATCAATCAGGAAGATATGCTTCCCTCCTGCACTCGCGCAGCGAGTCAGCCGTCAGGCTGACAGGCAAGGCGGCCGCAGCCGCCGTGCCTGAGGGAGTTTACCGGGCTTGAGCGGTGTAGCTGCCTTCCTCTGTACGCTGAGCCCGAGCGAAGCCGTTCCCCTTTCCTCGCAGAAAAAAGTCCCTCCGGGCTGTCGAAGCGTTATTTTCCGGTGCAGCGCACCGTAAAATCATGCTTCGCACGCAAGTCGCGGCCGTGCCGTGACTTGTCTGGCCGCAGCCATCACACTTATTCCCTATTCCCTATTCCTTCTTACTTTGAAAAAGCCCCTCCGGGCTGTCGAAGCGTGATTTTCCGGTGCAGCGCACCGCAAAATAATGCTTCGCACGCAAGTCACGGCCGCGCCGTGACTTGCATGGCCGCAGCCGCGCCCCTCCCGGCAGTTGACAAGCGGCGTTTGCCTCGATATAATAAGTAAGATAATGACTTTGTGCGTAAAGGTGGGTTTTGGATATGGCGGAAAAACAGATTATTTTGACGCAATCGGGACTGGAGAAGCTCGAGAAGGAGCTCGAGGAGCTCAAAAGCGTCAAGCGCAAGGAGATTGCGGAGAAAATTAAAGTCGCGCTCTCGTTCGGCGACCTGTCTGAGAACAGCGAGTATGACGAGGCGAAAAACGAGCAGGCCATGATGGAGGCCCGCATTGCGGACATCGAGGTCATGCTCAAGCGCGTGAAGGTCATCGACGAGGACGAGCTGAGCAACGAGCACATTCACATCGGCTCGAAGGTCGAGCTGCGCGTCACCAATAAACAGACCGGCAAAAGCGACGTTGTCATGTACCAGATCGTCGGATCGAATGAGGCCGACCCGCTCGAGGGCCTGATCTCCGACGAGTCGGCGGTGGGCCGCGCCCTCCTCGACCACAGCACCGGCGACCGCTTCGACGTGGAGGTTCCCGTCGGCGTGATGGAGTACGAGGTGCTCGCAATTTCCAAATAACACGCGAGACAAATCGGGCGGAGCAGGGGGAGGAGCGCCTTCCCCGGCCCCGCCCGTGCCGATCCGGAAGAAAAAGACGAAACCGCAGAGGCCGCCCCGCGGGAACCGGGAGCGGGCCCGCTACAAAGCGCCTCCTCCCGCGAGGGGCGCGAAGAAAAGGGAGAACGAGAAAAGATGAGTGACAACAGAAACGACGCCCAGCAGGCCCCCGAGCAGGAGCTCGGCGAGCTGCTGCAAATTCGCCGCGACAAGCTCGCCAGACTGCGCGAGGCCGGCAGAGACCCCTTCGAGATCACCAAGTGCCCGCGCGACGCCTTCGCCGAGGAGATCCGCGAGAGCTTCGACGAGAACACGGAGCGCCATGTCTGCATTGCCGGCCGCGTGATGAGCCGCCGCGACATGGGCAAGGCCAGCTTCCTCGACGTGCACGACAAGACGGGCCGCATGCAGGTCTATGTCAAGATCGACGAGGTGGGCGAGGACGTTTACCGCGAGATGAAGGAGTGCTGGGACGTGGGCGACATCGTCTCGGTGGAGGGCTTCGTCTTCCGCACCAGAAGAGGCGAGATCTCCGTCCACGCGCAGAAGCTGACACTGCTCTCCAAGTCTCTGCTGCCGCTGCCGGAGAAGTTCCACGGCCTGAAGGACACCGAGCTGCGCTACCGCCAGCGCTATGTCGACCTCATCATGAACCCGGAGGTCAAGCGCAATTTCGTGCTGCGCTCCCAGTTCATCAAGCACGTGCGCGATTTTCTCGACGCCCGCGGCTACATGGAGGTGGAGACGCCCGTCCTCAACACCATCTCCGGCGGCGCGACGGCGCGCCCCTTCATCACCCACCATAATACCCTCGACATTGACATGTACATGCGCATTGCGACGGAGCTGCCGCTCAAGCGCCTCATCGTCGGCGGTCTCGACCGCGTCTATGAGCTCGGCCGCATCTTCCGCAACGAGGGCATGGACCCGAAGCACAACCCGGAGTTCACCACTGTCGAGCTGTACGAGGCCTTCGCGGACTTCAACGACATGATGGATCTCTTCGAGGAGCTGCTCTCCTCCGCCGCGCAGAAGCTGCTCGGCACCTATCAGGTGGAGTGGCAGGGCGAGCAGATCGACCTCACCCCCGGCTGGCCGCGCCTGCCGATGCACGAGGCCGTGAAGCAGTACACGGGCCTCGACTTCATGGCCATCACGAGCGACGGGGAGGCGGTGGCCGCCGCGAAGTCGATCGGCGTGGAGCTGCCGGAGACGGCGGACAAGACCTGGGGCAACGCCCTCTATGAGGTCTTCGACCAGCGCGTGGAGGAAAAGCTCATTCAGCCCACCTTCATCACCATGCACCCCGTGGACGTGAGCCCGCTGGCCAAGCGCTGCGCGAAGGATCCCCGCCTGACGGAGCGCTTCGAGCTCTTCATCTGCCACAGCGAGATGGGCAACGCCTTCTCCGAGCTCAACGACCCCATCGACCAGCGCGGCCGCTTCCAGAAGCAGGTGGAGCTGCGCGCGAAGGGCGACGACGAGGCCGGCATGATGGACGAGGACTTCCTCACCGCTCTGGAGTACGGCATGCCGCCCACCGGCGGCCTCGGCATCGGCATCGACCGCTGCGTGATGCTGCTCACCAACTCCGATTCCATCCGCGAGGTCATCCTGTTCCCCACGATGAAGCCATTGGACAAGTAAAGCACAATATGTAGTGCTTTGGTTTGCACAGAAGCACAAAATAAAGCAAAAGAGGCTTGCAGCTACAACTTTTTTACAACTTTTTCCTGAAACCAGACGGCCCCGCGCGGGCCAAGAGGAAAGCAGCCGTTCCTGCCGGAGCGGCTGCTTTCCTTATATGAGCCATATTAAAATTGCGGAATGGAACCCCCGCTGATGCAATGACGCCGCCGGGAATGTGCGGAATTGCGTCGCAGGCGCTGTGATTGCGCTGATAGATTCTCCAAAAGGCGCGCGGCTGTTCGCCGGATCGGCACGGTGTCCTGATTGGAGCTGCCGGCGCTGGCTGACGCGGGAGAA
>CALWRP010000067.1 GCA_944383955.1 uncultured Clostridia bacterium
TTCGCGGGACGGTGATTCTGTTTTTCCTCGCCAACGAGGGGCTGAGCGTGGTGGAGAACCTCGGCGTGATGGGGCTGCCGATGCCTCAGGTGCTGAAGGACGCCTTCCTGGCTCTGCGTGAAGAGGGAAAGGACAGCTAGTTTGGAAAAGCCTACATTATATATAGGTGAATTGTGACGAGCTGTCCCTGCAGCCCGGAGCATTTTCCGCATCCAGGGGGAACGGTTCTCAGTAAGCTGCCTGAGAGCCGTTCCCCTTCAAATTCTATCGCAGTTTGCAACTCATACATAACTGCCGCCTGTGTCTCCCGGCTTGCGCCGTGAGACGTGCGAAGCCGGTGTCTCCCGGCTTGCGCCGTGAGACGTGCGAAGCATTATTTTGCGGTGCTGCGGCACCGGAAAATAACGCTTCGACAGCTCGGAGATAATTTTTTCCTTTGAGGTGCGGAAAATAACGCTTCGACAGCCCGGAGGTAGTTTTTCTCTGTGCACGAAGGGGAACGGTTCTCAGTAAACTGCCTGAGAGCCGTTCCCCTCAAATATATCGCAATTCCCGACCCATACATAACGCTGCCTCTTTTGCATAAGCAGCAACGCGGGCGCACAGCAAGACCCCTTTGCGGTACTGGCCGCAAAGGGGTCGATTTTTTTTACCAAGGTTCGCCGCGGCACGCGGCGTTCGCGACTTGCCGCCCGCAGGGCCGCAGGTGCGGGTTGAAATGTGGAGGGATTTGTGAGATAATAGGGAGGAAATGCGGCGGATTTGGGCCGCAGGGAGGACGAAACGGCGGATATTTTAGAATTGTTGCGCTTGATTTTTTGAGTTAAGCGCGATTTCGCTGTGCTCGTCTTTTTAGCGTGTCATAAAAAAGGCGAGGAAGCCTTTTGAGCGATATTTTTTTGGAAATACCCGCAGGCCTCCACGGTGGATGGCGTCGAAAAATTTTGGGGAGATGGATCCGGGAAAAGGGGACATCTCCGCGGGATGTTTTGATGCGGAGCGCGGTGCAAGCCTTCGGTGGGAATGGCGCGGTTATTGCCCGAGGGCTTGTTTGAAAAGAGAGACAAGCGGGCTCTGGGACGAAAAAAGAAGTTAGGATGTATGGTATGACGTTTGAAGAGCTTCACATTATTCCTCCGATTCTGAAGGCGCTGCGGGAGGCCGGCTACCGCAGGCCGACGCCGATCCAGGAGGCGGCGATCCCCCCTGTGCTTGCGGGGAGGGATCTGCTCGGCTGCGCGCAGACGGGGACAGGCAAGACGGCCGCGTTCGCGGTGCCGATTTTGCAGCTGCTCGCGGGGCGCGGTGTGCCGCAGGGCAAGCGGCCGATCCGGGCGCTGGTGCTCACGCCGACGCGCGAGCTGGCGCTGCAGAATTACGAAAACTTTGAGCTGTACGGGAAGAATCTGGGTCTGCGAGTGGCCGTCATCTTCGGCGGCGTGGGCCAGACCCCGCAGGTGGAATCGCTCGAAAACGGGGTGGATATCCTCGTGGCGACGCCGGGACGGCTCAACGACCTCATTGGACAGGGGCACGTGAGCCTCGAGAGCCTCGAGATCTTCGTGCTCGACGAGGCCGACCGCATGCTCGACATGGGCTTCATCCACGACGTGCGCAGGGTGATCGACAAAACGCCCGAGAAAAAGCAGACGCTGCTGTTCTCGGCCACCATGCCGCCGGAGATCCAGGAGATCGCCGACCGGCTGCTGCACGATATGGCTGTGGTGGAGGTTGACCCGCCCGCCACGACGGTGGAGGCCATCCGCCAGTATGTTTATTTTGTGGACAAGGGCAACAAGCGCCACCTGCTCGCCCACCTGCTGCAAAACCCGGAGCTCGTCTCCGTGCTGGTGTTCACCCGCACGAAGCACGGGGCCGATCGGGTCGCGCGCGATTTGACGCGGGCCGGGTTTTCGGCGCAGTCGATCCATGGGGACAAATCGCAGGGGGCCAGGCAGGCAGCGCTTGCGGCCTTCAAGGAGGGTCGCTGCCGCGTGCTGGTGGCCACCGATATCGCCGCGCGCGGCATTGACATCGAGGAGCTGTCGCATGTCGTCAACTTCGATATCCCCGAGGTGCCGGAGACGTATGTGCACCGCATCGGCAGAACGGGCCGCGCGGGGCTCGACGGTACGGCGATCTCCTTCTGCACCGCCGACGAGCGGGAGGACTTCGAGCATATCCTGCGCCTGACGAAGGGCAGAATCGAGACGGTGGAGGACCACCCGTTCCCGCAGCAGCAGACGGAGCCGACGCCGAAGGAGGAGCTGGCGCGCCAGAAGGAATCGCGCCGCCTGGCCGCGCAGGAGCGCCGCCGCGAGAGAAACGCGAAGCGGGAGCAGGGCGATCAGCAGCCGAAGGCCGCGCAGGACGCGGAGAAGGAGCAGCCTGCCGCGCGCGGCGGGCAGGACGTTCCCGCGCAGGAGAGAAGAAGCGGCAAACGAAGAGGCGGGCGGGAGAAGCGCCGCCACGGCGCGCAGGAAACCGGCGCGCAGGAGGGCCAGCTGCGCCGGACGGAAAAGCCGGAGAACGCCCGGCCCGCGCAGAGCCGCGGCGGAAAGCAGGAAGCGCAGGCCGGCCGGCAGCAGGGCGAGACCCCGCCCCGCGGGAAGGAACGGCAGGCCCGTGAAAAGCAGGGCCAGCAGGTGCAGGGCCAGCAAATGCAGGGCCAGCAGGTGCAGGGCCAGCAGAAACAAAGCCCGCGAAAGCAGGGGGCGCAGAAGCAGGAAAAGCAGGGCGGACAGAACGCGCCGAGACAGCAGAAGCCGGAGGAGCCGGCGCCGCGCCAGTATTCGGAGCAGATGAACATCAAGCCCTCGCACCGCCACCCGAAGAAGTATGAGTATAAGGACAACACGCGCCTGAAGGACGATATCATCACTTATACCCCGGACTGGGGCAGCCCGCCGTCGGCGCCGCGCTCGCAGAGCTCGGCCTCCACGCGGAAGAAGCCGCAGGATCAGCCGCTGTCGGACAAGCCGTTCCGCCGCTGAGAGCCATCCGGGTCAGCAGGGCCGGGACCGCCGCACGAAGCCGCGCGGCGGTCCCGGATTTTTGAGCTTTTTTGAAAGAGGAAGGGAGAGACGAGGTTGGAGCATCCGGAGCTGATAAAGCAGATGGCCGCGCCGCTGCTTGCGTGGTATGACAGGGAGGCGCGCGTGCTGCCGTGGCGGGAGAATACCGATCCCTACCGCGTGTGGGTGTCGGAGATCATGCTGCAGCAGACGCGGGTGGAGGCCGTGCTGCCGTATTATGAGCGCTTTCTCGCCGCCTTCCCCACGCTTCAGGCGCTGGCCGCCGCCCCGGAGGAGCAGCTGCTCAAGCTGTGGGAGGGCCTCGGCTACTACAGCCGGGCGCGCAATCTGCAGAAGGCGGCCCGGGAGGCTCTCGAGCGCTTCGGCGGCCTGCCGGGCACGGTGAAGGAGCTCTCCTCGCTGCCGGGGATCGGCGCTTACACGGCGGGGGCCGTGGCCTCGATCGCCTTCTCGCAGCCCGTGCCGGCGGTGGACGGGAACGTGCTGCGCGTGCTCGCCCGGCTGACGGACAGCCGCGACGACGTGCTCTCCCCCGCGGTGAAGCGGGAGGCGGAGCGCTGCGTGGCGGCGGCCATCCCGCGGGAGAGGCCGGGCGATTTCAACCAGGCCATCATGGATCTGGGCGCCACCGTCTGCCTGCCGAACGGCGCGCCGCGGTGCGAAGACTGCCCGCTCTCGGCGATCTGCCTCGGCAGGGCGCGGGGAACGGCGGCGCAGCTGCCGGTGAAGGCGAAGAAGAAGGAGCGCCGCGTGGAGGAGCAGACGGTGCTCGTCCTCCTCGATGGGGAGGGCAGGGCCGCGCTGGAGAAAAGGCCCCCGAAGGGCCTTCTGGCCGGCATGTGGCAGCTGCCGCTGCTGCCGGGACACGCGGGGGAGGAAACGACGCGCGCGGCGCTGGAGAGCCGCGGCCTGGCGGTGAAATCGCTGGAGCCGCTGGGGGAGGCAAGCCACATTTTCACGCATGTGGAGTGGCGCATGACGGGCTGGCTCGCGCGCGTGGACGGCGGGGGCGGCTTTACCTGGGCCGCGCCGGAGGAGCTCGAGGAGCGCTATGCGCTGCCGTCGGCCTTCCGCGCGTACCGCGGCGCCTGCTTTTGAGAATTTACAGATTTGGAACTGTTTTTTTGCGCATGGGAATGCTATAATGAGGATTGACAAAACGGCCCGCGCGGAGAAGGAGGAGAGGGGCGCGATGAAAAACGCAATCAGACGGCTCGCGGCAGGCGTGCTGGCGGCGCTGTGCATGCTGCCGCTCGGCGGCTGCAGCGCGCTGTTCTCCGACGACACGGAGGCGCTCATGCGCCCGCCCCGCCCCACGGGGGACAAGGCCGGCATTCACGAGCTGATTGAGAAGACGGCGGGAGAGGGCTACATCTTCAAATATCCCTCCTCGGGGGATAACCGCTCTGCCATCATCATGCAGGATCTGACAAACGACGGCGTGGAGGAGGCCATCGCCCTCTATCAGAAGGCCGATACGTCCTCCACGGGCGTGAATATCATGTTCATCCGCAAGAAGGACGGCGTATGGACGAGCATGGGTTCGTTCTCGTCCTCCTCTTCGCTGGTGGACAAGGTGATGTTCGGCGACGTGAACGAGGACGGCGTGCCGGAGACGGTGGTCGGCTGGGGCAGCGGCCAGAGCGGCGTGAGCAACATCAGCGTCTATTCGCTCGATGGCACGGGGGAGAAGATGGAGGAGACGATCCTCGATCAGAGCTATGCCCAGCTGCTGGTGATGGATTTTGACGGCGACGGCTTCGAGGAGATCTTCACCGCCAACGTAACGGTCGGCGATCAGCCGGCGCAGGCGCGTCTGTACCGGCTCAAGAGCGGAGCGATCGAGATCCTCGGCTCGTGCGCCATCGATTCCGCTGTGACGAGCATTGTCAGCGCGGCGGGCGGCCTGCTCACCGCAGACCAGACGGGCGTGATGCTCGACGGGAGCAAGGCGGCGAACGCCTATATCACCGAAGTGGTGTATTGGGACAGGATGAAGCGGGAGCTCGTCTCGCCGTTCTGGGATCCGGCCACGCAGACGGTCACCACCACGGCGCGCAGCCTCAATTTCGCGAGCCGCGACGTCAACGGCGACAAGATCCTCGAGCTGCCGATGGTGAACCTGCTGCCCGGCATCACATCGCAGAGCGCGCCGGATTCGGCGTATCTGACGGACTGGCATCAGTATGACACGGAGACGAACACGCTGGTGCGCGTGATGAGCATGGTGACGAACAGCGTGGACGGCTACTGGTTCCTGATTCCGGATATGTGGAAGAACCAGATCACGACCGAGCAGGACGTCTCCAACCGCACGCTCACGTTCCGGCGGTGGGTGTCCTCCGGGGAGAATCTCTCCGAGGGCAGGCAGGGCGAGCGTCTGCTGGAGATCCGCGTCTTCACCGCGAAGCAGTGGTCTGCGCAGGAGAGCGAGACCGATTATTTCAAGATTCTGGACAGCAACAACCTCGTCTACGCCGGGCGGCTCCTCTCGCCGCAGAGCAGCCTTTCGATGACGGAGAACGACGTCAGGAACAGCTTCAAGCTCCTGACACAGGAATAACGATCGCCGCCGGATCGGGCGGCGCGGAGGAGAGAAAAACATGAAGAAAATTCTGGTGGCGGAGGACGAACAGGCCATCCGCGAGTTTGTAGTCATCAATCTCAGGCGTGCCGGCTACGACACGCTCGAGGCCGGCTCGGGCGACGAAGCGCTGCAGATCTATGAGCGCGAAAACGGCAGCATCGACGTGGCCCTGCTCGACGTGATGATGCCCGGCGAGCACGACGGCCTCGCCGTCTGCCGCAAGCTGCGCGAGAAGAGCGGCTCGATCGGTATCATCATGCTCACGGCGCGCACGCAGGAGATGGACAAGGTGAGCGGGCTGATGATGGGCGCGGACGACTATGTGACGAAGCCGTTCAGCCCCAGCGAGCTCGTGGCCCGCGTGGACGCCGTCTATCGCCGTGTGGCGCTCGAGCAGATGCGCAACGAAAACAATTTCCGCGAGGAGATCCGCTCCGGCGAGTTCGTGCTCAATCTGCGCAACCGCTCGCTGATGAAGGCGGGCAAGCCGATCGAGCTCACGCAGGTGGAGTTCCAGCTGATGGAATACTTCTTCTGCAACCCCACGACGGCGCTCGACCGCGGCGATATTTTGAAGCACGTGTGGGGCGAGGGCTACTTCGGCGAGGAGAAGATCGTCGACGTGAATATCCGCCGCCTGCGCATGAAGGTGGAGGATGAGCCGAGCAACCCGAAGCATATCATCACCGTGTGGGGCCTCGGCTATAAATGGGAGGCCTGAGCGGCTGAAACAAACAGGCGCGCGCAGCGTCCGGCAGAAAGGAGGAACACGCGATGGCGGCAGGAAGCATCACCAATATGAAGGGCATCGCCCGCCGGTGGCTGATCAACAGCGTCGGCGTCATCGTGCTGATCCTCATCACGCTGATCGTGGTGCTCTCGTTTGTGATCCGCGGCTCGATCTACAGCGGGATCCAGGCCTCGCTCGACGGCCGATCCGGCGAGCTGACGAACGTATTTGCCGACTACGGCAGGCGCTCCTCGCGGGAGTTCAGCGCCGTGGCGCGCACGTATGTGGAAAATTTTCCGGAAAAGGAGAGCATGGAGCTGATGGTGTTCAGCTCTTCGGGGAAGATTCTCATCACCTCTGTTGGCTTTGCGCCGGACCAGACGCAGCCGATGCCCGACTATCAGCTCGCCTTGAGCGACGCGGAGGGCTACGGCACCTGGACAGGCAAGCTCACCAGCGGCGAGAAGGTGATGGCCGTCACCCGGGTGATCCGCAACAACAACGGCAGCTTTGTCGGCGCGATCCGCTATGTGGTGTCTCTTGAGGGAGCCGATAAGCGCGTGCTGGCGGTGATAGGTCTTCTGACGGCGGCAGGAGCCGTGATTCTGCTCTTTGTGTTTACCTCCAGCTATTTCTTCCTCAAGAGTATCTTAAACCCGATCCGTCAGATCGGCGCGACGGCCCGGCGCATCGCGCAGGGCGATTTTGAGGCGCGGATCGAGAAAAGCAACGACGACGAGATCGGCGGGCTG
>CALWRP010000068.1 GCA_944383955.1 uncultured Clostridia bacterium
AGTCGATCCGGTAAAGTGCGGAGAGGACCGTCCAGCCCTGCGTGAAGGGACGGGAGAGATTCCAGAAGCCGACGCCGCGCAGGCGGAACTCGGCGGCGAGGCGCAGCTTCGCGCGGATACTGCGCGCGTCCTCGAACCAGACCTCGCGCTCGGCCCCGTTCTCGCGGTAGCGGATCCAGGGTGCCTTGGCGTTCTCGTCGAAATGGATGGGCACGCCCGCCTCCCGCGCGAGGGAGACGGCCTCCTCGTTGGTGACGGAGCGGGCGCGCGTCTTGCCCGCCTCGTAGGGCAGGGGCCAGTTGTAGCCGTAGTTCGGAATGCCCAGAAGAAGCTTCTGCCGCGGGATGCGCGTGACGGCGTAGGAGAGCGTCTCCCGCACCATCGGCAGCGGGGAAACAGCCATCGGCGGGCCGGAGAGATAGCCGTAATCGTACGTCATCAGGAGAACGGCGGACACCGCCTCGCCGATCGCCTTGTAGTCGAGGCCGGCTGTGAGGCGCGAGGTGGTGTCGTCCTCGTTCTTCGCCGCCACAGCCACATAGACAGGGTGGCCCTCGGGCTCGAGGGCGGCGGAAAGGCGGCGCAGGAAGGCCGGGTAGCGTTCGCGGTCGGCGGCAGGAACGTATTCAAAATCGACGTCCACGCCGCAGTGGCCGCGCTCGCGGATCAGGGCCTGGATCTCGGCGATCAGGCGGCGCTGGGCCTCCTCGCTGGTGAGAATGGCGTGCACCGTCTCGCCGTCGAAGCCGTCCGGCTCCCGCAGGTTGGAGACGCTCAGCAGCGACGACGCGCCGCACGTCCGCACCGCCTCCAGCATGGCGGCGTCGTTGAGGGCCGAGAGCCCGCCGAGGCGGGAGACCTCGTGCGTGAACGGGATGGCAAGGCGCATGGACGGCAGAGACGAGAGCAGCAGCTCCCGGCGCGTGCCGGGATAGGCATAGCCGAGCGTCTCAAAGCGCCCGAGCGTGCTCTGCCGCCAGGAAAGGATCACCCGCTGCCCGGGCACGGGGCCTGTCTCGATGAGGCCGGGGTTGCAGCGCCAGAGCTGCCGCTCGCTGACGCCGTACCGCCGGGCGATGGAGGCCGTGGTGTCCCCGCGGCGCGCCAAATGGACGCGGGCCGGATAGAGAATGGCGAGCGCCTGTCCCTCCACCGGCTCCTGCCCCGCTGCGATGCCGTTATCCCGCGCCAGCCGCGCGGCGGAAACGGTGTAGCGCCGGGCGATGCTCTGAAGCGTCTCGTCCTTTTCTGTTACATGAATCAGCATGGTATGCCCTCCCCTTTCTTCGCTCCGCTCCGCCCGCTTGAGGCAGACCGCTTTCTCGATGGATATGCGGCGGGGCGAGGAAATATGCAAAACGGCCCCGGACAGCTTGTCCGGGGCCGCTTTGCCTGGTGCGCTCCAACGCTCAGTTCGCGAGCGTGAGCGTCAGGAGAAGGGCGTCCTCCTTCGGATCGGTATAAAAGCCTCTGCGGCGGCCGGCCTCGGAAAAGCCGAGCTTCTCATAAAGGCGGCGGGCAGGCAGATTGCTCTCCCGCACCTCGAGGGTGAGGAAGACGCCGTTCTGCTCCCGCACGCGGCGGATCAGCTCCGTGAGCACGGCGAGGGCGACGCCCCGGCCGCGGCAGCGCGGACGGACGGCCACGTTGTCGATGTAGCACTCGCCGCAGACAACGTGGGAGCCCGCGTAGCCCACGGCCTCCCCCGCCTCGTCCTCCGCGACGAGGAAGAGGGCCGTGCCGCTCCCGAGCTCCGCCGCCAGTCCGGCGCGCGTCCACGGGTGAGCAAAGCAGAGCCGCTCGAGCTCCGCGAGCGCGTCGAGATGGCGCTCCTGCATGGGGACGATCGTCATGCGGCCGCCTCCCTTCGCGGAAGAATCGCGGCCAGATGGCGGACAAGCACGCAGATCACGCCGAGCAGAATCACACCCAGCAGCTCCACCGGGAAAAAGTCTGTGCCGAAGAGGTTGTGACATACGGCATAGGCCGAGGCCATGCAGACGGTGAAGGCGATTCCCCACTGCTTCGGGAAGCGGAAGACAAAGACGACGCTGAGCAGATCGGCGAGGTAGTAGTAGCGCTCGTGCATGTGCGGCAGCAGAAATGGCGTGAGGAGGGCGAAAAAGAGGCCGAGGCTCACCAGGCGGTCGAGCGTGAGCTCGAAGTCGAGCCGCCAGAGGAAGAAGACGGCGCAGAGCACCACGCCGCCCGCGAGCATCACGCCCGCGCGGCTGATCTCCGCCGCCGTGCTGTCCCCGAGCCAGGTGTAGAGGTTCGGCAGGAACATCGCAAGGAGATTGTACTGCCCGGCCTGGGAAAAATAGACCGTGAGCAAATCCCAGAGATTGCGCCCCATGACGGCGGCGGGCAGGCAGGCGGCAAGATAAACCGCCGGGAGAATCCACAGGCTCTTCCAGCGCACGCGGCGCTTGAGGAGCAGAAGCAGCAGGAGCGGCGCGAGAAAGACGGCCTGCAGCTTGAAGACGAAGGCGATCGCATAGGCCAGCACGGCGGCATGGCTTCGGCCGCGGTGAACGTAGTACAGAAAGGCAAGAAGCGCCGAGACATAGATAGCGTCGCACTGCGCCCAGACGGCGGAGTTGAGAAAGACGGAGGGCAGGAAGAGAACGACGCAGTAGACGGCCATCCAGCGGCGCGAAAGGCGCTGCCCGTCCGACGCGAGGTTGGCCGCAAACACGGCCAGCACGAGATCGACGAGGCTCGAGACGAGCTTGATCGCGAAGAGGTCGCGCAGCGGTAAGTAGGTCAAAAGCGCGAGAATGTAAAAGTACGGCGGCATGTAGTCCCCGATATCCATGCCGATGGCGAGCAGGCCGCCGTTTTCCCGCAGCGTCTCATACCACGGGTGAAGGAACTGGAGATAGTCGCCCGACTCGATGGGAAAGAGATAGACGCGCATCATCATCGCGATGACGGTGACGAGGACGAGAAAGAGAAGATTTTCGAGGCGGCGGATGGAGCGATCGGATTCCGTCATGCGTCCACCTCCCTTCTGTAGAGCAGGAAGCGGAAGCCGATCGCCGTGCGCAGGACCTCCGCGCGCCGCAGCCGCTCGCAGCCCGCCGGGGGCGTTTTCCAGTAGTAGGGCGTCATCGAGAAAAGAGCCTCGATCAGGGCGGGCGAGGTCAGCTCGATCCCGCCCTCGACGCTCTCGCTTTCCACGAGGGTAAAGCCGGGGTAGTCCGTCTCCCGCAGCTCGTTCTCATAGGGCGCGTCGTAGAGCAGCTCCTTCATGCCGTAGAGATGGCGGGGCGTGGGCACGGCGAGGAGCAGAAAGCCGCCCGGCTTCGCCACGCGGCGCAGCTCGTCCGGCACAATCGGCGCGAAGACGTTGACGATCAGGTCGGCGGAGGCGTCCGCCGCGGGGACGGAGAAGGCGCTGGCCACGGCAAAGGCAATCCCCTTGTGACGCTTTGCGGCGGCGCGCACGGCAAACTTGCTGATATCGAAGCCGCAGACCTCCGGTTCCTTGCCCGCGGCGCGCAGCGCGTCGAGCAGGGCCGAGGTATACCAGCCCTCCCCGCAGCCCGCGTCGAGCACGGCGGGAGCGGGAACGGCCGCGAGCGCTTCGCACGCAAGCTCACAGAGGCGGCGGCGGAACGGCTCGTAGTAGCCGGCCTCGAGAAAGGCGCGGCGGGCGGCGACCATCTGCCTGGTGTCACCCGGATCCTTCGAATGCTTTTTGTTCGGCGGCAGAAGATATACGTAGCCCTCCGACGCCACGTCGAAGGAGTGGCCCTTTTTGCAGGCCCACGCTTTTTCATCCCGCGTCAGCGGACGGCCGCAGACGGGACAGGTGAACAGGCCGCTCATAACTTCGCCTCATACCACGTCCGGCCCACCTTGGCCTCGGCGACCATCGGCACGGAGAGGTGCACGGCGTTCTCCATCTCCTCGGTAAGGAGGGCGGAGACGCGCCCGGCCTCCTCCTCGGGGCACTCGACGATCAGCTCGTCGTGCACCTGGAGAATCAGCCGCGCCCGCAGGCCCTCGGCCCGCAGCCGCTCGTCGACGCGGATCATGGCAATCTTGATGATATCGGCGGCGGCTCCCTGAATGGGCATGTTCCGCGCGACGCGCTCGCCGAAGGAACGCATATTGAAATTGCCGGAGGCCAGCTCGGGCAGATAGCGGCGGCGGCCGAAGATGGTCTCGGCATAGCCCTTCTCCTTCGCCTCCTCGACGGTGCGGCGCATGTATGCGTCGACGCCGGAGAAGTGGTGCAGATAGTCGCTGATATACTGCTCGGCCTCCCTGCGCGTGACGCCGATGTCCTTGCTCAGCGAAAACGCGCCGATGCCGTAGACAATGCCGAAGTTGACGGCCTTCGCGCGGCTGCGCATGAGCGGCGTGACCATGTCCTCCGGCAGGTGGAAAACCTGGGCCGCCGTGCGGCGGTGGATATCGTCCTTGTCGAGGAAGGCCTGGATCATGCTCTTGTCGTCCGCCACGTGGGCGAGCACGCGCAGCTCAATCTGCGAGTAGTCCGCGTCGACGAGCACCCAGCCGGGGCGGGCAAGGAAGAAGCGGCGCAGCTCGCGGCCGAGCTCCGTGCGCACCGGGATATTCTGCAGATTCGGCTCGGTGGAGCTGATGCGGCCCGTGCGCGTCTCCGTCTGGTTGAAGCTGGAATGGATGCGTCCGTCTGCGCCGATCACCTTGAGCAGGCCGTCGCAGTATGTCGACTTGAGCTTCGCCAGAGCGCGGTAGCCAAGCACCTGCTCGACGGCGGGATGTTCATAGCGCAGGCTCTCAAGCACCTCGGCGTTCGTCGAGTAGCCCGTCTTCGTCTTCTTGCCGTGGGAGAGGCCGAGCTTGACAAAGAGGGCGTCGCCGAGCTGTTTGGGGGAGTTGATGTTGAATTCATAGCCGACGGACGCGTAGATCTCCGACTGCAGCCGGTCGATCTCGCCTTCGAGCTGCTCGCCGTAGGCGCGGATGCCGTCGCTGTCCACGGCGAAGCCCTCCGCTTCCATGTGCGCGAGCACGCGGGCCAGCGGCAGCTCAATCTCGTTGAGCAGCTTCTCCTGGCCCTTGTCGCGGATCTCGGCGGCAAGCCGTTCGCACAGCGGCGGCAGAGCGGCGCACAGGGAGCTCTCCTCGTCCCCCAGCTGCGGCACGGGCACGGCGTACTCCTGCGCCAGGCGCTGCGTCTCATACCCCTTCGCGGAGGGGTTGAGCAGATAGGCGGCGAGGGAGACGTCGAAGACCGGGGCGGCGAGCGCCGCGCCGCGCGATTCGAGCGCGGCATAAAGCTGCTTTGTGGAGGGAACGAGCTTGCGCACCCCCTCGAGCGAGCAGACGAAGGCCATATCCTCCCAGGCGGTCAGCGGGAAAACGCGGCCGGAGGCGGCCACGAGCAGCCGCGCGAGCGAGCCGTCCTCCGCATAAGACGGGGAAAGGGCGGCGGGGTCCGTGCAGAGGGAGCGCCAGTTCTCCGGCGGCGTTTCGCTGAGGCTCCACGCGGGCGCTTCCTGCTCCTCCGGCCCGGGCGCATGCTGCGGCTCGCCGGGAGCGATGCCCATTTTCTCCATCAGGGTGAAAAATTCCAGCTTCGCCATCAGCGCGCCGGCCTTCGGATCGACCGGGGCGGGGATGTAGTCGGCCAGCGTCGTGTCGACCGGGGCGTCGGTGCGGATCGTGCCGAGCCAGCGGCTCAGATAGGCGTTGTCGCGGGAGTCGGCGAGCTTCTTCTTCTGGCCCGCCTTGATATCGAGCTCATCGAGGTGGTCGTAGATGTTGTCGAGGTCGTGGAAGCGCCCGATCAGCTCCCCCGCTCCCTTGGGACCGATACCCGCCACGCCGGGGATGTTGTCTGACGTGTCGCCCTGGATCGCCTTGATGTCAATGAGCTGGGCGGGCTCCACGCCGTACTCCTCGCGGATCTTCTCCTCGTCGTAGACCGTCACCTGGGGCTGTCCCATTTTTGTGGTGGCCAGGCGCACCGTCACGCCCTCGCCGACAAGCTGCAGGCTGTCGCGGTCGCCGGT
>CALWRP010000069.1 GCA_944383955.1 uncultured Clostridia bacterium
TCCACATCCGGCTTCCTTCAGATTCCACCTCACGATGGACACCCTTGCCTTCGGCTAACAGTTCCTACTGCCAAGTCTGTAGTGGACTTTCACCACCGAGTTATTGCCCATGCCGGGCGCACCAGAACAAAGCGGCGCCCGCAGGGCCGTGGGGACGGCTGTGCGGGCGTCGCTTTGTGTGCGGAAAAGGCGGGCGGGAAAATCAAAAGGGATCGAAACGACGCGACTTCGCCCTTTCGATCCCTTTCCGGGTTATCGTTCTGAATCGGAAGCAGGACTCCCATCCAAATGCCATAACCTCGCTCCCCTGACGCCGCCCGGAAGGAGCGGCCGCGATTGTCCCCCGCGCTGCGCCGCGCCCGGCCGCAAAACCCCGGCTTTTCTCATGCAATCAGACGGTAAGGCCCGCCGCAGAGATGGAAGAAACCGGCAATTTCACGAAATCCGGGACAGCCGCACGGCCCTGCGGGCCGCCGGCAGCCGCTGCTCCGGGAAGCAATCTGAGGGCTATTATAGCACAACGCTTTCGGGAAAACAACCTCTTTTCCGCAATCCGGGAATAAAGCCGGGTGTTTCAAAAAGCAGAGTAATTTTGTCTGATTCGTAAGTCTTCGGCTTATGTTTTCTTCCCCTTTTGCCTGTCCGAAACCTTGCGGAGCGAGCGCTTCTCCTCGGCCTCGGGAAAGACCTCCGGGAGGATGTGGGAGGTCGCCATGGAGACGCAGTCGTCCCCGGCGACAATCACGTGGTCGATGAGCGCCACGTCGATCTTTTTGAGCGCGTCGGCAGCCGTGCGCGTGGTCACAAGATCCTCCCGTGAGGGAAGGCAGTCTCCGCTGGGGTGATTGTGGGCGAGGATGGCGCCCACGGCGTCGTAGCTCGAGGCGAGACGGACGAGGTCGCGGAAATAGATCTCCGCCGCGTTGACGCTGCCCTCGTAGACGATATCGCTGTAGAGGATCTGCCCGACGGCGTTGACGAGGACCAGCAGAATGCCCTCGCGCCTGCGCCCGGCGAGAATGCGCATGGCATACTCCGAGATATCCTTGTAGCTGTACAGGCGCTTGACCTTCTTCTTTTTGTCGTTCGTGTAGCGGCGGAACAGCTCCGGGGACGTCTTGAGAAAGACGGCCGTCGTGCCGCCCACGCCCTCCACGCGCTTGAGCTCCTCCACGGGAGCGTCGAAGACGCCGGAGAGCGAGCCGAAGCGGTTGATCAGCCGGTGCGCCAGCTCGTTGGTGTCCTGCCTTGCGATGGCATAGAACAGCAGCAGCTCGAGCACCTCGTGATCCTCGAGGGAATCCATACCGTCCAGCAGAAAACGGTCGCGCATGCGCTTCCTGTGCCCGGAATGGGGAGAGATATCTTCCTTTGCCAAAATGTCCGCCTCCTCGTCTTGGATTCAGCCCGCCGGGCCAGACGCCCCACCCGGGCGCAGAGAAAAACAGGCCGGCCAAGGGGGTGACGAGCCGGCAAATGTGTGGTATGATAGAAGCCGGACCGCCGCACGCAAGCGCCGCGGCCCGCAGACTGCAAAGCCGCGGGACGGCTTTGCCGGAAATGGGGTTCAGGGATGAAGGAAGTCATCATCAGGGCAAACGACGCGGGACAGCGTCTCGATAAATTTCTCACCAAGGCGTATCCGAACCTGCCGCAGTCGATGCTCTACAAGAGCATCCGCAAGAAGGATATCAAGCTCAACGGCAAGCGGTGCGAGATCTCCACCCGCCTGCAGGAGGGCGATCGCCTGACGATGTACCTCAAGGACGAATTTTTCCAGACCGCGCCCAGGGAGTACGATTTCCTCAAGGCGCCGAAAAAGCTCTCCATTGTCTACGAGGACGAGAACATCATGCTGCTCGACAAACAGCCCGGCCTCATCGTCCACCCGGACGAGACGTACCACTTCGATTCGCTGATCGCCCGCGTGCAGCACGAGCTGTACGACAGGGGCGAGTACGATCCCGAGGCGGAAAACTCGTTCGCGCCGGCGCTCATCAACCGCATCGACCGCAACACCGGCGGCATCGTGATGGCGGCCAAGAACGCCGAGACGCTGCGGATCATGAACCAGAAGGTGCGCGACCGCGAGCTTGTGAAGCTCTACCTGTGCGTCGTCTGCGGCCGCATGGAGCAGCGGGAGGCGACGCTGACCGGCTATCTCGAGAAAAACGAGAGCCAGAACCGCGTGTACATCTCGCAGAAGCCCTCTCCCGGCGCAAAAAGCATCAAGACGCGGTACCGCGTCTTACAGGAGAAGCGGAGGTTCAGCCTGCTGGAGGTGGAGCTGCTGACGGGGCGCACGCACCAGATCCGCGCGCACCTGGCATCCGTCGGCCATCCGCTGGCCGGGGACGGCAAATACGGCACGAACGCGCTCAACCGGGAGACGGGCTTCCGCTATCAGGCGCTGTGCTCGTATAAGCTGCGCTTCGCCTTCACCACGCCGGGCGGCATCCTCGAATACCTCAACGGCAGGGAGTTCACCGCCGGCGACGTGTGGTTCCTGAAGGAATTTGAAGCCTGGGAGTGAACCGTGGGGCGCTCAGCCGGATCCGCCGTCTTCCGTTCATTTGAAAAATCGCCGGGGCGAAGAGGCCCTGGCGATTTTTTTGCGTGGCAAAGGAGGCGCGCAGCCTTATGTGTTCTTGTCCACCTGGTGGAACTGCTTGAGGTTGCCGGTCTTTTCGCTGCGCTTCTCAAGCTCCTGCTCCACGTCCGCGAGGGTGATGCCCTCGTTGACCATGAGCACCGTCAGGTGGTAGAGCAGATCGGAGATCTCGAGCACGGTCTCGCGGTTGTCGCCGTTCTTCGCGGCGATGATGACCTCGCTGCACTCCTCCCCGCACTTTTTCAGAATCTTGTCGGTCCCCTTCTCAAACAGATAGCAGGTATAGGAGCCCTCCTGCTTCTCCGCCTTGCGGGAGAGAACCGTTTCGTATAAATGCTTCAGAGCGTCGTTCATTGCGTTATGAATTCCTTTCTGGCGTTACGATTTCGCGGAAAAAGCAGCTGTGGCTGCCGGTGTGGCAGGCAGGCCCCGTCTGCTCCACGCGCACGAGAAGGGTATCGCAGTCGCAGTCTCCCGCGATGGACACCACCTTCTGCAGATGGCCGGAGGTCGCCCCCTTGTTCCAGAGCTCCTGACGGGAGCGGCTGAAAAACCAGGTATAGCCCGTCTCGAGCGTTTTGCGGAACGACTCCCGGTTCATATAGGCGAGCATCAGGACCTCCCCCGTGGCGTCCTCCTGGACAATCGCGGGGAGGAGCTCCGCTTTTTGAAAATACTCCTCGATAAAGGAAAAATCACGCGGCTGCATGCGGTCACACCTTCCCCGTCCGGCACAGGGCGATGGCCTGGCGCAGGCTCAGATCGCCGGAATAGATGGCCTTGCCGCAGATCGCGCCGTAGAGCTTGAGGTCCGAGAGCGTCACGATGTCCTTGAGGCTGCTCACGCCGCCGCTGGCAATCACGTTGCAGGAGACGGCGCGGTTGAGCAGATCAAGCTGCGCGAAGTTCGGCCCGGAGAGCGTGCCGTCGCGCGAGATATCGGTGAAGATGATATACTGCACGCCGATGGCGTCCATGCGCTTGCCAAGCTCGAGGTAGTTGATGGCGGAGGTCTCCGTCCAGCCCTCGGCGGCCACCATGCCCTCGTTGGCGTCAATGCCGACGGCAATCTTATCGCCGTACTTTTTGACGGCGTCCTCGACGAGCTGCGGGTTGTTGATCGCAGCCGAACCGAGAATGACGCGCGAAACGCCCTTCTCAAAATAGAAGTCGATGGTCTCCATCTTGCGGATGCCGCCGCCGATCTCGATCTTGAGACCGCAGCCGTCGATGATCTTGAGGATCAGGTCGGTGTTCACCGGCTCCGTGGCAATCGCGCCGTTGAGATCCACGATGTGCAGCCACTCCGCACCAACCTTCTCAAATTCCCTGGCCGTGTGGACGGCGTCCCGCGCTACCTTGTAAGCCGTACCGTAATCGCCGCGCACCAAACGGACGCAGCAGCCGTTCATAATATCAATCGCAGGAATAACAATCAAAACATTCACCCTTGCCTTTCCTTCACGGGCGTCCCCCTCAATCGGCGGGCGCTCTCCCCGGTGTATGATTCCGTTTTGCCGCCGGTTCCATGATTCCGCGCACACGGGATAGACCGTTCACGCCCCCTCCCGCGAGCTCCGGGCAGCCGGACTCCTGCTCATCCCCGGCAAAACAAACCGCCTGCGCCCCCGAACGCGAAACGCCCGCAGGGGACCTCGCGCCCGTGTTCCGGCGCCGGCTGTTTTCCGTATCCGGCAAGCTTTTTCCTAAAAATACTGCGGCGGCAAAAGATATTCTATCACAATTATAATACACCTTTCGTAGAAAGCAAGCCTTTCTTTTCAGAAACCGCGAGACGAAGGGCGTGCGCGCACGCTTTGAACAGCGCTTCGGCCTCGTGATGGGCGTTCGCGCCGTATTCGAGCCGCAGATGCAGGGTGATCCCGGCGTTCATCGCGAGGGCGCGGAAGAACTCCTCCGTCAGGCAGATATCGTACTCCCCGCAGCGCTCCTGCGAAAAATCGGCCTGGAAGCGGAGGAAGGGACGCCCGCTGACGTCCACGGCAGCGAAGGCGAGGCTCTCGTCCATCGGCACATAGAAGCTGCCGAAGCGGGCGATGCCGGACTTGTCGCCGAGGGCCTGGCTGAACGCCCTGCCCAGGACGATGCCGGTGTCCTCCACCGTGTGGTGGCCGTCCACCTCCAGATCGCCTTTGCAGGAGACGGTGAGGCCGAAGCCGCCGTGCACGGCGAAGGCCGTGAGCATGTGGTCGAAGAAGCCGATCCCGGTCTGCACCGAGACCTCGCCGCCGTCCAGGCAGAGCGAGACGGCGATATCGGTCTCCTTCGTGGTTCTCGTCACGGTTGCCTCTCTCATGCTTATGACCATTCCTTTCCGCTGCGCTCCAAGGCACCAAAGGGGCATGAAACCCGCTTGACCTATGTGGCACAGCACGATATAATAGTTAAAGAATAGTGACCTCCCGGTGTTTGGCGTTGG
>CALWRP010000070.1 GCA_944383955.1 uncultured Clostridia bacterium
GAGGGCCGTAACCTCTTTCCGCGCAGGAAAAAGAACCTCCCGGCTGTCGAAGCGTTATTTTCCGGTGCGCAGCACCGCAAAATAATGCTTCGAACGCAAGTCACGGCCGCGCCGTGACTTGCACGGCTATAGCTGTAACCTTTATATTATATCACAAAATGCCGGGGAGGAGAACAGGTTTCCGGGCGTTCCGGGGCGGGTTATGAGGAAAATGTGAGGAGGGTGAGGAGGTCGGCGGGGGCGTCGAGGGCGGCGTCGTATTCCGTGACCTCGCCGAAGCCGTAGCGCGCCCAGAGGAAGGGGACGCGGGCAAAGCGCGCGCCCTCGAGATCCACCTGCGCGTCGCCGACATAGACGCCGTGGCGCACGCCGTGGCGCTCCATCACGAGGCGGATGTTCTCCCCCTTGCTCAGGCCCGTGCGGCCCGGATGCTCGAAGTCGCGGAAGGTGGAGGCGAGGCTGTGCGCCTCGAGGAAGGCCTCGATATAGCCGTCCATGCAGTTGCTCACGATGTAGAGCGGGCAGCGGGGACGCAGGGCCTCCAGCAGCTCGCGGACGCCGGGAAGCAGGCGGCTGCCGCGGCCCGTGCGCAGAATCTCGCACTCGCAGCGGGTAACCTCCTCGCGGAAGGTCTGCTGGCGCTCCGGCGTCAGGTCCGGCACGAGGCGATCCAGAAGCGGCTGCGCCTGCAGGCCCATCACGCTGTGCATCTGCTCCGGCGTGAACGCGCGGCCCAGCCGCATGCGCTCCGCCGCCAGGTTATAAGCCTCCGCTACGCCGTCTCCGGAATCCCAGAGCGTGCCGTCGAGATCAAACAGGACGCCGTCCGCAAGAAAGCGCTTCATCTCAGGTTTCCTCCTTCACGGTAATGTCCGCGGTCTTTCCGCCGATCAGCGTCAGCAGATCGGAGGGGGCAACCTCCACCTGCGCGCCGATCTTGCCCGCGCTGAAAATGATGGACTGAAAGGCAAGGCAGCTCTCGTCAATGACGGTGGGGAACTGCTTCTTCATGCCGATCGGCGAGCAGCCGCCGCGCACGTAGCCCGTGACAGGCAAAAGCTCGCTGACATGCAGCATCGAGACGGACTTCTCCCCCACAGCGCGCGCCGCGGCCTTGAGGTCGAGCTCGCTGCCGACGGGGATGACAAACACGAAAAAGCTGTTCCCGCCGCGCGTGACGAGCGTCTTGAAGACCTGCGCCGGGTTTTGCCCCAGCAGCTTCGCCACCGACTCCCCATCCACCGCGCCGCCGTCGTGCTCATACGAATAGTGCCGGTAGGGGATCTTCGCGCGCTCGAGAGCCCGCATCACATTCGTTTTTGCTTCCTTTTCCTTCGCCATGGAAACGCCTCCGATCGCTGTTTTGCCTTCCCCTCATTATACCGAAGAAAAACGCGGCTGTAAAGCGGCGCGGCGGCTCCCGGCGGGCAAGAATCTGCGCCTTTCTGTGGGAAATTTTGGAGGCTTGACGGATGTGATAAAAACCGCCGGAGGTGTAAGAAAAGATTGTCGGAAATGGCGGCGCGCCGCTTGACAGGGGCAGCGGGGTATGCTACTATTTTAGCATAAGCTGATTGCGGAGATTTGGAGCAGCACAACAGGCGTATGCTTTGTTGTGCTGCTCTTTTTTAGGCGTGGAGCGGGAAACCGCGGGTTCTTTGCCGGCTGGCCTTTGCGCGCGCGAATAAAAAGGCGCAAAGGCGGGCTGGCATTTCCGGAAGGCATCAGCCGGGAAAACGGGACGCTCGCGGCGCTTCGCCCACGCCCTGAGGATTTGGGGAAAGAAAGGAAGCTGACTATGGAAAAAAAGTACGTCGTGGCTCTGGACGAGGGCACCACAAGCTGCCGCTGCATTGTCTTTGACCGGGAGCAGAACATTGTCTCCGTCTCGCAGAAGGAGTTCCCGCAGATCTACCCGCAGGCCGGGTGGGTGGAGCACAACGCCACCGACATTTACGTGACGCAGTACGGTGCGCTGATGGAGGCTCTCACGCGGCTGTATATTCACGGCTCGGAGATCGCGGGCATCGGGGTGACGAACCAGCGCGAGACCGTCGTTGCCTGGGACCGCGAGACCGGCCTGCCGATCTGCAACGCCATCGTCTGGCAATGCCGCCGCACCGCCCCCATCTGCGAGGAGATCATGAAAAACCAGGAGCTCGTCGACTACATCAAGCAAACGACCGGCCTTCTGGTGGACGCCTATTTCTCCGGCACCAAGATCAAATGGATCCTCGACAACGTGCCCGGCGCGCGCGAAAAGGCGGAGGCCGGGCGGCTGCTCTTCGGCACGGTGGACACGTGGCTCATCTGGAAGCTCACCGACGGCAAGGCCTACGTGACCGACTACACGAACGCCTCCCGCACGATGCTCTTCAACATTCACACCCTGCAGTGGGACGAGCGCATTCTCCGCGAGCTCGGCATCCCCGCCGGCGTGCTGCCGGAGGTGCGCAGCTGCTCGGAGGTGTACGGCACCGTGAACATCGCGGGCTGCGAGGTGCCGATCTGCGGCATCGCGGGCGACCAGCAGGCGGCGCTCTTCGGGCAGACCTGCTTTGAGAAGGGCGACGTCAAGAATACATACGGCACGGGCAACTTTATTTTGATGAACACCGGCAGCGAGCCTGTGGAGAGCCGCAACGGCCTGCTCACCACCATCGGCTACGGCATCGGCGGGAAGATCACCTACGCTCTCGAGGGCAGCGTCTTCGTGGGCGGGGCGGTGCTGCAGTGGCTGCGCGACGAGATGCGCTTCTATAAGGACTCCCCCGACGCCGACTACTTCGGCGGCCGCGTGAAGGACTCGCAGGGCGTCTACTTCGTTCCCGCCTTCACCGGGCTCGGCGCGCCGCACTGGGACATGCACGCCCGCGGCACGATGTTCGGCCTCACCCGCGGCACAACGCGCAACCACATCATCCGCGCGGCCCTCGAGTCGATCGCCTTCCAGTCCAAGGACGTGATTGACGCCATGATGGCCGACACCGGCCTGGAGATCAACGAGATCAAGGTGGACGGCGGCGCAAGCGTGAGCGATATCATCATGCAGTTCCAGGCGGACATCACCGGCAAGCGCCTGCGCCGCCCGATTGTCCGCGAGACAACGGCCCTCGGCGCCGCCTACCTGGCCGGTTTGGCCGTCGGCTTCTGGAAGAGCCTCGACGAGGTGCGCGACCACTGGACCATCGACCGCGTCTATGAGCCCGAAATGGACGACGCCACCCGCCGCAGGGTTCTGCGCGGCTGGGACGCGGCGGTGAAGTGCGCGAGGCTGTGGGGAAAGGAATGTGCCGCGGAAATTGAGTGAAAAGAACGACATTCCCAGGAAAACCACAGGAACCCCGTCCTGATCATTGCCCTCGAAACAAAAATCAGGTAAAATAGAAACGGGGAGTGAACTGAGAAAGGAGTGTTTGCAGTGCCTGTTTTATGTGTTTTTTATGGCATTATTGTACGTATGTATCGGGAAATAGGGGGCAAACATAATCTACCTCATATTCACGCGGAATTCGCGGGGGACGAAGTTGTTGTTGCCCTGGATGGCACCGTTTTGGAAGGAAAAATTCCAAAATCAAAAATGAAATTGTTAGATGCCTGGATGGAAATTCACAAAGACGATTTATATGCAAACTGGAAATTACTGTCCGCCGGCGAACAGTTTTTCCGCATTGACCCGCTCAGATGAGAAAGGGGGATGTCGTATGCTGCAGCCAAAACTAATCCGTGTGGAAACAGCTGAGCCGTACCTGCTGCGCCTTTTTTATGAAACGGGAGAAGTGAAGCTGTTCGATGTAGCGCCCTATATCAGCGGTTCCTGGTATGGGGAGCTGAAAAACCGCAGTTATTTTAAAACTGTCCGTCTCCTTCCGGATGGAACAGGCATTGAATGGGGAAACGGACAGGATATAGCTCCCCATGAGCTTTACGAGCGAGGCGTGCCCGTCTCTGCCTGATTGAAACCATTCAGCCTATGAAGCCCCACCCCACGCAAGGGGAAGGGCTTGGCGATCGAAGATTGCCATGAGTTGTTATTTTGTTTGCCGCAGAGGTAACTGCTCCCGGCGGCTTACTGCCTTAGAGGCGGTGCCGTGCTCCCGGCAGCTTACTCCCTCAGGCACCGCCTGAGGGCGGCGCCAGCTCCCCCAGAGGAGGAGCCTAAGTTACGGCGGAGCTGTAGCTCAGCGATCGATTCAAGCTGACAGAGAGCCGTAACCAAGCCTCCCTCCTGAGGGAGGTGGCGCTTTGCCTGTCGCAACAGGCAAAGTGACGGAGGGAGTAAGCTTCCGTGACTGCGGCGGCACCTGTGAGCGCTGAGCTTGAGCGACGGGAGGAGTTAGGCCAGCACCTGGCTGCCTCAAAGGCGCCTCGGTGCTCGCGGCGGCTTACTCCCTCAGGCACGCCGCTGCGGCGGCGCGCCAGCTCCCCCAGAGGAGGAGCCTAGGAACGGGCGGAGCTGTAGCTCAGCGACCGATTCAAGCTGACAGAGAGCCGTAACCTGGCCTCCCTCCTGAGGGAGGTGGCGCTTTGCCTGTCGCAACAGG
>CALWRP010000071.1 GCA_944383955.1 uncultured Clostridia bacterium
TCGCCGAGGATGGCCGCCCGCCGCTCCTGGGCTGTCATTGTGTGTGCCATGGTTATAACCCCTTCTCTCTTAAGGCGCCGTCGCATCATTCCGGGTGGTGCAGCGTGCCGTACAATTTTTCGTGAGGTGAGCCAAAAAGCGCAGGCCATTCTCACCGGATTGGCAGGCATAAGGGAACATATCACGGAAAATATTGGTGCGATGGAGCCTTCATAATGCTTTTTCTCAATTATACCAGAACAGAGGCGGAATACATGACGAAATGTTAAAAATTTCTTGCACGCGGCAGTGCGCCTTGCTATAATAAAAATCGCGCGCGGCGAAATTCCGCCGTGCAAGAGACTAAATTCATCCGTTTTATGGATTCCAGGAGGACGATTGACAATATGGCAAAAATTCGGGAAGTCTACACGAGCGACGCTTATTATCCGTTTCTGTGCTACTGCGAGAGCCGCGGCTACGAGGAGATGCATGACCTCGTGCGCTGCCCCTTCGCGAAGCTCACGGAAGAACCCGATATCACCCCGTCCCTTGTCAGCCGGATCCGCTTGACTTATCTCGCATACCTCAAAGCCCACCCGGAGGAATTTCTGCTCGAGAAGAAGAAGATCGCTGCCGCGGCGGCCCGCGCGCCGAAGACCGGGCTTGACGAGGCCGCGGAGGCGCTGCAGGCCTTTTTCCGCGCGAACGCCGACCGGCTGATCCACATTTCGGAGGCCGTCAAGGCGATCGCCCCGCGAAAGCTGCGCCGTGCCGACGTGGCCGCCATCCTCGAGAAGGCCGACTGGTGCCGTCTTGTGGACAATTCCACCTATTTTTACTGCGGGGAGCACTGAGCGTCCCCGTTTTTCCATTTTATCCGCCGTTTCCGCTGTCTCGCCGCGCATGCGCAGAGGAAAGCCGGACGGCTGCCGAAAGGGAGGTCCCGCTATGAAAACCGTTCTCGCCGCGCTCGGCGCGCAGTATATCCACACCTGCCTCGCCGCCAGAAGCCTGCGGGAGAGCGCCCGGCAGGCAGGCTTTGCCGTCGCGCTCTGCGAGCGCACCGTCAACGAGCCGTTCGACGCGCTGCTGGCCTCCCTTGCCCTCGAGCAGCCGGATTTCATCGGCTTTTCGTGCTACCTGTGGAACATTTCGCTCGTGCGGGAGCTGTGCGCGGAGCTGAGAAAGCTCCTGCCGCAAGCCTTCCTCTGCCTCGGCGGGCCGGAGGTTTCCTTCTGCGCAGAGGAGGTGCTGCGCACCCTGCCGGAGGCAGACGCCGTTCTCGCCGGCGAAGGGGAGAAGGGCTTTCCGGCCCTGCTGCGCGCCCTCGACGCGGGAGAGCCGCTCGCCGCGGTGCCCGGTTTGTGGTTCCGCGAGGGCGGGGAGCTCCGCGCCGCCGCCCCCGCCGCGCCCGTGCCGATGGAATCCCTGCCGTTTCCCTATCCGGAGCTGCTCGCTGGTGACGCCGCTTCCCTCGGCGGGAAAATCCTCTACTTCGAGACGTCGCGCGGCTGCCCGTTTTCCTGCAGCTACTGCCTCTCCTCGCGCGAGGGCGGCGTGCGCCTGATGCCCGCGGCGCTCGCGTGCGAACGGCTCGGCGTTTTTCTCTCCGCCCGCGTTCCCCAGGTCAAGTTTGTCGACCGCACGTTCAACGCGAACCGCACGCACTGCGACGCGATCCTCGCGTATCTCCTCGAGCACGATAATGGGGTGACGAATTTTCACTTTGAGATTGAAGCTGAACTGCTCGCCGGCTCGACGCTCGCGCTCATCCGGCAGGCGAGGCCGGGGCTGTTCCAGTTCGAGGCCGGGGTGCAGTCGGCGAACGGGAAGACGCTGCGCGCCGTCCGCCGTTCGGAGAACGTTTCCCGCGTCCTTGAACGCTGCACTGCGCTCCGCGAGGCCGGGAACTGCCATCTGCACATGGATCTCATCGCCGGCCTGCCATACGAGGACTACGCCTCCCTCGGCCGCTCCTTCGACGCCGTGTTCCGCGCCGGGCCCGATATGCTGCAGCTCGGCTTTCTCAAGGTGCTCCACGGCACGCAGATGGAGGAGGACGCGCGCAGGCTCGGCATTGTCCGGCAGACGCGCGCGCCGTATGAGGTGCTGTTCACGCCATGGATTTCCTATGAGGAGCTGTGCCGTCTCAAGAAAATCGACAGCCTGTGCGGCTCGCTGCACAACAGCGGGCGCTTCGGCGCGTCGCTGCCGTTTTTGCTGCGCGATTTTCCTTCCCCGTTCGCGTTCTTTGAAGCGCTCGCGGCCTTCGCGGAAGAGAGCGGTGCGTTCGAACGCCCCTGGGGCCGGTACGACGGCCACGCGCTGCTCCTCGGCTTCTGCCGGTCGCGAGGCGGAGACGCTCAGCGCCTGCGCTGGCTGCTGCGCTTCGACGCCCTGCGGGACGGCCGCGCCCGCGGCCTGCCGGAGTTTCTCACCCCGTCCCAGCCGCCGGAGGCCGCCGCCCTGCTGCGCGGCGCCGCCCGCGACGAGGCTGCCCTGCTCTCCCAATTCCCGCGCCTGGCCGCCGTCCCGCCGCCCGAGCGTCCCGCCGAGATCCGCCGCGCTCTCCGCTTCGCCTGGTTCCCCTTCTCCCCGCTGACGGGGGAGGAGGGGGCGTGCGTCGTCGCAATTGACTCGGTGGAAAACGAGACGAAGCCGGTTTATTTTCTGGCCGTAAAAAACAGCCGCGGAAAATAAAACAGAAGATTGCCGTTCGGCTGAATGGGATACCGTTTTTCCAGCTCGGTGCGAACCTCGGCGAGCAGCGCTTGCTGCCCTTGCGCGTCCAGCACGCTGAGATACGGCTTTAAGCCCGTGCTTTCATACCACGCAATGATATCGTCGTGCGAGCGAAGCCGATGGACGTAAACCGTCGTCCAGATGTCGTAATCCTGCGCAATTCCGGAGAGAATCGCGTCGTATTCCTCCACGCGCAGCGTGTAAAATCTTGCAGGAGAGGGGAAAACACCGCGCCAGGCCTCCCGCGCGCAGACTTCATGCAGAATCTGGTGCATGGGCTCCTCGTCGGTGATCGGAACCTGCACGGCGAGCGTTCCGCCGGGGTTGAGGACGCTCATGATTTTTGGAAGAAGCCGATGGTGATCGGGTATCCAATGGATGCAGGCGTTGGAAAAAACGAGGTCAAATGTGCCGTCCGGATCCCATGCCTCAGAAGACACATCCAGCTGTCTGAATTCCAGCTCCGGGTGTTCCTTCCGGGCTCGTTCGAGCATATTCGGGGAGGAGTCGACGCCGAGAATTCTGGCGTGAGGAAAGCGCTCCTGCAGGATCGCTGTGCTGTTTCCGGGGCCGCAGCCGACGTCGAGAACAGAAGCGGGCGCGTCGGGCCCAATTCGCGCGGCGAGATCGACGGCGGGCTGCGTTCTCTCTCTTCGGAATCGTACATACTGCGCACTGTTCCAATCGTTCATAGAGAGGGCTCCTTCCTTTTCTGTTTTTGGCGGGCGATCGAATGTCCGTGAAACGTTTTCATTCTATCAGACGCCGGAGGAAAAGTAAAGAGCCGGCGAAAGAGAATAAAGGCACCACCGCACAATTCGCGCCTTGGGGCTCAGGCGGCGTGTCGCGCCAAAATTTTCCGTGATATTTTCCAAAAATGCTCGCCAATCCGGCAAGGATTGCCTGCGCTTTTTGGATCATCT
>CALWRP010000072.1 GCA_944383955.1 uncultured Clostridia bacterium
CAACGCGCTTCTTGGAGTTCCAGCCCTTGAGCAGTGCGGGAGCCTTTGCCTTCTTCTCGACGACTTCACGGCCAGTATGGACTAACTGGTTGAATGTTGGCATACGACACCTCCTCACATAGAGTAATAAAATTTATGTGATGCGCAGATGCGCAAATCACCCTTCCGAGACAGCGCAACACACTGTTCCGTACAAGGAACAGTGTGTGCACCACGATTTACAATTATACTGTCAGATCGCCTCGTTTGTCAAGTCTTTCTCGACAGGTTCTATATCTACGTCACTGTAGCACTTCATTCCGGTGCCGGCTGGTACAAGTTTACCAATAATGACGTTCTCCTTGAGGCCAAGCAGCGGATCCACCTTGCCCTTGATAGCCGCGTCGGTGAGCACGCGGGTCGTCTCCTGGAAGGAGGCGGCGGAGAGGAAGGAGTCCGTCGCGAGAGAGGCCTTCGTGATACCCATGAGGACAGGCGTGTAGGTGGCCTCCTTGAGATCGACCTCGCCGTTCTCGATGCGCTCGCGAATCTGCCGGTTCTCGGCCTCGAGCTCGCTCTTCTCCACATAGCTGCCGGGCAGGAGGGTCGAATCGCCGCCCTCGTCCACACGGACCTTCTTCATCATCTGGCGGACGATAACCTCGATGTGCTTGTCGTTGATATCAACGCCCTGCATACGGTATACCTTCTGGACCTCCTGAATCAGGTAGTCCTGCACCGCCTGCGTGCCGCTGATAGCGAGCACGTCGTGCGGGTTGACGGAGCCCTCGGTGATTCTCGAGCCGGCCTTGATCTCGTCTCCCTCGGAGACAATCAGGCGGGAGCCGAACGGAATCAGGTAGGAGCGGCTGTCCCCCGTCTCCGGATCGGTGATGACGGCGTGACGGTTCTTCTTGATCTCCTCGAAGGTTACCTTGCCGGAGATCTCGCTGATGATGGCCAGATGCTTCGGCTTGCGGCCCTCGAACAGCTCCTCGACGCGGGGAAGACCCTGCGTGATATCCTCCGCGCTGGCGACGCCGCCGGTGTGGAAGGTTCTCATTGTCAGCTGCGTGCCGGGCTCGCCGATGGACTGGGCGGCGATGATGCCGACCGCCTCGCCGACAGTGACCGGGTGGCCGTTGGCCAGGTTCGCGCCGTAGCACTTCTTGCAGACGCCGTGGCGCGCGCAGCAGTTGAGGATGGAGCGGATCTTGATTCTCTTGACGCCGCGGCCCACAATCAGGTCGGCGTCGTTGTCGTCCATCATCTTGTCCTTGGAGACCAGCACCTCGCCGGTGGCCTCGTCGACAAAATCCTCCACCAGGTAGCGGCCAATCAGGCGCTCGTGCAGCGTCTCGATGGCCTCCTTGCCCTCGCAGATATCGAAGATCTCCAGGCCGTCGGTCGCGCCGCAGTCATCCTCGCGGATGATGACGTCCTGAGAGACGTCGACAAGGCGGCGGGTCAGGTAACCGGAGTCCGCGGTACGCAGAGCCGTATCAGCCAGGCCCTTTCTGGCGCCGCGGGAGGAAATGAAGTATTCCAGAATGTTCAGGCCCTCGCGGTAATTGGCTCGAATCGGAATCTCGATAACCGTACCGGAGGTGTTGGCGATCAGGCCGCGCATGCCGGCGAGCTGTCTGATCTGGCTCATCGAACCACGGGCGCCGGAGTCGGCCATCATGAAGATCGGGTTATAGCGGTCGAGGCCCTTCTGCAGGGCGTCGGTGACGTCGTTCGTGGTCTTCTCCCACGTCTTGAGCACGGCGTCTTTTCTCTCTCCCTCGGAGAGCAGGCCGTTCTTGAAGAGATCCGTAATCTGATCGATCTTCTTCTCGGCCTTGGCGATGAGCTCCTTCTTCTCCTGCGGGATGGTGGCGTCGCAGACAGCCACGGTGATGGCGCTCTTCGTCGAATACTTGTAGCCCTGAGCCTTCACGGCGTCGAGGACGTCGGCGGTCTCGGCGGTGCCGTGGATCTTGATGCACTTGTCGATGATCTTGCCCAGCTGCTTCTTGCCCACGAGGAAGTCGATCTCCAGCTTGAAGCGGTTCTCCGGGATGGAGCGATCCACAAAGCCGAGGTCCTGCGGGATCGGGCGGTTGAAGATCATGCGGCCCACGGTGGTGTCGATCAGGCCGTGCACCTCTTTGCCGTCGACAACGGCGCTGCAGCGCACCTTGATCTTCGCGTGCAGGCCGATCACCTTGGCGTCGTAGGCCATAATGGCCTCGTCGAAGTTGCGGAACACCTTGCCCTCTCCGGGCTCGCCGTCCTTGTCGAGCGTCAGATAGTAGGAGCCGAGCACCATGTCCTGCGTCGGAACCGTCACCGGGCGGCCGTCGGAGGGCTTGAGCAGATTGCCGGCGGCCAGCATCAGGAAGCGGGCCTCCGCCTGCGCCTCCGCGGACAGCGGCACGTGGACGGCCATCTGGTCGCCGTCGAAGTCGGCGTTGTAGGCCGTGCAGGCCAGCGGATGGAGCTTGAGCGCGCGGCCCTCCACGAGCACGGGCTCGAACGCCTGGATGCCCAGGCGGTGCAGCGTCGGCGCGCGGTTGAGCAGCACGGGATGATTCTTAATCACAATCTCGAGCGCGTCCCACACCTCGGGCTTCGTGCGCTCGACGGCCTTCCTCGCCGCCTTGATGTTGCCGGCCACGCCGGTCTCCACCAGGCGCTTCATCACGAAGGGCTTGAACAGCTCGAGGGCCATCTCCTTCGGCAGGCCGCACTGATACATCTGCAGCTCAGGGCCTACGACGATAACGGAACGGCCGGAGTAGTCGACGCGCTTGCCGAGCAGGTTCTGGCGGAAGCGGCCCTGCTTGCCCTTGAGCATGTCGGACAGAGACTTGAGCGGGCGGTTGTTCGGGCCCGTGACGGGGCGGCCGCGGCGGCCGTTGTCGATCAGGGCGTCGACAGCCTCCTGCAGCATTCTCTTCTCGTTGCGCACGATGATATCCGGCGCGCCGAGCTCGAGCAGCCTCTTGAGGCGGTTGTTGCGGTTGATCACACGGCGGTACAGATCGTTGAGGTCGGAGGTCGCAAAGCGGCCGCCGTCGAGCTGAACCATCGGGCGGATATCCGGCGGGATAACCGGCACCACGTTGAGGATCATCCACTCCGGGCGGTTTCCGGAGAGGCGGAAGGACTCGACAACCTCCAGGCGCTTGAGGATACGCATGCGCTTCTGGCCGGAGGAATTGTGCAGCTCCACCTTCAAATCAGCGGAGAGCTTTTCGAGATCAATCTTCGCGAGGAGCTTCTGGATAGCCTCTGCGCCCATGGCGGCGTCAAAGTCGTCCTCATATTTTTCGCGGAGATCGCGGTATTCCTTTTCCGTGAGGATCTGCTGACTCTGCAGCTCCCGGACAGAGCCGGGATCCGTCACGATATACATGGCGAAATAGAGCACCTTCTCGAGCATTCTCGGGGAGATGTCGAGCATCAGGCCGATGCGGGACGGGATGCCCTTGAAGTACCAGATATGGGAAACCGGAGCGGCCAGCTCAATGTGGCCCATACGCTCGCGGCGCACCTTCGCGCGCGTGACCTCGACGCCGCAGCGGTCGCAGATCTTGCCCTTATAGCGGATGCGCTTATATTTGCCGCAGTGGCACTCCCAGTCCTTCTGGGGACCAAAGATGCGCTCGCAGAACAGGCCGTCGCGCTCCGGCTTTAAGGTGCGGTAATTGATGGTTTCCGGCTTCTTGACCTCGCCGTGGGACCATTCGCGAATTTTATCCGGAGACGCCAGACCAATCTTGATCGATTCAAAAACGTTAAATTCCATCCTTGTTCCCCCTCTTAAAATTCGTCGCCGTCATCGCCCAGATCAAAGGGATCGTCCTCATCCTCACCATCGCCGAACATATCGTCGTCGTCGCTGGTATAGTCGTCGTCCTCGCCCTCTTCGACGGTGTAGCCGTCCATATCGTCCGCGACATTCTGCTCGGAGAACAGATCATCGGAGGGAGTGAAGCCGATATCGTCATCGTCGTCGAAATTCTGCTTGAGGTCGATTTCCTCATCGTTCGCGTCCAGAACCTTCACGTCGAGGCCGAGAGACTGCAGCTCCTTGATGAGCACCTTGAAGGACTCCGGCACGCCCGGCTTCGGAATGTTCTGGCCCTTGACAATCGCCTCATACGTCTTGACGCGGCCGACGACGTCGTCGGACTTGACCGTGAGGATCTCCTGCAGGGTGTAGGCGGCGCCGTACGCCTCCAGAGCCCAGACCTCCATCTCGCCGAAGCGCTGGCCGCCGAACTGGGCCTTGCCGCCGAGAGGCTGCTGCGTGACAAGGCTGTAGGGACCGGTGGAGCGGGCATGAATCTTATCGTCGACCAGATGGTGAAGCTTGAGATAATACATATAGCCGACCGTGACAGGGTTATCGAAATATTCGCCCGTACGGCCGTCCTTGAGGCGAATCTTGCCGTCTTCAGACATACCCGCCATGCGGAAGCACTCGCGGATGTCCTCCTCGTGCGCGCCGTCAAAGACCGGCGTCATCACCTTCCAGCCCAGCGCCTTGGCCGCCATGCCCAGGTGAACCTCGAGAACCTGTCCGATGTTCATACGGGACGGAACGCCCAGGGGGTTGAGCACGATATCGAGCGGGGTGCCGTCGGGCAGGAAGGGCATATCCTCCACAGGCAGAATGCGGGACACAACGCCCTTGTTGCCGTGGCGGCCGGCCATCTTGTCGCCGACGGAAATCTTTCTCTTCTGTGCGATATAGCAGCGCACAACCTTGTTTACGCCGGGGCTCAGCTCGTTGTTGCTGTTCTCGCGGGTGAAGACCTTCACGTCCACCACGATGCCGTACTCGCCGTGCGGCACGCGCAGGGAGGTATCGCGGACCTCGCGGGCCTTCTCGCCGAAGATAGCGCGCAGCAGGCGCTCCTCGGCCGTGAGCTCCGTCTCGCCCTTCGGCGTGACCTTGCCGACAAGGATATCGCCGGTGCGGACCTCCGCGCCGACGCGGATGATGCCCTCCTCATCGAGGTCGCGGAGCAGATCCTCGTTGACGTTCGGGATATCGCGCGTGATCTCCTCCGGCCCGAGCTTCGTGTCTCTGGCCTCGAGCTCATACTCCTCGATGTGGATCGAGGTGTACACGTCGTCGCGGACGATCTTCTCGCTGATGAGGACGGCGTCCTCGTAGTTGTAGCCCTCCCACGTCATGAAGCCGATGAGAGCGTTTTTGCCCAGGCTGATCTCACCGTCCTTGGTGGCGGGACCGTCGGCAATGACGTCGCCGGCCTGGATCTTCTGGTTCACGTCCACCACAGGGATCTGATTGATGCAGGTGCCCTGGTTGGAACGCATGAATTTCGTGATGTGATATGTGTCAATCTCGCCGTCCTCGCGGGTCACGCGGACCTCGTCGGCGCTCACGCTGCGGACCACGCCGGCATGCTTGGCGATAACGCAGACGCCGGAATCGACGCCGGCCTTGTATTCCATGCCGGTGCCGACAATCGGGGACTCCGTGCGCAGCAGCGGCACGGCCTGGCGCTGCATGTTCGAACCCATGAGGGCGCGGTTGGCGTCGTCGTTCTCAAGGAAGGGAATCATCGCTGTGGCGACGGAGACGACCATACGCGGGGAGACGTCCATGAAGTCGGCCTTCTCGCGCTCCACTTCGACAAAACCGTCGCGATGGCGGGCATTCACCTTCGTGTGCAGGAAGCGGCCCTCCTCGTCGAGAGGCTCGTTCGCCTGCGCAACGATGAATTCATCCTCCATGTCGGCCGTCATATAGACGACGTCACGGGTCACGATGCCCGTCTCGTGGTCGACGCGGCGGAAGGGCGCCTCCACAAAACCGTACTCGTTGATGCGGGCGAAGGTGGCCAGATAGGAGATCAGGCCGATGTTCGGTCCTTCCGGCGTCTCAATCGGGCACATGCGGCCATAGTGGCTGTAGTGAACGTCGCGAACCTCGAAACCGGCGCGGTCACGCGACAGGCCGCCGGGGCCCAGAGCGGACAAGCGGCGCTTGTGCGTCAGCTCGGCCAGAGGGTTCGTCTGATCCATGAACTGCGACAGCGGCGAGGAGCCGAAGAACTCCTTGATGGCCGCCACAACGGGACGGATGTTGATGAGGGACTGCGGCGTCAGGTTGTTGAGATCCTGCGCCTGCAGCGTCATGCGCTCACGAATCACGCGCTCAAGGCGGGAGAAGCCGATGCGGAACTGGTTCTGCAGCAGCTCGCCCACAGAGCGGATACGGCGGTTGCCGAGATGGTCGATATCGTCGAGGTTGCCAAGGCCGACGGCCAGGCAGTTCATGTAGTTGATGGAGGAGAAAATATCATCGATGATGATATGCTTGGGCACGAGCTCGTCCATGCGGGAGACGATCATCTCCTTGAGCTCCTCGTCGCTCGAGCAGGCGTCGAGAATCTCAGCCAGAACGCTGAAGCGCACGCGCTCGTTGACGCCGCACTCCTTGTGCGCGTCAAAGGAAAGGAAGTTGTTGATCTCCACCATGCCGTTGGAGATCACCTTCACCTCGCGCTCACCCACGGTGACGAAGGCCACCGTGACGCCGGCGTTATCGATCTCGACGGCCTTGGCGTGGGAAACCATCTCCCCCGCGTCCGCCATCAGCTCGCCGGTCAGCGGGTTGACAATCGGCTGCGAGAGGCGCTGGCCCACAATACGGCCGGCCAGGTTCAGCTTCTTATTATACTTATAGCGGCCCACGCGGGACAGGTCATAACGGCGGGCGTCAAAGAACAGGCCGTTGATGTGCGACTGGGCGCTCTCGATGGTCGGCGGCTCGCTCGGGCGCAGCTTGCGGTAAACCTCGAAGAGGGCCTCCTCCGTCGTCTTGCAGGGATCCTTCTCGATGGTGGCGCGGATCCTGTCGTCGTCGCCGAAATAATCGTAGATTTCGGCGTCGGTGCCGAGGCCGAGCGCGCGCACAAACACCGTGACCGGGATCTTTCTGTTCTTGTCGATGCGGACATAGAAGACGTCGTTCGCGTCGTTCTCATACTCCAGCCAGGCGCCGCGATTCGGAATCACGGTGGAGCTGAAGAGCTCCTTGCCCGTCTTGTCGTAGTCCATTTTATAGTACACGCCGGGGGAACGGACAAGCTGGGAGACAATGACGCGCTCGGCGCCGTTGATGACAAAGGTGCCGCTCTCCGTCATGAGCGGAAAATCGCCCATAAAGACGTCGTTCTCTTTGATGTCTCCCGTTTCCTTGTTGAGCAGCATGGCGGTGACGCGCAAAGGGGCGGCGTAGGTGGCGTCGCGCTCCTTGCACTCCTCTACACTGTAATTCGGCTTGTCGACGTCGAGCTTGTAGTCGACAAAGTCGAGAACGAGATTGCCTGTGTAGTCTGTGATACCGGATACATCTTTGAAGACTTCCTTCAGCCCCTTGTCAAGAAACCAGGCGTAGGAATTCTTCTGCACCTCGATCAGATTCGGCATCCCCAGGACTTCGTCAATTCTGGCAAAGCTCATGCGGGTGTTTCTGCCGACCTGCACCGGTTTGACATTCACCATTGGCTCAATCACTCCATTCATATATTTACCGCTGCGGCATGAAAAAAGCACAAAATTTCCCTGCATTCTCATAGTTTTCAGAGCATTCTACAAACCTCTTGCCTTTCCGTGGAAGTTGTGCTATGATAGGAAAGGAGAATTTTGCGTATATCTGTCCATGATGATGCAGTATATAATTGTATAACAACATTTTGTATTTGTCAAGGAAAAATACCTCTAAATTGTGACAGGGATCCCCTCTCGCGATTTAGCGTATTTTGCCTTTTTCTTTTTTCCGGATATTTCGTCTCAGAAAGGAAAAGGACATGAACAAACCGATCCGATGGATTCTCCTTTTGAGCTTCTCTCTCCTGCTGTGTTTCCTCTGCTGCTCCTGTCTCAGCGCGCCCCGGGTGACAGCTCCCGGCTTCGAGAGCGCTCTGCCGCTTCTGGGCGCCGACAAGGACGACGTCGTCGCGGACCTCTCTCTCAGCGCGGTGATACCCACGCCCTCTGCGGACGGCAAACAGGAGGACTGTGTGATTGGGGGAAGCGTCGACGGCGCGGCCTGCCAGGTTTGCCTCACCTTCCAAAACGGCGTTTTCTCCTCGCTTCAATACACCTTTCCCGACACAGCGGACGCTTACGCCTACTCCGTCCGCCTGCGGGAAGCGCTCGGTGAACGGTTCGGTGCGGTAACCACCCAACCGATTCAAAGCCAGGTGCAGCATCGCTTTGACGCCGTGCAGAGCGCAGATCAGCTGGAGCGTTCGCAGCTCTACTATGAGGACTGGACGCCGGATTGCGACGGCGCGCAGATGGAAAAGATGCTTGGAGGCGTCGCCCCGAAGCGCGTTGACGTCCGCTTTTCTCTCTTCACGCTCGAGGAGGGCGCCACGGTTTCGGTGCGCTTGAGCGCCATTCTCCCCGGCGCGGAGGAGAGCGCCTCCTCTTCCCCCTGACCGGCAGCAATAACGAGCAAAAACGACGTTTTCCCTCGGCCGCAGGCGGCCGGAGGAAAGCGTCGTTCTCTTTATGATCCGTTCAAAGCGCGTCTGAAGCAAGGCCGGAGCTGCGCCCGGCAATCGCGCTTATGTAATCTCAAGGGAATTGCCTTCCCCCTTCGGAAAGCAGATATCGGAAAAATTATAGCCGTCCAGCCTGTCCCGCACCAAGGCGGCAATCTCCGCATAGATAGCGGTAAAGCGGCAGTGCGCGTTCTGCTCGCAGCAGCCCCCGTCTCTTTGGCAGCGGCTGAGCACATACGGCCCCTCAACCGCCTCAAGCACCTGGCGAAGCGTAATTTCTCTCGCAGGACGGGCCAGGCAGTATCCACCGTGCGCGCCCTTGTAGGAGGCGACCAGTCCCTCCTGCACCAGCTTGCGCAGGATCTTGAGAGAGAAGCGCAGCGGAACCTGCGTCTGCTCCGCGATGCTTGCCGCGTCGCAGCGCTTTCCGGCCAGCGTCAGGCATTCGACAATTCGCACGGCGTAATCCGCCTCGAGCGTCATACGCATTCCGATCCCTCCTTTCCGCCCGGAAGGCTCAGTCGAGGAAATCCTTGAGCTTTTTGCTTCTGCTCGGGTGACGGAGCTTGCGCAGCGCCTTTGCCTCAATCTGGCGAATTCTCTCTCTCGTCACACTGAACACCTGGCCGACCTCCTCCAGCGTGCGGGAACGGCCATCCTCGAGACCAAAGCGGAGGCGAAGCACCTTCTCCTCGCGCGGGGTCAGCGTGTCGAGCACATCGGAGAGCTGCTCCTTGAGCAGGGTGTGAGAGGCGGCGTCCTGCGGCGCGGGAGCGTCGTCGTCGGGGATGAAGTCGCCGAGATGGCTGTCCTCCTCCTCGCCGATCGGCGTCTCCAGAGAGACGGGCTCCTGCGCGACGCGCATGATCTCGCGCACCTTGTCAACCGGCATATCGAGCTCTTCGGAGATCTCGTCCGCCGTAGGCTCATGGCCGTTCGTGTGCAGCAGCTGGCTGGACACCTTCTTCACCTTGTTGATCGTCTCCACCATGTGCACCGGAATGCGGATGGTTCTGGCCTGGTCGGCGATGGCTCTTGTGATTGCCTGGCGGATCCACCAGGTGGCGTATGTGGAGAATTTGAAGCCCTTGGTGTAGTCAAACTTTTCGACAGCCTTGATCAGGCCGAGGTTGCCTTCCTGGATCAGGTCGAGGAACTGCATGCCGCGGCCGAGATAGCGCTTGGCAATGCTGACCACCAGTCTGAGATTCGCCTCGGAGAGACGCTTCTTGGCCGCCTCGTCGCCGCTGGAAATGCGGATGGCGAGATTCTTCTCCTCCTCGGGCGTGAGGAGCGGCACGCGGCCGATCTCCTTGAGATAAACCTTAACCGGGTCGTCGATGGCGATGCCGTCCGTGTTCAGGGCATTCTCCAGGTCCTCCCCGTCTTCTCCCTGCGTCAGGAAGCCGATATCGTCGAGCGGCGTATCGTCAGGGCTGTTCTCCACAATCTCGACGCCCTGCGACTCAAGCGTGTCATAAATTTTCTCCAGCTGCTCGGGATCAAAATCGAGCTCGCCGATGGCGTCGAGGATTTCTCTGTTTGTGAGCTGACCCTTTGCCTTGCCCTGCTCAATCAATTCGCGTATCACGGTCTTCTTATCCTGTGCTCCCATAGCGATTCCCCCTGCTCCTTATTCTTTCTGTTTCCGCAGCGCCTCAAGATATCCCAGAAGCTCCTCCGGCTGTTTTTCCGCCGCGATCTGCCGGGCTCTGAGGGCCGCGTTTTCTGTTTTTAAAACCTTAATATATTCTTCCACATCACGCTCCGAAGCGGGAACGTCATGATGGCGTGCCAGCATACGCGCCACAGAGGAGGCCTCCTCCTCTGCGAATTCGGCCGAGATGGCCGAGAACGAGAGCTCGCGCCCCTCCTCTGAGGCATGCCGCAGCGCGGCGTACACGCGGCGGTTGAAGGCGGTGACGAAATCCTCCTCCGAAAGCGCCGCCGTAATCCGGGAGGCCCTCTCCGGATAGCTGAGCATCGCGGCGAGAATCGCCTCCTCCGCCGACGCGGCGCGCAGATTGGCGGACTTTTCCGGGTTCACCCGGTCGGTCGCGCCGGCGCTTTCCCGCTGAAAGGTGCGGAATTCCTTTTTTCTCTCCTCGCTGCGGCGTTTTTTCGCCAGGCTGTCCGCCTGTCGCAGGATCGACGCCCGGTCGACGCCCGTCTCCTCCGCCAGCTTTCCGGCGTACACCTCCTGCTCAATCCTGTTTTGCAGGCCGGCGAGCAGCTCGGCCGCCCCCGTCAGAAAGGCGACGCGCCCGGCCGGCTCCGTGAGCGGGTGAGCGGCGCGCAGCTTCTGCAGCCGGTATTCGACGTCGTTGCCGGTCCCCTCCAGCAGATTCTTGAAGCGCGCATAGCCCTGATCGCCGTAGGAGCGGATAAACTCGTCGGGATCCTTGCCGTTCGGAATGGACAAAACCTTCACGAGAAGCCCGGCCTCGCGCAGTATCGGGATCGCGCGCGCCGTGGCCCTCTGGCCGGCCTCGTCGGAGTCGTAGCACAAAACGACCTCCTTCGCATAGCGCGCCATCAGGCGGGCCTGGTCGCCCGTCAGGGCGGTGCCGAGCGTCGCCACAGCCGTGGGAAAGCCGGCCTGATGCAGAGAGATGACGTCCATATAGCCCTCTGCGAGGATGAGCTGCTCCGAGCCCGCGTCCTTGGCGAAGTTGAGCGCGAACAGCGTGCTGCTCTTGTGGAAAACGGGCGTATCGGAGGTGTTGAGGTATTTGGGCTTGGCGTCGCCGAGAACGCGCCCGCCAAAGGCCGTCACATTGCCGCGCAGGTCGATGATGGGAAACATCACGCGGTTGAAAAAGCGGTCGACCGCTCCCCCGCTCCTGCCGCGGAAGGCGACGTTCGCCTGGATCGCCTCCTCCTCCGTAAAGCCCTTTTTGTGCAGATGATTGACAAGGGAGAAGCGTCCCTGCGGCGCAAAGCCGAGGCCGAAATGGCGGATGGTTCTCGGCGTGAGCGCGCGCCCCTGCAGGTATTCCATGCCGCTTCTGCCCTCCGGCGCGTTCAGCACGCTGTAATAAAAGCGCGCCGTTTCGCGGTTGACCTCGAGCAGTCTGACGCGAAGCCTCGCCATCCCGTCGTCCGCCTCTGCCTCCGGCACCTGCATGCCAGCGCGGGCGGCCAAAAAGCGGATCGCCTCCACATAGTCGAGATGCTCGATCCTGCGGACAAAGTTGATAACGTCTCCGCCGGCGTGGCAGCCGAAGCAATAAAAGGTGTTGTTGTCCGGATAGACGCAGAACGACGGCGTCTTCTCCCCGTGGAAGGGGCACAGCCCCGTGAGATTGCGCCCCGACCGGCGCAGATTGACATAGGAGGAGACGATGTCTTCAATGCTGCAGCGGAGCTTGAGCTCCTGAACGAACGACTCCGGAATGCGCAAACGTAATTCCTCCCCTCCATACGGCCTCAATGATGGGAAACAGGACGGCAATAAACCCTGCCCGCGGCGAAAAGCGCGTCACAGCATACTGCCGAGGTTCCAGGATTTCGGAATAAAGATGGCGCTGAACAGCTGCACGGCGAAATGGTCTGTCATGCCGGCAATGTAATCGCAGGCGGCACGCTCGCAGCCATCCTCCTCCGCAATGCGCCGCATGTCCTCCGGCAGACGGTCCGGACGGCACAAATAGCCGTACAGCGTTTCCATCAGACCCGGCACCTTTTTTTCTTCCTTTTTTGCGCGCGGATTGAGGTATACTGATTGATACATAAAGTCGTGCAGCCGATCGAAGGCCTGCTGTGTCTCCGGATCCAGAAGAATATCCTGATCCGTGCTGTTGGTCACAGCGGAGAGGACAAGCGTATCGATGCGCTTCGATTTCGTGGGGCCAAGCACGCGGAGAATGTCTGCCGGGATATCGCTCTCGCTGAGCACCCCGGCGCGCTTGGCGTCGTCGATATCGTGATTGATGTACGCAATCCGATCGGCGAGGCGCACCACGCGGCCCTCCAGCGTCTGCGCCTGCGTGCCGCGCGTGTGGCAGAGAATGCCGTCGCGCACCTCCCATGTCAGATTGAGGCCCGCGCCGTTTTTCTCCAGCTTCTCCACGACGCGGACGCTCTGCTCATAGTGGCGGAAGCCTCCCGGCACCAGCTCGTTGAGCGAGCGCTCCCCGGCATGGCCGAAGGGGGTGTGGCCGAGATCGTGGCCCAGGGCGATCGCCTCGGTCAGATCCTCGTTGAGCATCAGCGCGCGGGAGATCGTGCGGGCAATCTGCGAGACCTCGAGCGTGTGCGTCAGCCGCGTGCGGTAATGATCCCCCTCCGGGGAGAGAAACACCTGCGTCTTGTGCTTGAGACGGCGGAAGGACTTGCAGTGGATGATGCGATCGCGGTCCCTTTGATAGGGCGTGCGCAGCTCGCTCTCCGCCTCGGGGCGATCCCGCCCGCGCGTTTGCGAGGAGAGAGACGCATACGGAGCCAGATTTCGCTTCTCCGCTTCCTGAATTCGTTCCGAAACCGTCATGAGGAAACAGCCCTCCTTTCCAAAAAGAGGAAGGCCGGCATGGCCGGCAAAGCATGCTTACATATAGTTATACGCAGATTTTCAAAAGAATCCTTTTTTCTCTTTCTGTTTTCGCGAAAAAACAGCTATGAACAGGCAAAAAAACGCTCGCCGGTCACCAGAGCGGCGCATTCGCCGCAGGTGGCGTCTGCCAGAGCCTTCTGCAGGGCGGGAAGCCCATCCGGCGCGATGTGGAACGAGAGCGTCACCGCCTCCCCGAACTGCGTGTCGTCGAGCACGCCGCCGCGCTCCGGAATCAGGGCGGCGACGCGGCCATACTGGCTGTAGGAGCATGTCAGCTGCGCGAGCGCGCACATGCGCATGGTGACGACCCCGGACGACTCAAGAGCCAGCGATACGGCGTGGGAATACGCGCGCACCAGGCCTCCCGCCCCCAGCAGGATACCGCCGAAATATCGCGTGACCACGGCCGCGATATCAGTGACGCCGGACTTGCGCAGCACGTCGAGCGTGGGAATGCCCGCCGTCCCCTGCGGCTCGCCGTCGTCGGAATAGCGCTGCACGCCGCTTTCCCGCAGGCGGTAGGCGTACACGTTGTGCGTGGCGTCCCAGTGCTGCGAACGCATCTCCGCAAGAAAGGCCAGAGCCTCCTCCTCTGAGGAGACGGGCCGGACATGGCCGATGAAGCGGGAGCGCCTCTCGACGAACTCCACATCGGCCGGGGTGAGAATGGTTTTATATTCCTCCATACGGCCCCCTAAAAAACATAGGCGGCGCAGTTCGCTGCGCCGCCTATGCAAATCTTGAAAGAGAAGACATTACTTATCCAAGCCGTAGCGCTTTTTGAACATGTCCACACGCCCGCTGGTATCGACGAGCTTCTGCTTGCCCGTGAAGAACGGATGGCACTTGGAGCAAATTTCAACGTGAATGTCCTTCTTCGTGGACCGGGTCTTAATCACATTCCCGCATGCGCAGGTAATAGTCGTCTCCTCATACTGGGGATGAATCTTTTCCTTCATTCGTTGTCACCTCTTTCACGATATACTGCGACTTAACATTTGGATTCTATCACACTGTGTGCGAAAAAGCAAGCATAAATCCTGATTTTTTGAAAAAAGATTTCGGGCCCGCTGCCGCGCGCTTTTTCACGGCTGAGGCTTGCGCGGTTTATACATCCAGGGAAGCGTGCGCCACAGGCGGATCCGCTTTTTCAGCTCGAAGGGCGTGTTCGGGCCGCACCGGAGATATCTCCGGTAGCCGCTGACCTTCAGCATGCCCTGCACCGCGCCGTAGCCGTTGCCCTCGCGCAGAAGAAGCTCCACACACCACATCAGAGCCTGGGGCAGCCGCCGCTCCCGCAGCAGAGCGCTCACGCGCCGGTCGCCGGGCAGACGGCTCTCAATGTATTCCGCGGCGCGCTGGAGGGCCTCCATGCGCTGGAACACCGCGGCGCCCACCGGCTTCTGCTTGCCGCGGCGAAGCTCGAAGGCCGTGTCCCGCCTGAGCACCGCCTCGCAGCGGGCAGCCGCCTCTGCGGCGCAGAAGCAGCACAGCAGGAACTCCTCTGAATAGCCGTATTCGCACGACTCCGCAAAGGAGAGGCGGCGCTGCTCGAGAAAGGCGCGGCGCAGAAGGATGGCGGCGATATCCACCGTAAGCTTTTCCTCGAGGATGGCCTGCAGGCACACTGCGCCGGGAACGGCGGCTCCTTCCTTCCCGAAGGGCTCGCCGGCCGTGCCGAAGACGATATCGGCGTTGGTGCTCTCCGCCGTCTCGCAGTAGGCGGCCAGATGGTTTTCATACAGCCGCCGGGCGAACACGAAGGAGACGTATCTGCCGCCCGCGCGCACGAGAGCGGTGTTCAGGGCGCGGGCTACCGTCCCCTCTCCGCTCTGCATCACAGAGCCGGAAAGCCGGAGCTCCTTCATGACGCGCAGGGCTTCCCACACGGTCTTGTCGCTTGAGCCCATGTCCACCACGAGAAACTCGGCGTCAAGCCCCTGCGTCTGCTCCGCCGTCTGCCGGAGGATCGAACCGATCTCTCCCGCGATATTTTTGACCGGGAATATGACAGAAAGGGAAAATGCGTCCATCTGATATTCATTGCTCCTTTCCGGCAAAAAAGGCGTGTCTGCGCTCTTATCCCTGCGCCGGCCGGGGAGCGACGCGCTTGACCGTGAGCTCGGTGGCGTGATGCGCCGTCCCCTTGGTGACGGTGATGTGCAAATCCTCAAAATCAAAGCTGTCTCCAACAGCGGGAATCTTTTCGAGCTTCTCCATCACCCAGCCGTTGACGGTCACACAGTCAAAGTCGTCGTCTGAGGCCTGAATGTCCAGGAATTCAAACATTTCGTCGAGATCCGCGCGGCAGTCAATCTTATAGGTAGTATCGTTGATTTTCTGGAAATAATTCACCACGACGTCGTGCTCGTCCCAGATATCGCCCACAAGCTCCTCGACGATGTCCTCCATCGTCACCACGCCCTCCGTGCCGCCGAATTCGTCGACGACGACGGCCATATGCACCTTATAGTGCTGCAGCATGCGCAGCAGGTCGGACACCTTGACGGTGCCGCTGATGTAGAGAGGCTTGGTCTGAATCTCCTCGAGCGAGCTTCCGCCCTGATGGAGCGCGCAGAAATAATCCTTCTCGTGGATGACGCCGATGATATTGTCGATGGACTCCTCGTAGACAGGCAGGCGGGAATAGGAGTTTTCCTCAAAGATTTTCGAAATCTCCTCAAAGGGCGTTTCCTTGTCCACGCCGACAAGCGCCACACGGGGCGTGAGAATCTCCCGGGCGTCCACATCGTCGAACTCGATGGCGGAGCGGATCAGCTCGCCGTTCTCCTCGTCGATGCCGCCCTCGCTCTGCGCCTCGTCGACGATGGTGATGAGCTCCTCCTGCGTCATCTTGTTGTCCGCCTTCTTCTTGAAGATCAGGCTGAGCAGCTTGCGCCACTGCAGAAAGATAAAAATCACGGGCGTGAGAATGAACATCAGGAACTTCAGAATGGGGGCGGAGAAGCGGGCAAAGCTCTCCGGGTTTTCCTTGGCGAGGCATTTGGGCGAGATCTCGCCCAACAGCAGGACGACAATCGTCATCACCGCGGTCGACACGGAGGCGCCGAGAGCCTGATCCATTAAAAGGGAGGCAAACATCAGCGTCGCCATGGCGGAGGAGGCAATGTTCACAATATTATTGCCGACGAGGATGGCCGTCAGCATTTTATCATAATCGCCCGAAACCTTGAGAACCAGCGCGGCTCCGCTGTCTCCGTTTTCCGCCAGCGTCTTGAGGCGGATTCTGTTGACTGTGGTAAAGGCCGTCTCGGATGCAGAAAAATAGCCGGAAAAGACAACGCAGATGAAAATGCCGACAAGATAGCTGACGATCGATAGGTCGCCCATACAGTAAATCAAACTCCTTCTTTTCTGTCGGGATCGCTCCCTGTTCTCCTGTGCGCCACATGCGCAGGCAGGCACGGCAGACCGCCCGTCGGCTCTGCGCCGCCCTTTCCGATCTGTCTTTTCCATTGTATCAAAAGAAGAATCCCAATGCAACGTCTTTCTCATTCCGAGCGGCGCAAAACGGGCGCGGCACGGCGCACGCCACAGCCGCCAACCGCCTCAAATTGTCCCTCAGTCTCTTTTTCCAGCGAAAATGGCTCTTTGGCAGCTTTTTCTCAAAGTCCTCCCTCCTGCTCTCTGCAGAGCCAGCCGCAGCGGCAGGAGAAAAATACTTTTTGCCGCGCAAACCACTGCGAATCGCAGCGGGAAATGACATCTCCCTCAAAAAAACAAAAAAAATTTAAAAAAACACTTGATTTTCCCTGCAGCCCGTGCTATTATAATGAAGCTGTTTCGCAGGAAGCACACGGGGTATTAGCTCAGCTGGGAGAGCGCCACACTGGCAGTGTGGAGGTCAGCGGTTCGATCCCGCTATGCTCCACCATTCTTCCTGAGAACAGCGATTTGGGGTATTAGCTCAGCTGGGAGAGCGCCACACTGGCAGTGTGGAGGTCAGCGGTTCGATCCCGCTATGCTCCACCATAATCCGAACTCTGTGCCAAACGGCGAGGAGTTCGGATTTTTTATTTTGTCTGTCGTTTACAGGAAAAATGGGAAAGGCGGGCGCTCACAGAGAAGGTGGGCGCCCGCCTTTTTGTATTTCGGCTATGTTCTCGGGACTCCGGCATCAAACGCATCCCTTTTTGCTTTCAGTCTTTGATCTTCCTGAGCCTCAAATTGTCTGCTTTCCGCACTCCTCCACTCGGAAGCCGCCTTGATAAGCTTGGCATATTTCATGCGGGCTGAGCCAAGGTCAAAAATGATCTCCAGATACGGACTCGGATCGGCATCCCTACCGACCTGTCCCCCGGAATTGCGATATACCGCGCTCATCCTTTCCATAGCACGGGAAAGCTCATCCGTGCGCTGCTGTACCTCCTGAATGTACTCCGCGGATTGACCCTCGCTCCTAACCTCCGGGGTAACAATATTTCTCATGATTTCTGCTCTCAGATTCGACGCATCTTTCAACCTTTTTTCCAGTTTCTGCTCCATCAGCGTTTTGTAATCGCCGTCCGGCATCTGCCTCACTGTTTTCAGCGCGAGGCGGCACGATTCTATAACGATGTCCTGCTCCATAACAGTAGGAAGAAGGTTGGAAACCTTCATTTTAGCCTGGAGAAGAAGAGTCGACATTTGGGACCTATATTCCTGCAGTTCCTTCTCCAACGTCTTCCCTGCCACACTGTCAGTTCCAGCCTTCTTGATTTCCTCCGCCTGAGCCCAAACATCCGGATCGACAGGCATCCCTTTCTGCTTTTGTTCCTCAAGACAGGCGAAATACCTGGGTAAATCGCGGGAGAGGTTGTTGCTCACATTATCCGCCACACGGAAGCAATACCCGGAACGCTCTACATCTGACAGATCGGTAAACTTATAATACTCCGGTTTCATCACAATCTTCTTTTCTACAAAAAGAGCCATCTCATAATTATCTACCAGATTATCGACATCCTCCTCGGCAAGATTCTTGACGTATTGCTCTGGCGAAAGCGCAGGATCCGGAGACTTCATAGGTATTTTCATATATTTCCTGCAATTGGTTCGCCAGACAATTCCCAGCGGATCGGCGCACTCATACTTTTTCTTCACATGCTTGGAAGATATCCGTTTCCAGCTTCCAAAATAATTCGCCTTCATGCGCGAATAAAACGCCAGCTCCAGAACCTGTTCTCCTGTCGCATCGTCAGCATTGTGTCCCATCTGAATTTTCTCATCCTTCTCGCCGAACTGTTCCTTCCAGCGCCGCTCCATTTCCCGGTTCTTTTCCTTGCGGGCTCTTGATCTCTCCAATTTCCCGCGATGTTTTCTCATCATTGATTCCGGGGGCATCTTCTGCAGGGGAACAAGATCCGGCGGTTCGACATCCGGAGAGGCGGCGTGCGCACGCAAAATTTCGGCATTCACTTCCGTTGTCGTAGTGGCTTCCGTGGTGGTCGTGGCAGTCGCGGTGGTTGTGGTGGTGGTTGCGGCAGTCGTCGTTGAGGCCGCGGCACTTTTGGCGGTCGTAGTGGTCGTAGTAGTCGTAGTGGTCGTGGCAGACAGCTGTTCTGCAGGTTCAAATGGGCGGCCCGCAATCTGTCTTCCGGTTTGCTGCGCATCCTTGAGTTCGCCCACAATCATGTCAGCCTGTTTCTTTTTCATCTGTTCCTGAGACATTTCCGACATATGGCACTCTCCTTTTTATCCCATCCGTATTTCTTCCCGGTTGTTGTCGGCCCCGCCGCTGATGCGCTAGGGACGCGGAGCTTCGGAAGAAGAGAATTGTTCTTCTTCAAACAGCATCAGATCAACATCCTCGATTGCCCACACGTTCATCTGCTCCCGGCGTCCAACACCGGCCAGAAGCTTTTCGCTGAAGCTCTCCAGCTGCTCAGAATCGACGGAAAACTGTATGGACGCATCCTCTGGATAGTAAGTGCAGACAGCCGCAACAGCAGCGCGCAGAAGTATCAGCACGGCAAGCTTATCTGAGCTTGTGTTGTGCAGCCAGCTCAGGGAAACGCCGTCTTCCGAAGGCATGACAAGCGCGCAGGCGCGAATCTCGCCGTTTTTGACAATCGCCTGGCTCACGCGCAAATCCAAATCCTGGCGCAGGCACTGGGTTGGATCCTCGGGAAAGGTTTTGCGCAGATAGTCCCGATAAGCCAGGATCGGAACCTGCTCAAGCGGAATCGCGTTGGGCGCACCGCCCGCAAGGAGCGGAATCTTTTTGAGATCGCCCACCTGAACCTCGACATACGAGGAGGCAGGTTCACACCTGAGCCACGGCAGCGAAGAAAAAAAGCCCTCCAACTCTGTCATGGAGCTGGGTGCGGCCACTTCAAAGGCTCTCACGCTGATCTCCTGTGCCAGGGCCGTGCAGCGCAGTAAAATGGAGGCGCCCACACCGCGCCGTCTCCAGGCGGGAGCCACAACGACGGAAAGCAGCTCCAGCGTGAGCTCTCCAAGCTCCAGAACAGCCGCTCCCACCGCCTTGTTTTCCTCAATTGCGCCAACGAGGAATACGTTTTCCTCTTCCATTTGGGAATGAAGCTCCGCTGGAATCAGCGGACGAAACAATTCCCACCGTTCTTTGCTGACCAGACATACCATTTGCACAACACTCCTCCCTCGCGGAAGCTTTTTTATCAGGAAGCCCCGCGCTTTCTGTTTTTCGCTTATAAAAAAACAAATGCGCTCCGGCCCGGACACGAACGCCATGCTTCGGATCGCCCGAAGCGTGACAAAGCAATTCATGGAGCGCCTCTTCCTTTGCTTTTTTCTCCTCAAAACGCTGTCCAAGGGGGAAAATGCATTAAGGCACCACCGCACAATTCGCGCCTTGGGGCTCAGGTGGCGTGTCGCGCCAAAATTTTCCGTGATATTTTCCAAAAATGCTCGCCAATCCGGCAAGGATTGCCTGCGCTTTTTGGATCATCTCACAAAAATTTTTTGGCACGCTACACCACCTGGGATTATGCGGTGTTGCCTTAAACAAAAAATAAAAGCAAACCAAGGAAATATACACGACATTTTGTCAAGAGAGGACAAAATGAGCAAAAAACAAAGCAAAAGGTTTGCCAAAGCTATCCCCTTTTTGTCACACTCTTTTTGAATCCTCAAAGGAATAGCTGTTCAGCTCCGGAAAATCAAGAAACTCCGATAGCGTCATGCCAAAAGCCAGT
>CALWRP010000073.1 GCA_944383955.1 uncultured Clostridia bacterium
GGCAGATGTGCACCGGCACGCCGTACGCCGCCGCCACGGCGATCTCGCGGGCCGTGCCGCAGTCCTCCGCCGCGGCGGGCACGCCGGGCAGGCCGAGCTGCGCGGAAATTTCGCCCTCGTTCAAATACCACTTCTTCGCGAGGTACAGGTCCTCGCAGTGCGCGGCGACGAGCATGCCGAGCGCCGGCGCTTTCCGCATCGCCTCGGCAAGGCAGGCCGTGTCGACCACCGGGCGGCCGTCGTCGCTGAGCGCCGCGGCCCCGGCCTCCCGGAGCGCCGCGAGGTCGTTCAGCGTCTCGCCGGCAATGCCCTTCGTAATCGCCGCCGCCACATAGACGTGCGCGTCGGCGTCCTTCGCCTTATCGAGGGTGTAGCGCACGGTTTCCGGCGTATCGACCGCGGGCTTCGTGTTCGGCATGCACAGCAGGCTCGTCACGCCTCCCGCGGCGGCGGCGCGGCAGCCCGTGAGGATATCCTCCTTCGCGGTGAAGCCGGGGTCGCGCAGGTGCACGTGCATGTCCACCAGGCCCGGGGCGGCGCACAGGCGGCCCTCGCCGTCGAGCGTTTCCGCCCCGCGGGCGTCGATCCGCTGGCCGACGGCGCGGATCGTCCCCTCCTCGACGAGGATATCGGCGACGGCGCCGTCCCGCCGGGAGGCGGGGTCGTACACTCTCACGTTCTTCAGCAAAATACTGCTCACTGTTTCACAACCTTTCCCATGCGGCCTTCCCGCCGCAGCACACTTCAGGCAATTCAAGCTGTCCTTTCATTATACAATAGGCGCGGCGGCTTGACAAGGCTTGCCGCGGTTTCCCCGCCTCCGGGAGGCTTTCTGCGGCCCTCCCAGTGGAACGCCCTGCCGTTTGCCCCCGGGCGCTACAGCCAGGAGAAAAACAGCAGCTTCGTCAGGGCCAGCACCTCGCGCGCCACGCAGGCGGGCAGGAGATAGAACGGCGTCGCCCCCGGCACGGCCAGCGATTCGATGCCGGTCTGCTCCGCCAGGAGGTTTGCCCGGAACTCGTGGTACTCGTCGGTCACAATCAGCATCGGCTCCGGCAGGCCGTTCTCCCGCATCACCTCCCGCGAGAAGGCGATGTTCTCCTGGGTGTCGGACGACTGATCCTCGAGATAGATCCGGGAGGCCTCCACCCCCTGGGCGATCAGGCCCTCGCGGATGGCCTCGGCCTCTGAGACGTCCTCCCCCGCTCCCTGGCCGCCGGAGGCGACAACCGGGAGCTCCGGGTGCTCGAGCAGATACGCGGCGGCCCGGTTGATGCGCGCCTGCAGGTCGGCGCTCGGCACCGACCCGTTTACCTTGCTGCCGAGCACGACGACCGTGCCCTCGGGCTCCTGCGGCGGGGCGAGCAGAGCGCCGGAGACCATCAGTCCGCACAGGACGAGCGAATAGGCGAGAAAGAGTACGAAGAGCCACAGCGAGCCGAGCTGCAGCCAACGCAGCCGGTGCCTGCGGCAAAACGACGTGAGCTGCGGCCACCACCGCGCCCCCACCGCTGTCAGCAGGCCCGCGGCCAGCCCCACCCACGTTCCCAGGCTCCACACGCCGAAGAGGACGGCGGGGATGAGATAGAGAGCCGTCACCAGCAGGCCGATCGCCTGCACGGCTTTTCTTCCTTTGCTTTTCATCGGCCCCCTCCCTTCTCTGCGGAATTGGTACAGCTGCCGTCAGTATAACCGAGGATCGTAAACTGCGTGTGAATACAGCGAAAAAACTTCGTATTTTCGGCAAAAAGCCAAACAGATCGTAATATTTCTTCTGTTTTCTACAAAACGGAAAAGAAATCCGGCGCGGCGAAACGCCGTGCCGGATTTCCGAGGGTCCGTGGAAGCGCTCCCGGAAGCCTTCCGGAACGCGCTATCAGTATCTGCTGCGCGCCACGTAGGTGGTGTGCAGGAGCTCGTGCGCCTTGTGGCTGCCGGGCTCGCCGAGGAACTCGTCGTATGCCTTCTTGATGAGCGGGTTCTCATGGCTCTTGCGCAGGGGCATGTTCTCATCCTGCGTGTAGAGCGCCTGCGCGCGCAGAGCGCGCAGATCCGTGAAGTTGCGCACATTGGAGGGCTGGATCGGCTGGCCGCCGCCGTTGACGCAGCCGCCGGGGCAGCACATGATCTCGATGAAGTGGTAATCGGCCTCGCCGTTCTTCACCTTGGTGAGAACCTCGTTGGCGTTCTTCAGGCCGCTGACGACGGCGACCTTGACGTCCATGCCGGCGATCCTGTAAACCGCTTCCTTGATGCCCGCGCCGCCGCGGATCTCGTGGTATTCGATGTTCTCCACGCTGCGGCCCTCGAGGACGTCGGCGGCCGTTCTGAGCGCGGCCTCCATCACGCCGCCGGTCGAGCCGAAGATGACGGCCGCGCCGGTGGACTCGCCCATCGCGGGATCGAATTTCTCGTCCGGCAGGGTGGTGAAATCAATGCGGCAGAGCTTAATCAGGCGGCCCAGCTCGCGCGTGGTGAGGACGATATCGGTGTCCGGGATGCCCTCGCCGGCTCCCTCCATATCGTCGCGGTGGATCTCAAACTTTTTCGCTGTGCAGGGCATGATGCTGACGACGACAATCTTCTTCGGGTCGATGCCCTCCTTCTGGGCGAACCAGCTCTTGATCATCGCGCCCGTCATCTGCTGGGGCGACTTGCAGGAGGACACGTTCGGCAGAAGCTCCGGGAAATAGTGCTCACAGAACTTGATCCAGCCGGGCGAGCAGGAGGTGATCATCGGCAGGGCGCCGCCGTTCTTCACGCGGCCGAGGAACTCGTGGGCCTCCTCCATGATCGTGAGGTCGGCGCCGAAGTCGGTGTCAAAGACCTTCTTGAAGCCGAGGCGGCGCAGGGCGGCGACCATCTTGCCCTCCACGTTCGTGCCCACCGGCATGCCGAAGCACTCGCCGAGGGTGGCGCGGATGGATGGGGCCGTCTGCACGACGACATACTTGTCGGGATCGTTGAGGGCGGCGAGGACGTCGCCGCACTGATCCTTCTCCGTGAGCGCGCCCGTCGGGCAGGCAACGATGCACTGGCCGCAGGAGACGCAGGCAACGTTCGCCAGCGGCTGCTCAAACATGCAGCCGATGTGGGTGTCAAAGCCGCGGCTGTTCGGGCCGATGACGGCCACATGCTGGTTCGCGCAGGCGGCGACGCAGCGGCGGCAGAGAATGCACTTGGAGTTGTCGCGCACCAGATGCAGGGTGCTGTCGTCGTAGGTGGAGTCGGGCATCTCGCCCTCGTAGCTCGTGGAATCCTCCACGCCGAGCTCCTGGCACAGCGCCTGCAGCTCGCAGTTCTGGCTGCGCTTGCAGGTGAGGCAGGACTTGTTGTGGACGGACAGCAGCATCTCGAGCGTCATCTTGCGCGAGGCGATGATCTTGGGCGTGTTGGTGTAAACCTCCATGCCCTCGTTGACGGGATAGACGCAGGAGGCCACGAGGGAGCGGGCTCCCTTGACCTCGACCACGCACATGCGGCACGCGCCGATCTCGTTGAGGTCCTTCAGGTAGCACAGCGTCGGAATGTCGATCCCGGCGCTCTTGGCGGCCTGCAGGATGGTGTAGTCAGCCGGCACCGAGAGGGGCATGCCGTTGATTTTGATATTTACCATGTTCATGTACTCAGGCAGCTCCTTTCTTATCTCTTGTCAATCGCGCCGAACTTACATTTCTCCATGCAGGCGCCGCACTTGATGCACTTCTGGGTGTCGATCACATGCGGCTGCTTCACGCTGCCGGTGATGGCTCCCACCGGGCAGTTGCGGGCGCACAGCGTGCAGCCGCGGCACTTCGCGGGATCGATGTAATAGTTCGTCAGGGCCTTGCAGACGCCGGCCGGGCAGCGCTTTTCCGTCACGTGGGCAATGTACTCGTCGCGGAAATACTTGAGCGTGGAGAGCACCGGGTTCGGGGCCGTCTGGCCCAGCGCGCACAGGGAGTTCTCCTTGAGATAATAGCAGAGCTTCTCGAGGCGGTCGATATCCTCGAGCGTGCCGTTTCCGCTCGTGATCTTGTTGAGGATCTCGAGCAGGCGGCGCGTGCCGACGCGGCAGGGCGTGCACTTGCCGCAGGACTCGTCTACCGTGAACTCGAGGAAGAATTTCGCGATATCCACCATGCAGGTGGTGTCGTCCATGATGATCATGCCGCCGGAGCCCATCATCGCGCCGATGGCCAGCAGGTTGTCGTAATCGATCTTGACGTCCATTTCCGAGGCCGGAATGCAGCCGCCGGAGGGGCCGCCCGTCTGGGCCGCCTTGAAGGTGTGGCCGTTCGGCACGCCGCCGCCGATCTCCTCGACAATCTCGCGCAGGGTGGTGCCCATCGGCACCTCCACGAGGCCGGTGTGCTTGATCTTGCCGCCGAGAGCGAAGACCTTCGTGCCGGCGGAGCGCTCCGTGCCGATCGACTTGAACCACTCGGGACCGTTCAGAATAATCTGGGTGACGTTGGCCCAGGTCTCCACGTTGTTGAGGATGGTCGGCTTCTGGAACAGGCCCTTGAGCGCCGGGAACGGCGGACGGGGCCGCGGCTCGCCGCGCTTGCCCTCGATGGAGGTCATCAGGGCCGTCTCCTCGCCGCAGACGAACGCGCCCGCGCCGAGGCGGAGCTGAATATCGAAGTTAAAGCCCGTGCCGAAGATGTCGTTGCCGAGCAGGCCGTACTCGTGCGCCTGATCGATGGCGATCTGCAGGCGCTTGACGGCGATCGGATACTCCGCGCGGACGTAGATATAGCCCTGGGAGGCGCCGATGGCGTAGCCCGCAATGGCCATGGACTCGAGCACCACGTGCGGGTCGCCCTCCAAAATGGAGCGGTCCATGAACGCGCCCGGGTCGCCCTCGTCGGCGTTGCAGCAGACATACTTCTGGTCGGCCTGATTGGCCGCCGCGAAGCTCCACTTGAGGCCCGTCGGGAAGCCCGCGCCGCCGCGGCCGCGCAGGCCGGAGGCCTTCATGATGTCGATGACCTGCTGCGGGGTCATCTCGGTGAGCACCTTGCCGAGGGCCTGGTAGCCGTCCACGGCGATGTACTCGTCGATGTTTTCCGGGTTGATCACGCCGCAGTTGCGCAGCGCGATTCTTCTCTGCTTGCCGTAGAACGTCGTGTCGTTGAGCGACTTGACGGAGTTGTCGTCCACCACCGTCTCCTGATAGAGCAGGCGCTTGACGATGCGGCCCTTGAGCAGGTGCTCCTCGACGATCTCGGGAACGTCGTCGGGCTTGACCATGCTGTAGAACGCGCCCTCCGGATAGACGACCATGATCGGGCCGAGCGCGCACAGGCCGAAGCAGCCGGTGCGGATGACGTTGACCTCCTTCTCGAGGCCGTGCGCCTTGATCTCTTCCTTCAGGCGCTGAATGATGAGCTCGCTGTTCGAGGAGGTACAGCCGGTACCGCCGCAAACCAGTACATTCGATCGATACAATACAGCCGCCTCCTTACTGTGCGTTCGCGCCGATGGTGTACTCCGTCACCACACTGCCGTTGACGAGATGGTCGTTCACGACGCGGACGGCCTTTTCGGCGGTCATTTTGACATAGGTAGTTTTCTTGTCCCCCTCAATGACTTCCACGACGGGCTCATACTGGCAGATGCCGATGCACCCCGTCTGGGTGACCATGATATCCTGCAGGCCGCGCTTGGCGACCTCCTCCACAAAGGCGTTGAGCACCGGGCGGGCGCCGGCGGCGATCCCGCAGGTGGCCATGCCGACCTGCACGCGGACGGACGCTCCGCTCTCGGCGCGCAGCCCCACCTGCGCGCGGGCCTTGTCGCGGATGGCCTGAAGCTCAGCTAAAGACTTCATCGTTACATTTCCTCCTTCAGTAAAGCGGTCTGTTCCTCCAGATAACCGGCGATCCACTCCGAAACCTCCGGGTCGTTCAGGGGGACGTCCTCCCCGAGAATCTGCCGGAGCTCGCGAGTGTCCATGGTGAATTCCCTGCCGTCCCGGCTCCGCCGGTACAGAAAATCGAGCGTCGGGTTGCAGGTGACGAGCAAGCGAACGGTGCCGGAAATATCCCCCAGGGGGATCATATCCACATGCGACGGAACAAAAACGGCCTCGAGCACGGTCCCTTTCCCCTTTTGGGACCGGATCGAGAAGCTGCCGCCCGTCATCTCCGCCTCCATTTTAAAGAGCGGAACGCCCAGCCCCACCTTGCGCGTGGTGCGGGTGGTGTAAAACGGGTCGACAACGCTTCGGACCTGCTCCTCCGTCATCCCGCAGCCGTTGTCCTCGAGCGTGATCGAGAGCCGATCGGCGGCGGAATCCTCCGCGACCGTCAGGGTGATCAGCGACGCCCCGGCGGAGATGGAGTTCTGGGCCACGTCCATCACATTCAGCGCCAGCTCACGCATCGCCGTTCTTGTACTTCTCGAGGATGCCGTCGACCTCCTCGGGCACGAGACGGCCGTAAACCTCGTCGTTGATGGTCATAACGGGGGCCAGGCCGCACGCGCCGATGCAGCGGCAGGCCGTGAGCGAAAACAGGCCGTCCGGCGTGCACTCCTCGGGCTGGATGCCGAGGTTTTTGGTGATGGCGTCAAGCACGTTGGCAGCGCCCTTGACATAGCAGGCCGTGCCGAGGCAGACGGAAATGTTGTAGCGGCCCTTGGGCGTGAGCGAAAACTGCGAATAGAAGGTCGACACGCCGAAGACCTCCTCGAGCGAGACGCCGAGACCGCGGGCGATCATCGTCTGCACCTCCACCGGAAGATAGCCGTAGACCTCCTGGGCCTCCTGCAGGCAGGGCATGATGGCGCCCTTCTCGTCCTTGTGACGGGCAATAATCGCGTTCAGTTTCTCCTCCTGCTCCGGCGTTCCGCTGAAGGGCAGGTTGCTGATACGTTTCTGCATTCTCTTTCCTCCCTGATTCATGCAAATGCGTTGGTGTTGCGAATTTCGTAAAACGGAATCGCCGCGCCATTTAGGGGCAAACAGCCACATTCCGACTCATTTTACATGGTACAGTATACCATACTCTCCCCGTAAAATCCAGAACTTTATGTGAGTTTTATGCAAAAGAAAGCAGAGAAATTGTCTTTTCTTTAACAATCTTGTTTTTCTTGTTTTCTGTCTCATTCGATACAACTATCGTTTTATTCCGCTTTATCCGGCGCTATTCTTTCAAATCGGGTGTGAAAACTCACAGTTTCCGCAAAATATCGCAAAAAATGAAAGAACCGCTTTCGTTAATAAAATAACAAAAGCGGTGAAATTCCCTATAATTTTATCATATTCCATTGGATTTCAGGTGATTCTGCGCATCAGAGCCACGAGAGGCCGTCCTCGCTGCGGCCGGGACGGTACCAGGGAGCGGTTAGCCCGCCGTTGAGAAAGGCGATCAGCGCCTCCGGCGAGGCTTCCGGCAAATCGATCCAGGCCGCGGGATCGGGCATATTTTCCAGATAGTGGGCGTCGGAATTCATCAGCAGCGGCAGGCCGCACAGCTCCGGGTTTGCGCGCAGCAGGGCGCGCGGGTCGCCGGAGGGGCTGACCTCCGCCGCGCGAAAGCCGGGCTCGGGCGGAATTGCGCCCAGGCTGGCAATGAGGCTGTAGGAATCGCGGTCGACATGGGCGGGGAAAGCCGCGCCGCCGAGCGCGCGCACCCGGCGGGCCGCCTCCTCGGCGGTGAGAAAGGAGGAGGCCAGCAGCATGCGCTCCTCCTCGGCCACAAGCTCATCCGCCGCGTTCAGGCGCAGCTGGCGGCCGAAGATCTCCGGCCTGTTTTTGAGCGGCGGACTGTGCCGGACAACTATCGCCTCAAACTCCTCCGCCGCGGCCACCGTCGGAAACAGGCAGACCACGTGGGCCTCCTCGGCGGTGCACAGCTCCATGCCGGGCACGACAACAAGGCCCGCGGCCCGGCCCGCCTCGAGGACGGCCCCGGCGTTGCCGCAGGCGTTGTGGTCGGTGACGGCGATGAGCTGAAAGCCCAGGAGCGCCGCCATATTGACAAGATTGTTCGGCGTCATGTCGTCGCTCCCGCACGGGGAGAGACAGGAGTGCAGATGCAGATCATAAAAGAGCCTCACGCCGTCTCCCCCAAAAGGGCCGCGACGCGCAGCGCCGTCTCGTAGCTGCCCGGCTCCACGCGCAGAACGGGGATATCCTCCATACCCGCGCGCTGGCGGGCGTTGTCGTCGAGGGCGGCGTTTTCGGTGAGGATGATGCACGCGCCGTCCTTGAGCGAGCAGACAGCCACGGCGTTGAGGTTGCCCATCACCGTCATCCAGGCCGCTCCCTCCGGCAGGCGGGCCATCACCCAGCTGAGCAGATCGCCGACATAGGCCGTCTCCACCGGGCGGGAGAGGTCTCCCTCCACCAGAATCTCGGCGCCGAGGCCGCCGGCCAGCTCCTGAACCGTCATGTCCTGTTCCCCCTTCCCTTTTCTCCGGCGGCGTGGCCGCCGATTGCGCCCAGAGCGTTCGCCATGGAGCGGATCTCCTCGCGCAGCACGAAAATACAGTCGCTCTCCTTGGCCTCGCCCTTGACGACGTCCTCCGCGAGCGCGCGGCACGAGGGCGCGCCGCAGGAGCCGCAGTCGAGGCCGGGGAAGCTCTCGCAGATGCGGTCGATATCGGACATCATCTGCAGGGCGCGCTCCATGTCGTCCGAGAGCTTGAGCACAGGCGCGTACTCGAGCTCCGTCTGCCAGCGCAGCTCGCCGGGCACCTCTGTCTGCAGATGGTTGCGGGAGACGGGCAGATAGCGGCGCAGGCGCTGCAGGCGGGCCTTGGCGACATAGGCGTTCTCCACAGAGAGCACGCCGCCGACACAGCCGCCCGCGCAGGCGTTGAGCTCGATGAACTCGAGCTCGCGGATGCGCTCGTCCTCGAGCTCCTCGAGCACGCGGATCACGTTCTCCACGCCGTCCGCGGCCAGATATTTGTCGTTGAGCAGGGCGGCGCTCTCGCCGCCGCTCGAGGCCCAGCTCACGCCGATGACGCCGGAGCCCTGCAGCGGCTCGGTGGCGTCGAGGTGCTCCATCTTCTCGGTGAGCTTGGGAAAAATCTCGCTGATGGCGATGGCGCCGTCCACCTCGGAGCGCTCAAAGTTGAGCGGGGCGCGCACGTCCGTCACCTTGGCCGGGCAGGGCGTGAGAAAGAACGCGCCGATTTTCTCGCGCGGCAGGCCGGTCTTCCTCTGGGCCTCGTCCTTCGCCAGGCGCGCGGCGTACTCCATCGGGGAGGAGAGCGGCAGCACATGGTCGCACAGGTCGGGGAAGCGCACGCGGATCAGGCGCACGACGGCCGGGCAGGCGGAGCTGATCACCGGCAGGCGCAGCTTCTTCTCGCGCATCAGGCGGCGCGTGGCCTCGGAGATGAGCTCCGCGGCGCGCGAGACCTCGAAGACGTCGTCGAAGCCGAGGCGCTTGAGGCCGGTGAGGACGATATCGATATCATCGAGGTTATTGAACTGCCCATAGAGCGTGGGCGCGGGCAGAGCGATCTTATAGGCGAAGCCGTCGATGACCGACAGCGGGTCGTACTGGGCGCGCTTGGCGTGGTGCGGGCAGACGCGGATGCACTCGCCGCAGTCGATGCAGCGCTCGGAGATGATGCAGGCCTTCCCCTCGCGCACGCGGATCGCCTCCGTTGGGCACCGCTTGATGCAGTTGGTGCAGCCCATGCACTTGTCGCTGTCAAGCGTTACAGAATGAAAAAAGCGTTCCAATGAGGATACCCCTCTCTGCAGCCCCCTTATGCGTACACCGTCATGAAGAGGGAGGTCCCCTCCCCCACCTTGGTGTCGATGCGGAGCTCGTCGGTGTATTTTTTGATGTTCGGCAGGCCCATGCCGGCGCCGAAGCCAAGGTTGCGCACGTTGTCCGGCGCGGTGCTCCAGCCCTCCTGCATGGCCTTGCCCACGTCCGGAATGCCGGGGCCGTGGTCTGTCAGCACAATTTTAACCTGTTTGGGATCGATATCGACCGTGGCCTCCCCGCCGCCGGCGTGGATCACCATGTTGATCTCGCCCTCATACATGGCAATCGCCACCTTGCGGATCGCCTCCGGGTTATAGCCGAGCTGCTTGAGCTTGCGCTTGACGTCGCTCGAGGCCTCGCCCGCGCGGGTGAAATCGTCGCCCGGCACTTCATAGCGCAGAGTCAGTGTGCTCATTTTTCCTCACACTCCCCGCGCAGTCCCCCAGCGAACAGCAGTCCGCAGGCGGTAAACATCCGGTAGCCCGTCTTGAGCACGATAATATCGCGCGTGCGCGCCAGATTCTTGATGGACTCGTCGATATCCTTGCCGCGCACAAAGACGACGCAGCGCATGTCCATCATCTCCGCCGTGCGGATCACCTGGGGGTTGCACAGGCCCGTGAGCAGCAGGGCCTGATCCTTGACGAAGGCCAGCACGTCGCTCATCATGTCGCTGCCGCAGGCCGTCTTGATCTCCGTCTCCATGTCTCCTTCCACCAGAACCGTGGCGTTCAGGATGCGCACAACCTCATTTACCGTCATAGTGGTTCCTCCATTTTGCAGAATGTCGCCAGTTTTTCGTCGATTGCGTCTCTTTTTCTGGCGATCTGTGTTAAAGTCATTATATCATAAATCCGGAAAGAGACAAGGAAAATTTGCGGAGCCTCCCTGTTCCCAATGGAATTTCAATAAATTTCAATATATCAATAAATATATATTGACATCTTCAGAAAAATCTGATAGGATAAGGTCATGGAAAGATGATAACTCCATGATATATTGAAAATCGAAGGGAGACATGAAAATGAAACAGGCATGGCTGCTGCGTCCGTATCCGAACAATGTGAGAAGACTGGAGGAATTCCGCCGGAACAAGCTGGTGGCGATCGGCTGGCCGGAGCTCGGCGATCTGAGCGGAAAACCGCGGGAGGAGATCAAATCGCTGCTGCAGGGCGAGCCGTACCGGCTTTCGGGGACGCGGCTGGGAAGCTCCTATGCGACGGTCGATATCTTTGTGAACCGCATGCAGAAGGACGACCTGCTGCTTGTGCCGGACGGGGAGGATATCTTCTTCGCGCAGGTGGAGAGCGGCTACTGCTTCGAGAGCGCGCAGGCCGCCGCGGGGTATCCGCACCAGAGAAGGGTGGCATGGCTGCAAAGCGTGGCGCGAAGCGATCTCTCCATGGACCTGCGCATGTCGCTCAAGGCGCAGCGCACGTCGGTGGAGCTGACAAAGCACCTGGCCGAGATCGAGGCGCTCGCGCGCGGCGAGGAGAACCCGGTGAAGGACGCGCAGAAGACGATCGCGGTCAGCTACCCGCTGCGGCGCGACTTCACCGTGCGCTTCGAGGTGCCGGAGGACCTGACAAAGACGGAGGCCGCGCGGCTGTCGTCCTTCTTTGCAGGCCTGTATTTTGAGGGGGAATAAAGGCAGCGCCGCGCCATGCACGCCCGGCTCCGGCGGTGCAGCGCGCCGCCTGCCTCGCGCCAACACTCCCGGAGACGGCTCCCCAAAAAGGCTCGCCAATCCGGCAGGGCCTGCCTGCGCTTTTGGGGTTCTTTCATGGATTTTATTGGCTCGCCGCACCTCCTGGAATGATGGAGCGCTGCCAAAGCCGTCCGCCGAGAAACGGCCCGTGAATAAACAACTCCCAACTCCGTTTTGTGTTCCCGTATTCAAAGCTTTCCTGATGCTCACGCCCCTGCGGGGCTGGAGCTCGCAAAACTGAATTGAGACATAAGGCACCACCGCACAATTCGCGCCTTGGGGCTCAGGCGGCGTGTCGCGCCAAAATTTTCCGTGATATTTTCCAAAAATGCTCGCCAATCCGGCAAGGATTGCCTGCGCTTTTTGGATCATCTCA
>CALWRP010000074.1 GCA_944383955.1 uncultured Clostridia bacterium
CGCTTCGACAGCTTTGAGGTAATTTTTTCTTTTGAGATGCGGAAAATAACGCTTCGACAGCTGGGACGTAGCTTTTCCTTTTGCATAAGCAGCAACGCGGGCGCATAGCAAGACCTCCCTGCGGTACTGGCCGCAGGGAGGTCGATTTCTTTCACCAAGGCTCGCCGAGGGACGAGGCGTGCGCGAATTGCCGCCCGCAGGGCCGCGGGCGCATAGCAAGACCTCCCTGCGGTACAGGCCGCAGGGAGGTCGATTTCTTTCACCGAGGCTCGCCGCGGCACGCGGCGTGCGCGAATTGTCAGATCGCCCCGATCTCGACGGGGAGGACGACGCGGTTCCAGTTCATCATGGTCAGGTCCTCGCGGCCGGGGTCGGGCTCATGGCCCTGATACGGCAGGCGCGGCAGCTCGAGCTCCTCGACGCGGTCGATTTCGCCGGAGAGCCAGGCCTCCATGCGTGCGGCGGCAGCCATCACGCGCTCCTTGAGGCCGCCGACGCGCACGTCGAACATGTCGAGGCCCGCGGCGCGGTTCTCCGCGAGCCACTGGCGGCGAAAAAGCCCGGCGAAGCGCTCGATGCGGCGCAGAAGCTCCGGCAGCGTCTCGCCGGTGAGGCGCGTCACCTCGCTGCGGTCGCCGGCAAGGTAGGCGGCGCGCAGGTCAATGCCGATGCGGCACTTGATCTCCAGAGCATGGCACAGAGCAGCCTCCGTCTCGAAGAGGAAGGCCCACTCGCCGGCCCGCTTCGCGGCCTCGGCCAGGCGTTCGGCGCAGCTGTGATAATGCGCGGCGTAGGCGTCCGGCTGCACGTGGGCGTCGAACATGCCCTCGAGCACGTCCTGATAGAACAGGTAGCGGTGGGCGGTGACGGAGCAGCGGTTCTCGCGGTTGCCGGGCGTGAGATGCGGCTCGTCGAGGAGGAGGAAATCGTCCCAGTCGCCGCCGCAGGAGAGGGCGAAGCGGCAGCGCAGGCTCTCCCCGTCGTCGGTTCCGGCATAGCACAGCTCCGCCCAATACTGCAGGGCGGGCAGGATGGAAAAGACGGACGTCTCGCCGCCGTTGTCGCCCCAGGCGGTGACGAGGACCTCGTTCACCCCGTGCGCGGCGCAGCTCTCGTGGGCGAGCTTCGTGACGCGGAAGGAGAAGCGGTTGTTCGGGCAGAAGCCGAGCCACTTCCACGCGCCGCCCGCGAAGATGATGTTCTTCGTCATCTCGGCGTGGCGGTCGAGCATGTTGTCGTAGATCGACTTTTTCTCGGAGTAATAGTCCCAGTAGAGGAGAGAGACGTCCTGCGGGATCGTCTCCGCGATGCGCGGATCCATTTTGCAGTCCTCGGCATAGTATTCGCCGCCCGCGGCCAGGCGGAAGAACATGTCGCTCCACAGCATCGGGTGCAGGCCGTTCTCGTGCGCGAGGGCGTAGACGCGGCTGAAATGGTCGAGCATGATCTGCATGCGGTCGCGGTAGCCGTTTTTGTCGAGATATCTGCCCAGGCCGACGAGATGGGCCTCGTCCATGCCGATGTTGATGCGGCGCGTGCGCAGGCAGGAGGAGAACTGGCGGAACATCGCCCCCACCAGCTCGTAGGTCTTCTCCTCCCCGGCCAGGAGGATGTCGTCGAGGTCGTGCACCTCGCGGAAGGCGGGCCAGCGCAAAATCTGGCGCAGGTGAGCCAGCGTCTGGATGGCGGGGATGAGCTCGATGCCGAAGCTGTCTGCGAAATCGTCCATCCAGCGCAGATCCTCCGCCGTGTAGCGGCCGCGGCCCCAGCCGAAATAGGGGTAATCCGGCAGCTCGTAGACGTCCTCAATGTACAGCTGCAGAACGGTGAAGCCCATGCGCGAGAGGCGCACGACAAGGCGCTGGAAGCCCTCGCGGTTGAGCACGGCCCCGCGCGAGCAGTCGGCCATCAGGCCGAGATCGCGGTAGACGGGCTTCTCCTCGGTGGAGAAATCGCCGCCCGCGGCGAGGCCCTCCTCGAGCAGGACGAGGGCGCGGCCGAAATACGCCTCGCGGCCCAGACGCACCGCCAGCTCCCCTCCCTTGCGGGAGACGGCGAGGCCCTCGCCCCCGTGCGTCACGGTGAGATGTTCCCCGTCGAACGGCAGGCCGTTCGGATACAGCCAGGGGAGCATGCGCTCTTCCTTTTGTGTCAAGCCTTTCATAATTCCTTCTCCTTCCCCGGTGTGCGCGCCAGCTTGCGGAACAAATCCTCCATCAGCCGGTCGCGGTCAATGTGGTAGACATAGCGGATGAAATGGCGGGTGGGATCGAAGCTGTAGTGCCCGTCGTACTGCGGGATGGGAGCGGGCGTGAGGGAATCCTCCATGAAGCCGCCAACCAGCCAGGCCACCGCCGTCACGTCCCAGAGCGCGCGGCTCCAGCACGGGCCCATGCCGCAGTGCGCGGCCTCCTGCGCCGTCACCCCGGCCAGATAGTCGCACAGGGCGTTTTTCCCCCGCAGCCAGTGGTCGAGCTCCGGGCCCGTCGTGGTGAAGGCGCTGACAACGCCCATGCACGGCAGCTGCACCACCGGCGCGCCGCTGCCGAAAACAACGCGCGCGGCGGCGACGTCCTGATACAGGTTGAACTCCCTCGTGTCCGGCCAGTCGTGCGCGTGGCCGCCGAGCCAGACAATGACGATGCGATCGGCGATTGCGGGCTCGAGCAGCAGGGCCGAGGCCACGTTTGTGATGGCCCCGATCGCGGCCACATAGAGCGGCTCCCCGTCCGCGGGGCGGGCCATCGCGCGGCGCACGAGGTCGCGGGCCGCGGGGGAGTCGACGGGCGTTTTCTCGTCCGGCAGATAGGCGGGCGAGCCGCGGAACACGTCCCGCTTTCTCTCCTCCTCGCCCAGAAGGGTGAGCACGCGCAGGATCTCCTCATAGCTCTTCTCCATGCCGTCCTGCGGGCCGGCGGACTTGTCGTTCCAGAACGGGGCGGCATAGACCGCCTGCAGCCGCAGCTTTTCCGGCGAACGGACGAGGTACGAGAGGGCGAACTGGTCGTCGATCTCGTTGAAGGTGTCGGTGTCGAGCACCACGTCGGCCGGGCCCGCCGGGGGCTCGAGGCGGCGCAGCAGCTCCTGTTGTGTGAGCATGATACTCTCCTCCCAAATCGCGCCGCTTCCGGCGCGGCGTTCCGGGGCTCCCGCGGCGGAGGAAGGGCCCTGCCGGGCGGAGCTGCGGGGCGCCGCACGCGGGAAAAACGGCGCGGCAGGCCCTGTCCGGCTCCGGGCAAAAACGCTTCTCCGGTTTTCCGGGAGTCCCCAGCCTCACTTTATCACAGGCACGGCAAAAAATCAATTTCACATGCCATTCGTCCACAAATTATTTACACCCGCCGCGCAAAAAGCGCCCGGCCGCAGGATTTCTCCCGCGCGCCGGGCGCTCAGAACGGAACAGGGGGATCGCGTCACCCCTGCAGAATCCGCAGCGTATCCGAGAGGGTGGCAAGCGGCGTGCCCTCCACGCGCACGCTGATGTAGGGCTTCGCGCCCGCGTTGACCATCACGCGCTTCCTCATCTCCGCCACCAGGGCGCTCACGCGCTTCATGTCGATCTTCTTCTGGTAGAGCAGCAGCGATTCGCCCTGCTGCTTGACCTCGGTGACGCCCAGCGCGGTGGCGCGGCTGCGCAGAAGGGCGATCTGAATCAGGCCGTTCACGCTCTCCGGCGGCTCGCCGAAGCGGTCGATCAGCTCGTCGGTGACGTCCATGGCGTCCTCCTCATTGCGCACCCCGGCGATGTGGCGGTAAATCTCGAGCCGCTGGTTGAGATCCCCGATGTAGCTCTCCGGAATGTGCGCCTGAATCTGCATATCGACAAGGCAGCCCTCGTCGACCGCCTCCACCTCCTCGCCCTTCTCGCGCTTGATCGCCTCGGCGAGAAGCTTCAGGTAGAGGTCATAGCCGACGGCCTCCATGTGGCCGTGCTGCTCCCCGCCGAGAATGTTGCCCGCGCCGCGAATCTCGAGATCGCGCATGGCGATCTTGAAGCCGGAGCCGAACTCCGTGAACTCGCGGATGGCCGAGAGGCGCTTCTGGGCGATCTCGGTGAGCACCTTGCTGCGCTGGAAGGTGAGATAGGCGTAGGCGCGGCGGCTCGAGCGGCCCACGCGCCCGCGGATCTGGTGCAGCTGAGACAGGCCGAGACGGTCGGCGTTGTCGATGATGAGGGTGTTGGCGTTCGGCACGTCCACGCCCGTCTCAATGATCGTGGTGCACACGAGGACGTCGATCTCGTGCTCGATCATCTTCCTCCAGATCTCGGAGAGCTCCTGCTCGCTCATCTTGCCGTGGCCGAAGCCGACACGGGCCTCCGGCACGGCGGCCTGGATCTTCGCCGCCACGCCCTCGATCGAGGCCACGTCGTTGTGCAGGTAGTACACCTGGCCGCCGCGGCGGATCTCGCGCCGGATCGCCTCGTGAATCACGCCGTTGTCGTGCTCGAGGACGTAGGTCTGCACGGGGTGGCGGTCGTGCGGGGCCTCCTCAATGACGCTCATGTCGCGGATCCCGGAGAGGGCCATGTTGAGCGTGCGCGGGATCGGCGTGGCCGAGAGGGTGAGCTGGTCGACGGAGGCGCACACCGTCTTGAGGCGCTCCTTCTGCGCAACGCCGAAGCGCTGCTCCTCGTCGATGATGACGAGGCCGAGGTCGCGGAACTCCACGTCCTTGCTCACGAGGCGGTGCGTGCCGACGACGATGTCGATCTCGCCGCGGCGCAGCTGGCGCAGAATCGCCTCCTGCTGCTTCGGCGTGCGGAAGCGCGAGAGGATCTCCACCTTCACCGGGAAGCCCTCCATGCGGCGCAGGATCGTCTGGTAATGCTGCCAGGCGAGGATCGTCGTGGGAACGAGAATGGCGCACTGCTTGCTGTCTGAGACGCACTTGAACGCGGCGCGCAGCGCCACCTCCGTCTTGCCGAAGCCGACGTCGCCGCACAGCAGGCGGTCCATGGGGGCCTCGCGCTCCATGTCGCTCTTGATCTCGTCGATGCAGCGCAGCTGATCCTCCGTCTCCTCGAACTCGAAGTGCGCCTCGAAGTCGTGCTGCCACTCCGTGTCCTCCGGGAAGGCGTGGCCCTTCACCTGCATGCGCCTGGCGTAAAGCTCGATGAGCTCCTTGGCCATATCGCGCACGGCATGGCGCACGCGCGTCTTGGCCTTCTGCCATTCCGTGCCGCCCAGGCGGTTGAGCTTGACGCTCGAATCCTCGCGCGGGCCGATATATTTGCTCACCAGATCGAGCTGCGTGACGGGCACATAGAGCACGTCGCCCTTCGCGTAGCGCACCTTGATATAGTCCTTGACGATGCCGTGCATGTCGATCTTGTGGATGCCCTCGAACACGCCGACGCCGTAGGTGACGTGGACGACGTAGTCGCCGGGGACGAGATCGGAGAGGCTGTAGATCTCCTGGCTGTTCTTGGGGCGCTTTTTCTTCTTCACGGGGCCCTGCGCAAGCCTGCCGTGGGTGATGAGGCCGAAGAAGGCCCCGGGAAGCTCGAAGCCCGCGGAGAGCCCGCCCGCCGTCACCGCCACGGTGCCGCGCTGCACGGTCTCCGGATTTTCGAGGTAGTCCGCGGGCAGGCCCTGGGCGCGCAGATCCTCCGCCACGGTGCGGGCGGTCTTCTCGTTGCCGGCCAGCACCACGCAGGCCCACTTGTTGTGCAGCATGGCCGTCAAATCCTCGCAGAGGAGCTGCGTGCCGCCGCCCCACACGGAGAGCTGGCGCGCGGTGACGGCGATCTGCGCGCGCACCGGCGTCTCATAGCCGCCGCGGGCGAACACGTCGAGATAGATGCCGGCGCGCTCGAAGCGGCTGAGCAGATAGGGCCAGTCCTCCTGATATTTGGAGAGGCTGCGGCAGAGCACGCCCTCCTCGAGGTAGTCCTTGACCTCCTCGCCCCACTGCCACTGCGAGGCGCGCATGCGCTCGCGGCACTTCGAGGACTCGCTGAGGAAGAAGAGCGCGTCGTCCCCGGCGTAGTCGAAGAGGGTGGCGGGGGCGTCGTAGAGCAGGGGGAGAAATTTGTCGAGGCAGGCCAGATGCACGCCGGAGGCGAGCTTATCCGCCTGCGAGAGCAGCAGCTCCTTCGCCTTGGCGGAGGTTTTGCCGCGCAGCGAGCCGGCGAGGGCGCGGATCTTCTCCGCCAGCGCGGCGGGATCGGCGGTCAGCGCCTCCACCGCCGGGGCCAGGACGAGCTCCTCCACCGCCTCCATGCGGCGCTGCGTTTCCACGTCGAAGAGGGAGATGGTGTCGATCTCGTCGCCCCAGAACTCGAGGCGGGCCGGCTGGGCGGCGTCCGGGGTGAAGATGTCGAGGATGCCGCCGCGGCGCGAGAACTGGCCGCTGCCGTCCACCTGCACGGCGCGCTCATAGCCGCAGGCGAGCAGCGTCTCCTCCACCTTCTCCATCGAGACCTGCGCGCCGGGGCGCAGGGTGACGGCCCGCCGCCGCAGCTCCGCGGGCGGGATGGTGTACTGCAGGGCGGCGTCCGGGCAGCTGACGACGGCGTCGTACTCCCCGGAGGCCATCAGGGCCAGCACCTGCAGCCGCTGGCGCTCGAATTCGTGCGAGGCGCCCTCGGTGTCGCGCAGGGCGAAGTCGCGGTAGGGATAAAACAGCGGGCGCAGGCCCATGGCCTGCAGATCGCCGCACAGGCGCTGGGCCTCCGGCTCCTCGCCCGCGAGGAGGAAGGCCTTCTTCTTCTGCCGCCTGCACAGCGAGGCGATAAAGGCCGCCTTGTGCACGGCGGAAAGCCCGGTGACGGCGGCGGGCAGGCCGCCGGCGCTCACCGCGCGCTCCAGCTCCTGAAACTCCGGGAGCCTGCCCATGACGGAATAGAGAAATTTCATTGCTCCACCTCCCCTGAAAGCTGTGGAAAAACGCCGCGCCTCAAATTCTTCCCAGCGTGCGCAGCAGGAAGATCCATCCGGTGACGGTGACGCTCGAGAGCAGCGTGGTGACGACGATGATCCCCGAGGTGAGCACCGCGTCGTTCTTCATATTCTTTGCCATGATATAGGCGCTGGGCGTGGTAGCCAGGCCGAGCATGGCGACGAGGGCGACGAGCTGGTCGCCGTGAAAGCCGAGAAAGAGGGCCAGCGTGAGGAAGACGCCCGGCAGGGCCAGCAGCTTGACAAAGGCGGCCAGCAGCGTCTGCCGCCAGCGCGCGAACGCCTCCCCCAGCTGCACGCCCGCGCCGATGGCTACGAGGGCGATCGGGGTGGACATATCGGCGAAATAGCCGAGCGTTTTGTTGACGAGCGTGGGAAACTCCCAGCCTGCCACAGAGAAGAGCAGGCCGGCGAGGATGCCCCACAGGATCGGGTTTTTGCACACGCCGAGCAGAGCCTTTTTGAGCTGCGCCGGGTGGAAGCCGCCGCCGTCCCCGTGGATGGTGAGAATGAGCACGGCGAAGATGTTGAACAGCGGCACCGAGGCCACGATCATCAGCGGCGAGGCCCCGGCGTTGCCGTACATGTTCATCACAAAGGCGACGCCCATCACGGCGGGGCTGCCGCGGTAGCAGCCCTGCACGAACGCGCCGAGCATCTTCTTATCGCGGATAAACAGGGCGGACAGCGCCCAGATGATGCAGATGCCCGCGACGGTCGCTCCCATGCAATAGAAGAAGAAGGCGGGGTCGAAGGCCTCGGAGAGGCTCATGGCCGAGATCTCCGTGAAGAGCAGGATCGGCAGCGTCACATAAAAATTGAACCGGTTTGCCACGTCCACAAAGCCCTGCGTGAGCATGCCGAAGCGGCGCAGCAGCCACCCGGCCATCATGACGAGAAAAATCGGAAATGTCGCGTTGACGCTGAAGACAAAGTTTTCCATGCAAGCTTCGCCTTCTCTCAGGAATTGAAGCGGTTCTGCGCTTCCTGAAGCTTGCCGTTCACGATGAGGGCGACGGCCTCCGCCGCGTGGTCGAGCACGGGATCGAGGGCCTTGAGGTCGGCGGGCGAAAACCGCGAGAGCACCCAGTCGGCCAGATCCCAGCCTGGATTCGGCTTCTTGCCGACGCCGAGCTTGATCCGCGGGATATCGTCGCGGCCGGTGAGGTAGATGATGTTCTTCATCCCGTTGTGGCCGCCGTCGGTGCCCTTGGCGCGGATGCGCATGCGCCCCGGCTCGAGGGAGATGTCGTCGAAGAGGACGATGCAGCGGCTCGGCGGGAGCTTATAGAAGGCGAGCGCCTCCTGCACGCTCTGGCCGGAGAGGTTCATATAGGTGGAGGGCTTGAGCAGCAGCACGCGCCTGCCGCCCACCTCCGCCTGGCCGGTGAGGCCCTTGAACTTGAGCCGGTCGATCGACGCGCCCGATTTCTCCGCCAGCCGCTCGATCGCCAGAAAGCCCGCGTTGTGGCGCGTGTTCTCATATTTGCTCCCCGGATTGCCGAGGCCCGCCACAATATATTCTACCGGCCCCGTGGGGGCGTTATTTCTCGAAAAAAACAACATGCTGAATCCTTCCTCCTGTTTTCCGGCGCGCGTTTTCGCACGCACAAACGCCCCAGCCTCCCTGTGGGGGGTGGGGTCGTCCGGCGCGCGGCCTGTTCTGTTCTTTTCAGAGTATTATGATAGCACATCGCCGCCCGCCCTGGCAAGCGGGAGAGACAACCAAAAATCAGCCTTCTCCGCCGCGATTTTTGGGCTGCGCGTCCCCGCCCTTCGCGGTTGCGTTTTTCCCGCGGGGACGGTATAATGAGAGCACGGAACACAAACGCTTTGGAAAGGAATGAATTCTTGATGCTGACACCTGCCAAGAAGGAATTTATCGAGTTCATGATGAGCGCCGACGTGCTGCGCTTCGGCGATTTCGTGACGAAGAGCGGCCGCAACACGCCCTACTTCGTCAACACCGGCAACTACCGCACCGGCCTGCAGAGCTCCCGCCTCGGCGAGTTCTACGCCTCCCTCGTCCACGAGACCGTCGGCGGCGAGTTCGACGCCATGTTCGGCCCCGCCTACAAGGGCATTCCCCTCGTCACCACCACGGCCGGCGCGCTGGCCAGAAATCACGGCGTGGACAAGCCCTTCTTCTTCAACCGCAAGGAGGCAAAGGACCACGGCGAGGGCGGCAGCATCGTGGGCTACAAGCCGAAGGACGGCGACCGCGTCATCATCATCGAGGACGTGATCACCGCCGGCACCGCCGTGCGCGAGACGATGCCCGTGCTCGCCTCCTGCGGCGACGTGAAGGTCACCGACATGTTCATTTCCGTGAACCGCTGCGAATTCGGCCAGAACCCCGAAAAGACGGCCGTCATGGAGGTCGAGGAGGAGTTCGGCATCCGCGTGCACGCGCTCGTCACCGTGCGGGACATTCACGAGTACCTGCAGACGAAGCCGGAGTACGAAAGCCTCCTTCCGCTGATGGAGGACTACATGAGCCGGTACTGCGTATTCTGAGCAAAATATGCGCGGAAAAGGGGCCGGGGCGGCAAAAGCCGTCCCGGCTCCTCGGCATTTCACGCGGAAATGATTGGATACGGGCCATATTGACACAGAGAATACAAACCGGTACGCTACAATCAAAGCGGAAGGAGGGAGAGGGATGCACCACAAAATCCTGATCGTGGAGGACGAGGCAAAGCTGCGGGAGGTTTTGTGCGACTATTTCCGCAGCCGCGGCGAGCTGCCCGCGCAGGCCGCGGACGGCGCACAGGCTCTCGCCATGCTGGCGGAAGAGGAATTTGACGCCGTGCTGCTCGACATCCTGATGCCGGGGCTCGACGGTCTCTCCGTGTGCCGCGCCGTGCGCCGCGTGAGCGGCGTGCCCATTGTTTTTCTCACCGCGCTGTCCGCCGAGGAGGACAAGCTGCTCGGCTATGAACTCGGGGCGGACGACTATGTGACGAAGCCGTTTTCGATGTCGGTGCTCTACGCGAAGGTGTCGGCGCTGATCCGCCGCAGCCGGGGAAATATGCTGGCCGGGGACGTGCTTGAGGACGGCGGCGTGAAGCTTGTGCTCTCCGCGCAGAAGGCGTTTGCCGGCGGGCGGGAGCTTGCGCTCACTCCGAAGGAATTTGCCCTGCTGCGCTGTCTGATGCAGAACCGGAACATCGTGATGAGCCGCGAGCAGCTTCTCGTCAAGTGCTGGGGCTACGATTACGAAGGGGAGGCGCGGGCGGTCGACACCCACATTCGGCGGCTGCGCGAAAAACTGGGAGAGAGCGCTTCCTGCGTCAAAACCGTGATCAAGGCGGGATACCGATGGGAGGGAGAAGGATGAAACGAAGACGCTCTCCATCCTCCGCAGCCATGACCGCGCTGCTGCTCTCGCTTTCGATGCTGCTGCTCTGGGGCGTGTCCATGGTCTGCCTGACCCGTGTGACCGCCCAGTTTGCCGCGGCAAGGGCGCTGCGGGATTCCAGCGGGTACGCCTCGCTGCTTGCCGGCCTGCGCTACACCGAACCGGCGGTTGAGGGGGACACGGACCACAAGAACCTGCTGGCATGGCAGCAATGGAGCGCTGCCTGCGACGGCCGCCGCCCCATAGACAACGGCGCGGTCTCCGGCGCGGACGGGCGCGGGAACGGCTTTCTCATCCAGTCCACGGAGGACACCTTCTCGTTTGCCACCGCTGTCTTTGACGCGCGGGGCGAGCTCCTCGCGTGCAGCTGGGAAGATTTTTTCACCTTTGCCTGGCTGACGGAGGAGGAATGGAACAGCGGGGAGGACGTCTCCCCGGCGGGCTTTGCCCGCGCCCGCTTCGACCGCGCGTGCCTGACGGAAGCAGGCCGGGAGCTTGAAAACGGCCTGTCCATCCGCTTTTTTGCGGAGGCTCTGCGGTTTACCGGAACGTTCGACGGCGCGGATTTCCTTCCGTTTGCCATCGAATACGTCTCCTGCGAGGATTTCTCGAGGGCGCTGTCGGACATGGGGTCCGGGTCGTTCACCGTTTCCGGCATAGTGAAAACGTTTGACCTGCCGTGGAAGCTTCTCTACGAGAACCCTGACGCGGTTCCCCCGGACGGAGAGCAGGTTGTGCTCTACGCCGATCAATTTGATCTCTGCCTGCCGCAGCCTCTTCCCCCCGTCTCCTATGGCGGGAAGCAATATGACGGCCAGGAGGAGCTTCTCCTCGATTTGGCGTCCGGTCTGACCGAACAGGGCGTTCTTCGCAGCCGCTTTGAAGGGGACACGCTGGTGATCCCCAGCGCCGGCTATTGCCTGCGGCAGAACGGCGAGGTGATCCCCGATTACGGGTGGGACTATTTTCCCGATCCGGGCGATCCGAACGCGCCGGAGCTGCTCTTTTACACGGTCAGCGTGGTGGTTTGCTCCCCGTGGCGCATGGCGGCAATCGAGCTGAAGCACGTCTATCTGGGCTCATTCCTCCTCGCTGCCGCACTGGCGCTTCTGCTGTGGATCGTCCTCCGGCGCAGACTGATTGTCCCGGCCCGGCTGGCGGCGGAGGAGCTGGCGAAAGACGGGCGAACCGAATGGACCGCGCCGCGCCGCCGCGTCTGGCGGGAGGGACGGGAGCTGTTCGACGGCCTTGCCCGGGTGCGCGGCGTGCTGCAGGAGGACGCCGGGGAGCTTGGCAGGCAGAAAAACGAAATCACCCGGCTCAACACCGCGCTGCGGTATGCCGAGGACGCGGAGGAAAACCGCAGGCAGCTGACCTCAAACATCGCCCATGAGCTGAAAACGCCTCTCGCGGTGGTGCACAGCTATGCCGAAGGGCTGCGGGAACGCATTGCGGAGGAAAAGAGAGATCAATATCTCGACGTGATTCTCTCGGAAACGGAGCGCATGGACGCCATGGTGCTCGAGATGCTCGATCTCTCCCGGCTGGAGGCGGGCAGGGTGAAGCTTTCCCGGGACGAGTTTTCTCTCCCCGCGCTCGTGCGCGCTGTGTTTGACAAGCTGGAGCGGGCGATCAAGGCCAAGGAACTGCGGCTCACGCTCAGCCTGCCCGGGGAACTCACCGTCACGGCGGACGAGAGCCGCATCGTTCAGGTCATTGAGAATTTCGCCACAAACGCCGTCAAATACACGCCGTATGGCGGGTGCGTGGAGGCGTCGCTCCGCCGGGAACACGGCGGGATTACGTTTACCGTCGCAAACGACAGCGCACCCCTTTCCGAGGAAGCGCTGCGCCGGGTCTGGGA